>DASYCD010000054.1:0-20132 GCA_036500405.1 Bryobacteraceae bacterium
ACTCGATGAATCCGAACAGCGCATCAGCGCGTCTCTGGAGAAGTACTCGAAGCAGGTTCGTCGAGTCAGCACGGGGCAGCAGGCTCTCTTCGCCTATATGGATGCGTTAGCCAAAGTGATTCTCAGCACGCTGCCCGATACTGACGAGGATACGAGGAAAGCCGATGTCGCGCGGGGAAAGCTCCGCTACTCCCGATTCCTCAAGAGTGTTGGAGCAAATATGGCGGGCGACGCCCAGGCGGCGCTCATGGAACTGGTGAATCGTGCCCGGGGAGAATGACGACGACAACCCGGAATTTCGGCTCCGGCCGGGGAAGCCTCCGATCCCGAGAGAGCGGCGGTCAGCTCCTGCGATATCCCTTGCCTTCCGGGCGGTTATGAAATACGCGCAGAGTTCGCGGACTGCGCGGCGTCAGCAAGCTGCACGGTCAAGGCCGCCCCATTTTCAGCACTGTTCGGTCCGGGGGACCTATTCCAGTAATCGGGTCACAGGGCATTGGGGCGCGCATGGCAAATACATCGTGCGGGAGAGTGCTTCTCTCCAGCCAGACAAAACCGGGTTCTCTGCGGAAACTACTGGACCGATATTCCCCTTAGGCTTCACGAGTGGCAGGAGGTGGGCGATCCCCGGATCTGGAAACTGATAATCTCGCCCGAATTCGGGGAGCGGCTCGATTTGCAGCGGCTTACACGAGACGTGATGAGTCGGATGGAAACTGATCTCCACACGTCGCTCGAATGGGCGGCCCAGGCGCATTTCAACACGGAGCATCCCCATGTCCACATCGCTCTCCGGGGGCTGGACAAAAGGGGCAAGGAATTCAGGCTGGATCGAGAGTACGTCAGCAACGGTCTTCGATCCGTGGCGCAACATTCCGCTACCGTACAACTCGGCTACCGGACAGAGCAGGATGCTACTCTCGCGCTCCGGCGGCAGGTGCCAATGCAGCGCTTCACACCGCTGGACAGGTTGATCGTGGCGCGAACTCAGCCGTTGGGTGGAATATCCGGGGACCTCCGGGTCACGGCTGACCCTACGCGTTCTGGACTCGGCCGGTTCGCTGTTGTCCGCGAGCAATCGCTGGCGTCCCGATTGATGACTCTACAACCATGGGATTGGCCCGATCGGACGGCCAGTATCAGTGGCAGGTTCGACGCAATCTGGAGACCGCTTTGAGGGCGATGAAGCGCGCGGGCAGATAATCAGAAAACGCTCGCCGCCCACAGCGCTCTTCTACCGATCCGCGCCTGCAACTCAGCGCACCGAACTGGCGCGACATCAATTCGCTGGAGGGCCGCGTGCTTTCGCACGGAGAAGAGGAAGATGGCAGGCGTTACCTCATGCTCGAAGGAACCCACGGGCGAGTTTACTATCTCCGTTACACCCCCGAGTTGGACGAAGCCCGCAGCCGCGGCGATCTCACGACGAATTCGTTCGTCGTGATCAACAAGACCATGGATGAGAACCGCAGGCGCAGAATCGTGGTCACGAATCTCGGCAACGCCGAAGCGCTCTTTGAGAATCGGGATCATTTCCGGTCGCTCGCGAAGCGGCTGCTACAGGGCGGTGTGGTTCCGTTCGATGATGAGCGCTGGGGAGGTTGGCTCGGGAGGTACCACGAAACACTATGCGAAGCGGTATTAGACCTCGACGACCCGAAGGCTAGATCTCGAAAGCGGAGCGTGAATCTGGAACGGTAACTCTCTGGAGATGTCTTGGCAGCGGCCGTGCCCTACTCCAAGGTTTCCCGATTACGCAGCCAATATAGATAGCCGAACTGGAAGGCATTTTTGAGGACTAACCCATTGCGGCATTTCGCCGAACTTCCCGGTAAGTGAACATCACAGGTACTGGGCCAGCATACGGTTGCAGCGCTGGTAAACAGTCATCGAGGCACCGTTCGACTATCGGCGTAGGCGGTGTCTCTCGCTCGGCTTTGAACTATCTCACGGGTCCCACCCGTGTCCCCACAACCGTGATCTGGAGGTCGCGAGCCAGGTGGACCAGCTTCGCCACCTCCGGCGTTTCACGTGTCACGAAGACCTGCGTCGTCTCGTTTGACCGCGCATACTCCGCCACTTTGCCTGGCATCCCGCCCGCGCCCATAACCGAGCGCACGTCGATCCTCAAATTCGCGCAGATGTTCAGCCACGGCTCGCACTCAACCTCTTGCTCCTCGGCGTAAATTGCAGTGCACGGGCAGCCGAGGTAATCCGCCACGCGTCGAGCACGGCGAATCAGCATCGCAGTTGCGGGCTGAGGCGTCAGCCATAAGAGAATTCGTTCGGCAGGTCCGAGTCCCGATAGGTCCAGGGGGCAAAGCGCACTGCGATTCTCCAGTTGCTGCGCGGCCTGCCGTAGAGCCAGCTCACGCAACGCGTTGAGATTCGTCTCGGTGAAAAAATTTTCCAGCGCCACCCGCGCCTTCTCGGGTGCATACACGACGCCGCGCTCCAGACGGTGGACCAGCGCCCTCGGCGTCACATCCACCATCACCACTTCGTCAGCTTCCCGGACTACCCAATCGGGCAACGTCTCCCGAACGCGTATGCCTGTCACCTGCCACACCTGGTCGTTCAGGCTCTCGATATGTTGCACATTCAGGCTGGTCAAAACATCGATCCCTGCGTCCAGAATGGTCCTGACGTCCTGCCAGCGCTTCGGCCGCTCCGCACCTGGAACATTCGTGTGCGCAAATTCGTCGACGGCGGCCACAGCAGGCCGTCGCGTGATCAACGCAGGCGTGTCCATGTCTTCGAAGACAGAACCACGATACTCGAACTTTCTGCGACCAATGAACTCAAGGCCCTCAGTCTGTGCGATCGTCTCCACTCGTCCATGCGGTTCGAAGTATCCGATCACAACATCGCGGCCTTCTGCCTTCAGTTTCCGAGCCTCCTGCAACATGCGGTAAGTCTTTCCCACGCCCGCTGCATACCCGAGGAATATGGTCAGCGTGCCCCTGCTATTTGGCTCCGGCATGTTGCACTTGACCTTCCGCCGGAAACAACCGAATGTCGATCTCCGCTGACCGCAGCAGCCGTTCCACCGGTTTCTCCGACCAGAACTTCCAGCTCTTTCGCTGCGTGTGCCCAATGAAGAGCTGAGTGACGCGCTCGTGCTGACAGAACTCAAGTATCCTGCCGATCGCATCTTCTCCTTTGAGTACATGCAGCTCCGCGCCCATTTTTCGGGCATACTCCAGGTTGTTTTCCAACGCCTCCGTCTCAGTTCGCGACAGGTTCCCCTGATCCACATATACCGCCAGCATCTGGCCGTGGAAACGCTGTGTCGCGCGGGCTGCGGACTCCAGCATTCGCCGTGCGCTGCTGCGCGGCGTGAGGCATACCAGCAGTCGCTCTTGCGTGCTCCAGTTTTGGCGGATATGGTGCGCGCCCATGTACCGGCGCAGTTGCTCCTCCACGACCTGCGCCGCCAGCAGCAATGCCAGCTCCCGCAATTCGTTAAGCTGTGCCCCCGAGAGTCCGCCACGCTCCCCCATCCCCTCCACCGCTTCGGCAGGAACATCCACGATTACCAGTTCATCTGTTGAATGAATGAAAGCGGAGGGAACAGAAGTCGCAGCGCGGCGTCCCGTAATCCGTTCAACGGCATCTTGCTCCTCGACGATATGTTGCAGGTTAATCGCGCTGACCACCGTGATGCCAGCCGCGAGAATGTTGCCCACGTCCTGCCATCGGTACCGGTTCGGACTGCCTGGCGCATTCTCACTGGCAAGCTCATCAATCAGGCAAACCTGCGGCTTACGAGCCAGCACGCCCGCGACATCGATATTCGGAGCATCCGCCGACTCAGGCGGCATCACTTCAAATTGTCGGAGCATCGCCTCCAGATGCTGCGACCCCTTTCGCTGCACCGCGCCGACCACCACGTCCTGCCCCCTCTTCAGCCGCCGCAGACCCTCTTCGAACATCCGCATCGACTTGCCTACACGAGGCGCATATCCGAGGAAGAGCTTGAGCCGGCCTTGCCGGGTCTGCTGTTCTTCCTCCTGAATGTGCCGCAGCAGTTCTTCGGGGCCTGGACGGTGAAAGTCGCTGATCGCCATGCTGTCTATTTCCTGATGGGCGCCTTCTCATCCATCGTGAGGTTCAGCTTCAGCACGTTGACCCGAGGCTCCCCGAGCACTCCCAGGTCCCTCGCCTCCAAAGACGCTAAGATTACCTGCCGCACGCTGTCGGCCGGCACGCCCCTCGCCAACGCAACTCGCTCTGCCTGCGCCAGCGCATTCGCCGGACTGATATCCGGGTCGAGGCCGCTGCCCGATGTCGTGATCGCATCCGCCGGAATCGCGCCCTCGAAGCGTGGGTTCTCTTCGCGAAACTTTGCCGCATCTTTGGCCAGTCGCTCCACCAGCGCCGGATTCGTCGGTCCCAGGTTGCTGCCTGACGAAGCACCCGCGTCGTAGCCGGTCCCCGCTGCCGAAGGCCGCGGGTGGAAGTACTCAGGCCTCGTGAAGTTCTGCCCGATCAGTTCGGAACCAACTACCTTACCTTCCCGCTCGATCAGGCTGCCCCTCGCCTGGCTCGGAAACATAGCTTTCGCCGCGCCTGTCACGGCCAGCGGGTAAACAATCCCAGTCAGGATCGTGAACATTACGGTAACCAAAATCGCCGGTTTCAGTTCTTTCCACATGATGTCTTCTCCTCACGCTAAATGCAAAACGCCCAGCAACCGGTCAATCAGCCAGATGGCTGGGAACGGCACAATTACGCCACCGATGCCGTAAACCAGCAAATTCCGCCGCAGCAATGCGCCTGCCGAAAGTGCCCGGTATTTCACACCCCGCAGCGCCAGCGGCACCAGCGCAATGATGATCAGCGCGTTGAATATCACCGCGGCCAGAATTGCGCTCTCCGGCGTATGCAGACCCATGATGTTCATCCGGTTCAGAGCCGGATACGTCACCGCGAACATCGCGGGAATAATTGCGAAGTACTTCGCAACATCGTTCGCGATCGAGAACGTCGTTAAAGCCCCGCGCGTAATCAGCAGCTGCTTCCCAATCGCCACCACCTCAATCAGCTTCGTAGGATTGCTGTCGAGATCAATCATGTTACCGGCTTCTTTCGCCGCCATCGTGCCCGTGTTCATCGCCACCCCGACATCCGCTTGCGCCAGCGCCGGTGCATCGTTCGTTCCATCGCCGGTCATTGCCACCAGCCGCCCGCCCGCCTGCTCCGTCCGGATCAGGTCCAGCTTGTCCTTCGGCGTCGCCTGCGCCAGGAAATCGTCCACGCCCGCCTCAGCCGCAATTGCCGCCGCCGTCAAAGGATTGTCGCCCGTGATCATCACGGTTCGAATCCCCATCACCCGCATCTGGGCGAACCGTTCCTTCATGCCGCCCTTCACGATGTCCTTCAGGTGAATCACTCCCATCACCCGGCTATCCTGGCAGACCACCAGGGGCGTGCCACCCGTTCGCGAGATGCCATCCGAGATATCGGCCGCTTTCTGCGGGAAGACGCCGCCCATGTCCGTTATATGCTGCCGCACCGAGCCCGTCGCGCCCTTGCGAATCTGCCGGCCTTCGTAGTCGATGCCGCTCATTCGCGTTTGCGCGGTGAACGGAATAAATTCCGCCTCATGCGACGCGATCTCCCGCCCTCGCAGTCCGTACTTCTCCTTTGCGAGGACCACGATGCTGCGACCCTCCGGCGTCTCATCCGCCAGGCTCGACAACTGAGCGGCATCGGCCAGTTCAGACTCACTCACACCATCCACCGGCATGAACTTCACGGCTTGCCGGTTGCCCAGCGTAATCGTGCCCGTCTTGTCCAGCAGCAATGTGTTGACGTCGCCAGCCGCCTCCACGGCCTTGCCACTCATCGCCAGAACGTTGTGCTGCATCACTCGATCCATACCTGCGATACCGATCGCCGAGAGCAGGCCTCCGATCGTCGTCGGAATCAGACAGACCAGCAGAGATACCAGCACGATCACGCCCGGAATCGCCCCGGCCTTTGCATGCGCGACGCTGTACTGCGCGAATGGCACCAACGTCACCACTGCGAACAGGAAGATCAGCGTGAGCCCGGCGATCATGATGTTCAGCGCAATCTCATTCGGCGTCTTTTGCCGTTGCGCTCCCTCCACCAGCGCGATCATCCGGTCCAAAAATGTCTCGCCCGGATTCGACGTGATCCGCACCTTGATGTAGTCCGAGAGAACCCTGGTGCCGCCTGTCACCGCGCTGCGGTCTCCACCGGATTCGCGAATCACCGGCGCACTCTCGCCGGTAATCACCGATTCGTCCACACTGGCGATGCCTTCGATTACCTCGCCATCGCCCGGGATCACATCGTTCGGCTCACACAGGCAGACATCGCCTTTACGCAGCGTGGAAGCCGCCACCATCTCCACCTTGCCGCTCGCCGCCACCTTCTTCGCCGATGCGTCCGACTTCGTCTTCCGCAGGCTGTCCGCCTGCGCCTTGCCCCGGCCTTCTGCCATTGCTTCAGCGAAATTGGCAAAGAAGACAGTGAACCACAGCCACGCCGCAATCTGCACCTGGAACAGGATGTTCCCGCCGTCCGTAGCAATCGCCTTCACCAGCAGAATGGACGTCAGAGCCGCGCCCACCTCCACCACGAACATCACGGGATTCTTCGCCAGCGTTCGCGGGTCCAGCTTCACTAACGAATCCAGCAGCGCCCGCCGAACAATGGGTCCATCGAACAGCGGTCGCGATCTTTTGCCCCGCGAAAGCCCCATAGCCGTGGAATCGGCCGATATCTCATTCACTACGACGCTAACTTCTGGTTCCTGCAGTTCTGTCGGCATATCAGTTCTCCGTTCACGACATCAGGTGTTCCACCAGAGGACCCAGCGAGATAGCCGGGAAGTACGTCAAAGCCCCGACAATCACCACCACGCCCACCAGCAGGCTCACGAACAAAGGCCCGTGAGTCGGAAACGTTCCCGCGGACACCGGAACCTGTTTCTTCGCCGCCAGGGAACCCGCGGTCGCCAGCAGCGGCAGCAGCATCAGGAATCGCCCAATCAACATCGCGAGCCCGAGCGTCAGGTTGTACCAGGGGGTGTTGGCGCTGATGCCCGCGAACGCGCTGCCATTGTTTCCAGTTCCGCTCGTGTATGCGTAGAGAATCTCTGAAAGGCCATGTGCGCCCGGGTTGTTGGTGTTGCCCGCGGCCCCGCCTTGTGGATTCCAGTAGCTGTTCCTGGCAAACTCCACCACGGAACTCGCGCCTGCGAGGAACAGGATGCTCGCCGCCAGTACCAGCATTGCCACCATCGCCATCTTCACTTCTTTGCGCTCGATCTTCTTGCCCAGATACTCGGGTGTTCGCCCCACCATCAGACCAGCGATAAAGACCGCGAGAATCGCGAACATCAACATGCCGTACAGTCCGGCTCCGACGCCGCCAAAGACCACTTCGCCCAGTTGAATATTGAACAGGGGAACAAGGCCGCCCAGCGGCGTGAAGCTGTCAAGCATCCCGTTGACGGCCCCGCAACTCGCATCTGTCGTTATCGTCGCGAATAAGGCCGTGTCGGCGATGCCGAAGCGCGTCTCTTTGCCCTCCATATTGCCGCCCGCCTGCGCATCTGTCGCGGTCATTTCGATTCCTGCTTTGGCGAGTGCCGGCGTACCCTGCTGCTCGAAGTGATAAGCCGCGAAGACACCCGCAAACCACAGCACCGACATTGCGGCAAACAGAGTCCAGCCCTGTCGTGTATCGCGCACCATCTTGCCGAACGTAGAGGTCAGCGCTCCTGGAATCAGAAAAATCAGGAACATGGCGAACATGTTGCTGAACGGCGTCGGATTCTCAAACGGATGCGCCGAGTTAGCGTTGAAGAACCCACCGCCATTCGTCCCCAGCATCTTGATTGCTTCCTGCGATGCTACCGGCCCCTGCGCGATCGTCTGCTTCACGCCCTCAAGCGTCGTGACGCTCGTGTATGCACCCAGGTTTTGGATCACGCCCTGGGAGCACAGAATCAGCGCCGCAACCACCGACAAAGGCAGCAGAATATAAAGAGTTCCGCGTGTCAGGTCTGCCCAAAAGTTTCCGATCGTCTGTATGGATTGCCGCGCGAAGCCGCGCACCAGCGCGATAGCGATCCCCAGGCCCGCTGCGGCCGAAAGGAAGTTATGAACCGTCAGCCCTGCCATTTGCGTGAAGTAACTCAGCGTCGTCTCCGGCACGTAGCTTTGCCAGTTGGTGTTGGTCGCGAAGCTAATCGCCGTATTGAAGGCGAGGTCCGGGCTCACGTTACCCGCACTTAGCCGCTGCGGATTGAAAGGCAGCCAAACCTGGAGCCTTTGCAGCGCATAGAGCAGTAAAGTGCTCACCGCGCTAAATGCCAGCAACGACGCGGCATACCGGGTCCAATGCTGCTCCTCAGGCTGTCCATCGCTGCTCAGGTCTATCCCGCAGAGCCGGTACAGCAGGCGCTCGAGCGGGGCCAGCAGCACGCTGAGAAATGTCTTCCTGCCTTCCATCACCCGGGCTATGTATCCGCCCAGCGGCCTCGCGCACGCGATAATCAACGCGAAGAAAATGCCAACCTGCATCCACCCGTTCATAGTCATCATCTACCTCAGAACTTCTCCGGCCGCAGGAGCGCGTACAGCAGATAAATGCAAAGCGCCAGCGACACCAGTCCGGCTGCGATGTAATCCATAAGTCTTCTCAGAGCCTTTCGCAGGCCTTCGTAAAACGCCACGCAACAACAAAAAAGCCTGCGATCAGCAGGCAATAAATGACATCAGGCATGTAAACTCCCCTTCGTGTGTACAAGAACAACGCGATGACCGGCTCTCCGCAGCTTGAGTGCCATACGCTCAATCGGTGTGGGCCACGGGCGGGACTTAGAGGCCAGGATCACGATGGAATCCGTGTGTAGTGCGCGCAACAGGTCCGCCTCGGAATCTCGGGTAAAGATGATGTGGGGATGAAGCGGCAACGTCGACCGAAAAGCTCCCATCTGCGCCTTGAGAAAACTCAGCGGGACAGTTGAACTTTCCACGGCATACGGCACGACCTGCAACTTGACCAGCCGAATTGCCGCACGCAGGTCCCTCCCGAGACGCTCGGCCACCGCTATAGCTGCCCTCGTCAGTTCCGGTGTCGTGAACGGAGTAACCAGATCCAGTTCAGCAACCTCGACCGTGCGCTCGGGGGCTGTCTCACTTGCTTGAGTTCTCATGGTGTCCTTCCTGCTCCCTGTCTGGAGAGTAAGGTAGAACCCGTTAGAAAGTTATAAGAACTTCGTGAGGATTATTCTTCGAACCGGTATCCCATCCACGGTTCCGTGAGCAGATGGCGGGGTTTCGACGGCTCGATCTCGATCTTCTTGCGTAGCTGGTTCACCACCACCCGTAGATACTCCACTTCATCGCCGTAGTCCGGACCCCAGACCGTCTGCAATAGCTTCCGATGGGCGATCGGTTTGCCTGCATGATCGACCAGCAACTTGAGCAGGTCGAACTCTTTGGGCGTCAACCGCACCGTCTTGCCCGATCGGGTCACGCGACGCGCTTCGAAGTCGATCGTGAGTTCATCGCTGACAAACTGCTTCGTCCCAGGCTCGCCTGCCGTAGGCGATTGGCGCAGCGCCACTCGGATGCGCGCCAGCAATTCCTGAATGCCAAATGGCTTCGTCACGTAATCGTTGGCGCCCGCATCCAGCACCTGCACTTTGTCGCGCTCCGTGTTGCGAACCGACAAGATGATCACGGGGATCTCCGAAGTCTCACGAATCGCCCGGCATGTCTCCAGGCCGCCGATACCCGGCATGTTGAGATCGAGCAGTACGACATCGGGCGCGTCCGTGCGCAGCTTCTCGATCGCCTCTTCCCCCGTCTTCGCCTCAATTACCGAATACCCCAGATCCGTCAGCGTTGCTTTCATGGCTCGCCGCAACTGCGGTTCGTCGTCCACTACGAGAATGGTCGCGGTGTTCATTGGGCTGGAATCGTCACCACGATCGCCGTACCACCGCCAGGGCGCTGCTCCGCGCGTATCCTGCCGCCATGGGCTTCCACAATGCTTCGCGCGATCGCCAGTCCCATGCCCGTGCCCTCTACTTTATCCCGCACTTTTCGCCCTCTGTAAAACTTATCGAAGACGCGATTTAGTTCGTCCGCCGCAATCCCGGCGCCCCGATCCATCACGCAGATACGCGCCTCGCCTCCGTCCAGCCCGGCCTCAATCTCGATCTTCGACTCTGCGGGCGCGTACTTCTTCGCATTCTCCACGATCTGCGCCAGCGCCCGGCGCATCAGATCCCGATCCATCGCCAGCACAATGCCGGCCGGCGCGCGCGCACCATACCGCTCTTTGATCTCGTCCCGCACTTCGCTGACGACTTGCGACACCAGTTCGGCCACATCACACGGCTCTCGCTCCAGCCTCAGCTCACGAGATTCGATGCGTGCCAGTTCCACCGCTTCTGTAATGGATAGCTGCAGCCGCGTTGACTCCTGATCGATGATGCTCAGTAGCTCCTGCCGCACCTCCTCCGTGCGCGGCGGGATCGTGATCAGTCGCGTCACGCAGGTCCGGATGGCCGTCAGGGGAGTCTTCAGGTCATGTGCCAGTCCGTCCAACAGCGACGATTTGAATTCTTCATTGCGCCGCCCAATCTCGGCCGCCGCCGCTCGCGCCAGCGCCACTTCTCTCTCATAGTTGATTGCCAGCAGACCGGCCACAGACTCCCGCACCGTCCCACTTAACTCGTTCTCGCCCGTGGCCAGGCTGCCCACCACGTGCGTGCCCATGCGGACGGGAATGACCGTGGTTCCCGCACGAGTCATCTCGACCTCGTTAGCGGCCACCTCGGCCATCTCGCCGATCGTCAGACCGCTTTTCGGCCTTTCGCCGTAAACCTCTTTTGTCTGTGCGTCGTAGAACGCGATAGGACCCGCCCGCAGTACCTGTTCTGCTGCCACCACTGAACTGCGCATGCCGCCGCGCTCGTCCTCCATCAGCAATACCCGGCTCAGTTCATATAGACGGGCCATTTCGCCCTGCCGCAGCAGCGCCTCGTGCGCTCTTTGTTTCGCTCGGGACGAAAGCTGGCTGGTCGTCACGGCCGTCACCAGAAACGCGAAAAGCGCCACCCAGTTCTCCGGGTCCTGAATCGTGAAGCCGCCCACCGGAGGCAGAAAGAAAAAGTTAAACACCAGTACTCCCGCGACCGAGCAAAAGATCGATTCCGCCAAACCCCATAGAGTTGCAGCAGCCAGCACCACCAGCAAAAGATAAAGGGCCGTCGTCGTGGAATTGACATGCAATCCGGACTTCGCGGCTCCGACAAACAACCCGACCGCCGCAGCACACGCCGCATACCGCCCCACAATCTGTACTTTCTGAGTCACTCTTTGCCTGGCACTCTGCGTCCAGCATAGCGGACATCGGACTAACTCCCCGGCGCTGCAAAGAGTCGACGGCGGTCGATTGCTGGCCAATCTGAAGAGAGAGTTCGGCGGCGCGGCCGAAGGCGATACAGGACAGTCGGATTACAGCTTCTATCGCAATAAGGGTGATCGGAGAAAGCCCGCAAATTCGACGCCATCGCCGTCTGGAAGCTGACCGTTGGGTCGGACCGTGCAGCAACTCGTGAATCACATCATGGATTTCGATTCTGCCGGTATCCGGTTTATCGCGATCACACAGGGCATCAATACCGGCGCCAACAACCCGATATCAAGATTACTTCTCCACAAATGAGCGCGTTCGCCGAGTTCGAATGGGCCGTTATCAACGAGCGGGTGCTCGCCGGTGTTCGAAATGCCCAGGCAAAGGGCACGCGATCCGGCAAGCCCTTCGCCCGCCCAAAGCGCATACTCGATCTCTCCCCGCTCGAATTCGACGATTTCCTCCGGTGACCAACCAAAAGCGAGCAACGGGGAAGGAAGAGTCCCGTCGGCCCACTTTTCATCTTGCCCCCGCAGGTACTCGCTCAATTGGCGGTCGGCTTCCTTGGCGCGGTACGCCTCGCGGATGAAATGCTCTTCCCATGAAACCGTCGGCTCGTGCAGCCACGCCATCATATCCACCGCACCGGTGTCGCCGATAAAGAATATCGTTAAGTGCCAGAGCCTCGTCCGCGGTGATCGGGTCGTGAAGGTGTTCACGCATCTGTTGGAGCCGTCTTGGCAACGCGGTATCCAGGGAGAAAAGCATGCCGGGCTGATTCACGGTCGCCGCGTAGGCCAATAGTGCGTCCTCGCGCGGCATACAGGCGGTTATTGGTTCTGTGTGGCTCAATTCAAATTAGTTTACTGCCGCTACCGTGAACGGCGACGTCAGCCGGGTTGAAAATTCCGTTCAGTTTTCGATGTGTTGTATTGCCACCGGTCGAAGCCGCAGTACACGGTGGTGGATCTGGTGTTTGCGTGCCGGTTCGCGTTCGGTTGTCGAACAGCGCGCGACGGTGTCGGCCGGGAACAAATACATTTTCTATGCGCCAGGCCGGTGTCGGGACGTTTTTGATTATGCCCTCTACCCTCCGTAGTGATCGATAAACATTCCAGAGAACGGATATAGTACGGGAACGCTGCCATTAGACATTAGAGGATAGATTTTCAGTCCCGCTGGTTTGTGAGGAGGGCAATGAGTTCCTCTTCAAAGCTGTCGAGGTCGGTCCCGAGATCGTCTGTCGCACCGCTGTATACCAATTTGCCTTTTGCAATGACGCTGATGTTATTGCATAGACTGCGGATCTCGTGCGCGTCGTGGCTGCTGAGAAAAATCGTGTCGTTTTCCCGCTCGGCGAGGCGGTGGAGCAGCCTCCACATGTCGCGCTTCGCCGGCAGGTCGAGGCCGCGAGTCGGTTCGTCCAGAAACAGAACTTTGGGATTGCCCATCAACGCCCGCGCAATCTCAACCCGGCGCTTCATCCCGGTACTGTACGTGCCCATCAATTTTCCGCGGAATGCGGGATCGAGGCCGACGTCATCCAGCAGACGTTCGACCTCCGCCTGTGGGTCGGCCATCTGCCGAATGCGGGCGAAGTACTGCAGATACTCTCGCGCCGTCCAGGAAGACTGACTTTCGCTCGTCTCATCGCTGACCAATCCAACGCTTCGCCGCACAGCCAGGGGATCTTTCGCCACATCGTTACCCCACACCTTCGCAATTCCTCCGGTAGGCGGCAGCAGTGTGGTCAGCATGCGGATAGTGGTTGTTTTGCCCGCGCCGTTCAGGCCAAGGAATCCATAAAGGCAGCCTTTGGGGATTGCCAGAGAAACCTGATTGACAGCCACGAAGTCACCGAAGCGGCGAGTCAGGCCAGACATCTCGATCGCGTATTCGATCGCACCGGTCATCGCGTCCTCCGCCAGCGACGAAACGCCGCGCCGAGGCAGATCGCCGGGAACAGCAGGGATGCGGCCGCCATTTCATAGAGCGCGCTTGAAATTTGGGCCTCCACGGCGGCGCGCGCCGGAAACGTGTATGCCTGCGGGTCACCTTCAATCCGGTACGAGGCATGAACGCTCAGCGGATAGCGATTGCCGCCAACATCCCACGGTTTCGTGGCGTTCAGGGTAACGGGAATACGCGCAATCCAGCCGGTCGCAACGTGGTGGCCATCGGCCGCGGGCGGGCCCAGCTCATTTGGATAAAGGCGAGTCTCCCACGTGATCCTCGACGAGTCATCCGGCGCCGCACGTAATCCGGCTGCCCCCGCAATCTCAGTATGAAAATCCTGGATCTTCCGAGTGGATTCGACCGGCAGAAGAATGAGAAGATCGCGCTTTGAATCTTCATCCGTTCCGATTGCGCCTGAATCGCGGTTGAGTACTGCGCTGCAGCAACGCTCGGGTGCCCGCTCGCCCGGCATGACAAGAGCCAGGCTGACGCCGCGCCCGAAGAGGCCGCGGACTGCGGGCGCCGCGTTCGGAGGTGGCGCAGGGGTGTCATAGTTCGCATCCGCTATAGTCATTGGAACAATGATCAGAGCCGCCAAACCGACCGCGATGATGCACCGCTGGCTGCGCGTGGCTTCCCACGTCTCCACGCCCTGCGCCTTAAGGAATATCCAGATCGCCAGCGCCAGCGCGCCTGTGGTTAGCAGCGCAATGCTGAGCCACGTGCCGGCCGTCAGCGACGGAATGCTCCCCACTGCAAGCGTGAATCCAAGCGCATTCTTGAGGAGCACCGCCGGGCTCGCGAGCGTGAGATGCCCCGTGCGCGATGCCCCGTTGCCGCGCGCGACCATTAGCTCCTGAAGCGGCAGGAGACCGGCGTAGAACATCAGCACGCCCATACCCGCTCCTGCCGGCGCCGCCAGACTGCGGCCAATAAACAACACGCCGACAAGCACGCCGATTGCGATGCTGATGACGAGCATTGCCGGGGTCCAGATCAGAAATTTGTGCAGCAGCAAAGGAATACCGACGTGCGCGGCGTACACCAGAAACATCGGCAGCAGCGCGGCATAGTATGCCGCGGCGAGCGTCAGGAGAACCAGTATTTTCGCGATGAGCCAGTGGCTTCGTTCCACCGGCGAGGTGAAAACGCATTCCACGAATCGGCTCGCGCGCGCACTGGCGATCATGCCCGCCGCCAGAGGAATGAAGGCGAGCGGCACAAGTCCGTAGGCGATGATGCCGTACCCGTCCAGCCAGACATCCTGCGTTCCAGCGGTCGCGATACCTCCGATGATGAGCAGAAGGATCGCGGCGCCCACCCATGCAAACCGGCCGCGCATGGCGGATTTCAGCTCTTCGACCCAGAGAGAAACGATCATTGTCCGTATGCGAAGCCCCTATCAAATCATGGGCGTCTGAAGATTTGATGAATGCAGCCTTTCACCTGCGATACCCGGCTTTCAGCAAACTTTCATAATTCAGGCGTAAAGTCGAGCGCGGGTTTCTATGTCCAACGAGAGGTGATTATGAGCAGAAGTTTAATTGGCGCAATCAGGATTTGCATAACCGCTGGTCTGGCGCTTTCAGGTATCGCACAGGCGCAAACGTTCAAAGTTGATAAGTATGACATCAAAGGGGACGGTGGCACGGACTACGTGGCCGTCGAGGCGGCTACAGGGCACGTCTTTGTGTCGCGCTCTACTCACATGATGGTTGTTGACGGATCGACCGGCAAAGTAGTGGCCGATATTCCCGATACGCCCGGCGTACACGGCGCCGGCATCGCGACGAAAGACGGTCACGGGTTTACAACGAACGGCGGCAACTCCACGGTCACCATGTTCGATCTCAAAACTTTCGCCGTGATCAAACAGATTCCGGTCAAGGAAGGCGGACTCGACGGCATCATGTACGACGAGCCTGATGACAAGATCATTCTGACCAATCACAGCCGCCCTGTTGGGACGGTTACCGTGATCGATCCCAAGAGTGGCGACATTGTGGCAACGGTTGAACTTGAGGACACCGCGCCAGAGGGCGCCGCCGCCGATGGCAACGGACATATTTTCGTCAACAACGAAGGAAAGAGCACGATTCAGGAAATCGATACGAGGACCTGGAAAGCGATAGCATCGTGGCCACTCGCGCCCTGCGAGGGTCCAACGGGCATCGCATACGACAAGGCTTCGAACCGAATTTTCTCCGGCTGCAGCAATACGTCCGTCGTTGTCGATCCGAGTTCCGGCAAGGTTGTCGCGACGGTCAAAAACGGCACCCGCGTCGATGCGCTTGGATGGGATTCGGGCAAAAAGCTGATCTTCATTCCGAATGGCGGCGAAGGAAATGTCACCGTCGTCCATCAGGATTCGCCAGACAAATACACGGTCGTCGCGACCGTTTCGACGTTCGCCGGCGCGAAGACGATTGCCGCCGATCCGCAGTCGCACAACGTATATCTGTTCCAGCCGGAACGTGGACCGGCGCCTGCCGGCGCTCCCGCTCCTCCCGCCGGCGGACGGGGACGAGGACGAGGCCCTCAGGGTCCAGTCATCGCGTCCTGGTTTATCGTCATGCGTCCCCAGTAAGCTTTCTGGGCGCGCAGGCAATCGGCACTCACCGTATTTCCAGAATCAGAGCGCACAATCTTCATCAGGAGAATCTCTTTCCAATGAAGATTATTTTGGGACTCGCACTGCTTGGTGCAGTCGCATGCCCCGCTGATACTAAGGTCAAACTTGAGAGCCTTCCGCCTGCCGTTCAGGCTGCGGTAAAGGAACAAACCAAAAACGCGACGCTGGTGGGCCTCAGCACCGAGAAGGAAAAGGGCAAGACCACCTACGAGGTGGAGACGACGGTCAATGGCAAATCCCGCGATCTCGTTCTCGATAAAACCGGCGCGATTCTGGAGACCGAAGATCAAGTCGAACTGAACGCCATCCCGGCCGCTGCGCAGGCTGCGCTTCGGAAGCGAGCCGGCACAGGAACAATCACCAAAGTGGAGAAGCTTACGGCCGGTTCCAGCGTCAGCTATGAAGCGGCGATCAAGACCAAGGGCGGCAAGACAATCGAAGCCTCCGTGAATGCCGACGGCACTCCACACAAAGAAGACTAGCCTGGCGCTGCGCGATCAGACCTTTTGAGACATTGTATGAATTCCACATGGAAATACTTTTGCATCTTTGCGTTCTGCGTCGCTTCCATGGCGGGGCAGTCGCCTGACGGATTGCTGCGGGGAGTCATTTCGGACCCCTCTTCCAGCATTGTCCCCGGCGCCACGGTCACGGCCACCAACTCGAAAGGCGCTGTGCAGACGATCAAAAGCGATCCACAGGGCCGATACCAATTCGAGATTCCTGCAGACACTTACACGATGCACGTCACCGCGCCCGGCTTTGCGGATTTCGATCAGTCCAATATCGCGGTGCGCGGAGGTCAGCCGACTGCTCTCAATATCTCGCTGACGCTGGAAACGCAGGCCGAGCAGGTCAATGTTGCATCAACTGTTGCGGCCGCGGTCAGCACTGATCCATCGAACAATGCGGATGCTCTGGTGCTCGCGAAAAGCGATCTCGACGCGCTGCCCGACGATAGCGACGATCTTGCCACGGATCTTCAGGCGTTGGCTGGGCCCGCGGCAGGGCCGGGGGGTGGGCAGATATTCATCGATGGCTTCACCGGCGGCCGATTGCCTGCGAAACAATCCATCAGGGAGGTTCGGGTGAACCAGAATCCCTATGCGGCGCAATTTGACCGTCCTGGTCACGGCCGCGTCGAAATTTTCACCAAGCCCGGTACAGACAGTTTCCACGGAGACATTCTTTACCAGTCCAGCGATGCCGTCCTGAATTCGCGGAATCCGTTCGTGACTTCGAAGCCTCCCTACCGGCGCAAACAGTGGGAGGGCGAAGTCAGTGGCGCGCTCAATAAGAAGACGTCGTACTTCCTCGACTTTGAACGCCGCGATATCAATGAGAACGCGGTTGTGAACGCTCAGATTCTGGATTCCGCGCTGAATATCGTCCCGTTCACGCAGGCCGTGGTCACTCCTCTCACCGGGATCGAGTCCAATTTGAAAATCGACCGGCAACTGACCACGAATCACACGCTCACCGTTCGTTTGGGTTATGCGCGGGACACGAACGACAACAGCGGTGTGGGAGGGTTCTCTCTTGCCGAGCGCTCCTATCATCAGGTCGGTAATGAAAAGAGTCTTCAGGTAGTGGAAACCGGCGTTCTGAATCCACACACCGTGATGGAAACGCGTTTCCGGTACCGCACGCAGAACAGCGACCAGAACGGGGGTGTTACCGCGCCCGTTATTTCTGTTCTGGATGCGTTTACCTCCGGCGGGTCGTCGGTGGGTGATTCGTTCGATCGCCAGAAGCGTTACGAACTCCAGAACTCGACGTCTTATATCCACGGCACGCATACCCTGCGGTGGGGCGCTATTCTTCGCGCTGTGAACCTGAACAATCAGGCGATGCAAAATTATGCCGGGACGTTCACGTTTACGTCATTGGCAAGCTATCGCGCAACGCTGCTCGGAATTCAGAATGGTCTTACCCCTTCCGAGATTCGCGCTGCGGGAGGCGGGGCCAGTCAGTTCACTCTCGCCGCAGGCAATCCGCTGGCCGCAGTCAATCAGGCCGATTACGGCTTTTTCCTGCAGGACGACTGGCGAATCAGCAGCAACCTGTTGCTGAGCGGAGGTCTTCGCTACGAACAGCAGACTCACGTTCACGATTGGTCCGATCTCGGCCCGCGTCTCAGCCTCGCATGGGCTCCCGGCACGCGAAAAAGCGCAGCGTCGAAGAATGTGATTCGGGCCGGATTCGGCATGTTCTATGACCGCCTGAGCGAAAGTTTGACGCTGGATGCACTGCGCCAGAATGGCATCCGGCAGCAGCAATTCCTGATTCGCAATCCGGACTTCTATCCGGTGGCGCCGGATGCATCGACTCTCGCGTCGAATGCGCTTCCGCAAACCATTCGTGAGACGGACGCGCACTGGCGAACGCCCACCCTTATTCAGTTCGCCACCGGCTATGAACGACAATTACCGCGGCATATTACGGTCGCGAGCAACTATATCTACTCGATTGGGGTTCACCAGCTTCGGTCGCGGGACATCAACGCTCCGCTCCCGGTTTCGGGCGTGTTGCCTTATGGCGGGTCAAACGCTATTTATCTCTACGAAACGAGTGGTGTCTACCGGCAAAAGCAGCTCATCAACACGGTGACCGCGCGCGTGAACTCAAAGCTCTCGTTCAATGGCTCCTATACCTGGGGACGCGCGATGAGTAACACGGATGGCGCCGGCTCTTTCCCGGCGAACCCGTACGATCTCAGCACCGAATACAGTCGAGCCGGTTTCGACGTTCGCCATCGCGTGCAGTTCAACGGATCGTGGACCCCGCGGTGGGGCATGCGTTTCAGTCCATTTCTCACGATCACGTCCGGTCGGCCCTACAACATCACTACGGGGTCCGATCTCAACGGCGACGGTCTGTATACAGACCGCCCATCATTTGCCCTCGACGCCTCCCAGCCCGGCGTGATCGCAACGCCGTATGGTTTGCTGAATCCCGCGCCGCTGCCGGGCGAGAAAATCATTTCGCGCAATCTGGGTCAGGGCCCCGGAATGGTCTCCGCTAACCTGCGCTTCTCGAAGATCTTTAATCTGGGTGAAGCAAAGCCGGGCCGTGACGATCCACGCCAGCTCGTGTTCTCGGTGAACGCGCGCAACATCCTGAATCATCCAAACTTCTCCGCGCCGGATGGAAACCTCAGTTCTCCACTATTCGGTCAATCCACGTCCCTGGCTGGGGGTAATGGTACAACTGGTAACCGACGGATTGACTTGCAGTTAGCGTTCAATTTCTAGCGCCGCTTCAGCGGATTTCCATCTTCGGGCGCTACTCTGAGGCCGCACGTGTGGATACTGATTGCCGAAGACGAACTTGCGATGGCCAACGCTCTTCGCAGAGGGCTTGAAGAGCAGAACCACACGGTTACTGTCACGAATGACGGTCTGGAAGCAATTGCCGCCGCGACCGAGGCTTCGTTTGACGCGATTGTGCTGGACGTCATGATGCCCGGCGCGGACGGATTGACTGTTGCGCGCCGTCTTCGTCAGTCGGGCAATCAGGCGCCAATTCTACTTCTCACAGCGCGTGACGCGGCCGACGATATTGTGAAAGGGCTCGACGCGGGCGCCGACGATTATCTCGTCAAACCTTTCGCTTTGAAAGTGCTCCTGGCCCGTCTGCGCGCACTGTCGCGCCGCGCAACTACCCCCGCTGCCCCGGTGCTTCAGGTGGATGACCTCATCCTCGATCCGACGACTCACGAAGTGACCCGCGGCGGCCGCAGCGTCAGCCTCACTGCGACGGAGTTTCGATTCCTGGAACATTTGTTGCGGCGGGCTGGAAGAGTTGCTTCCCGTGGCTCCATCATTGACGCCGTGTGGGGCTTCGATCACGACATCGAGCTGAATACTGTCGATACGTATATTAAGCTTCTGCGAGATAAGGTTGACAGCGATCCCGCCGCGAGGCTGATTCATACAGTTCGCGGGTATGGTTACGTGCTTCGGGATCGGACGTGAATGTGCGTTTCGCGGGTTCGCGTTCCATTCGTTTCCGCCTCACGGCCTGGTATGCGGGGTTCCTCGTCGTCACGTTTGTGTTTGCCGGCGCATTCGTGCTTTTTGTGGTGCGGAACGCGGCAGAGGAGACGATCGATAACGATCTTCGCGCCCGA
>DASYCD010000055.1:0-12046 GCA_036500405.1 Bryobacteraceae bacterium
CGGCATCGATATCGATCTGATTTACCGCCGGGTGAGCGTGCAGGAATTCCTGATGCGCTTCACGCTGGATCATCCGCTGGTGCACGCGTACCGCGATCACAAGGTTTGCGTGGTGAACAGCTTCCGTTCCGAGCTTTCGCATAAGAAAGCAATGTTCGCGCTGCTCACCGACGATGCGCTGACCGCGAAGTTCCCGCCGAATGAGCGCAAGGCAATCAAAGAGCACGTCCCCTTCACCCGCATCGTGAAGGCGGGCAAGACGATGTGGCGTGATAAGCAGGTCGATCTGATCGACTTCATCAAAGAGAACCGCGAGTCGCTCGTGCTGCGGCCGAATGACGATTACTCGGATCTGCACAGCTACGTCGGGTACGAGCATGACGATGGCGCCTGGGCTCGCGCGATGCGCGAGGCGCAGCGTTCGCCCTACGTCGTGCAGGAGAGCGTAAAGCCGGTACACAGCGTCTTTCCGATGCTGACGTACGGGCATTTGGAATTCCGTGAGATGCAGGTGGATGTACAGCCACAGGCATTCTTTGGTAAGGTGTCGGGCTGCCCCAGTTATGTGTCTTCCTCTGGCGTGGGATATTCTCACGCTTCGGGGATAGCACCGACGTTCATCATTGAATCGCGCAATTAATTGGGCAGGTTGGAGTGCGGCGGCCCTGGCTTTCGCCGGGGCCACCGTATTACTTTTTGCGCAGGAATCAGCCGCCCCCCTGCGCTTCGTCATTCTCGGCGACCGCATGGGCGAAGTTGTGGCCGGGAAGTATGAAGCCGTCTGGAAGGCCATTGAAGCCGAGAAGCCGGCGTTCGTAATCGGCGTGGGCGATTCGATTCAGGGTGGGAACGACGCGACCGCGGACAAAGAGTGGATCGAGTTCGAGCACATTCTGGAACCCTTCCACAAAATCCCTTACTTCCCCGTTCCCGGCAATCATGACATCTGGGATGAAGCTTCGGCGAAGCTTTACGTGAAGCACGCGGGGCATCCGCTCGATTACAGCTTCGATGAGGGGCCGGTGCATTTCACGATGCTGGATAATAGCCGCACGGATAACCTGCAGCCGGGTGAGATGTCGTTCCTCGAAGAAGATTTGAAGGCGCACCAGGCGCAGCCGGTGAAGTTCATCGTGTCTCACCGGCCTTCGTGGCTTCTGAGCGTGGTGCTGCGGAATTCAAACTTCCCGCTCGCGCAGTTAGCAGCGAAGTATGGCGTGAAGTACGTAATCGCCGGACATGTGCACGAGATGATGCACCTCACGCTGGATGGCGTAGAGTATATTTCAGCGCCGAGCGCGGGCGGGCATCTGAGGGCCTCCGGAAAATATGAGGATGGCTGGTTCTTTGGCTATACCGTGGCAACCGTCAAAGGGACCGATGTGCAATTCGAAATTCATGAACTGCCCCCACCCGATGGCGAAGGGCGAGTCACACCGCTTGCCGATTGGGGTATCGTAGGACTGCTGAAGAAATAGCCTATGGCCACAAAACTGCCGATCGCGCTATTGGCTCTGCTCTGCCTCAGCGGATTATCGGCGCAAACAAAGCCGTCTTTCGAGGCCGCTTCGATCAAAGCCGTTCCCGATAGCGCAGGATGGCCGCCAAGAGCCGGCTACTGGGTTCAGCCGCAAACGGAGAACCCGCAGCGATTGCGGGCGCTTACTCTGCTGTCGCAGATCATCGAATGGGCGTATGACGTCCGGGATTTTCAGTTAGAGGGCGGACCATCATGGCTCAAACAGGGACGCTTCGAAGTCCAGGCCACCTCAGACCATCCCGCGACTCAGCCGGAAATGAGAGAGATGCTCCAGGCGCTGCTTGTCGACCGTCTCAAACTGAAAGTGCATCGCGAGCGCAAAGAGCTTCCGGTTTACGCGCTCGTGGTGGGCAAAAATGGTCCAAAGCTCACCCCCACGGAGAACGCATCCCAATATCGCGGCAACGGCAATTTTGACGTCGGCAAAGGCGTCGTAGTGGGCCATGGCGCGACGATGGCCGGATTCTGTCAGATCCTGACGGACAATCTCGAACGGCCGGTGATTGATAAAACTGGTCTCAACGGCCGTTACGATTTCAGAATCAACACCGAACCAGAATCGTCCGGCGAGGGTTTTCATCCGATCGGAGCCGGCATCTTCACTCCGATCCAGGACCTTGGGCTCCGGCTGGAACCGCAAAAAGATCAGGTCGAGATGCTCGTCATCGATTCAGTCGATCGTCCCTCAGACAACTGATTCGCACTTTTTGCAGAGCAGTTCCTGACCAAGAAATTTCTCGCGCCCTTCAGGCGTGACGACCCAGGGCCGATTATCCCAGGGCGGATTGTGACGAACATGCCGCGTATGCCCGCATTCAAGATCCGCCACCCAATCCCCGTTTTCGTCCTGATGGAACCCGATAATTCTGCGCTTCATTCGTTGGCAGTTGGCTTTTCCAAATGATCGACCATGATTCTTTCGATCGGCGCTTTGGAAGATTCCAGCTTCAGCCCGAGCGCATTCAGTGAGCCAATGAGGAATGTCATGCGATCGGGATGCTCACCGGTGGCATCATAGGGGGACTTGAAATCGAACGCCCCTGATAGACCAGTCTGATCGAGGACGGGGCGCCCCAACATCCGAGTGAGCCGCTTGACGAGTTGCGGCATCGTGATGTTCATACCGGCAAAAACATCCGGATCGCTGTACTGACCCGCCCACGGATAAGCCTTCGTGTCCTTCGGCCCCTGAAGTTTCAGCGCCTTGCCTGTCTTCAGAAGAAAAACGTCCTCCTCTTTCGTCTCGCGGTGGAACTTCATCTGGAAGCGATCTGCAAAAAGCGCCTGGAGCATCAGCCGCTGCTCCTCGTTGGGCGGAAGCTTGATGTTGAATGGGTTCGATTTCGCGGATTCCGAATTTGCAGGTGGACGGGCTTCGATGTCATAGCGGTTTTCGTTGGTCCAGGCGGCGGCGTCGGGAATCACGACTTTCTCTTCATCGAATGACTGCGCAATGATGTACGGGACGGTGCAGTTATGGACCACGACTCTCCCGCCGGGATAAGTGAAGACGCTGCACGCCAGACCGTTTGGCGTAGTAGGCCTGAGCGACGCGACCTCGAAAGCAGGCTGCGCCGCGAGAAAACCGCCGATCAGCAGGCCAACGAGAATCCGCATAGATCTCCCTCCACACATCTGACGAACGAGCTTCGCGTTTGTTGATCGGAATTACAGGAACGATCCATCGAACGCCCGCGGAAACAGCGCCCCCAGCCGCAGCAGTTCCGTTTTCCCACCGAGGTTCGCCAGCACAATCTCCACATCCCCGCAGAATTCCCACAGAATCTGCCGGCACGCCCCACACGGCGGCGTCAACGCCTCCGTATCCGCCACCACCGCCACTCGCCGGAACTTCCGAGCCCCCTCCGAAATCGCCTTGAAGATCGCCACCCGCTCCGCGCACATCGTCAGCCCGTAAGTCGCATTCTCCACATTGCAGCCCGTGTAGATGCCCCCTTCCGCATCCTCCACCGCCGCCCCCACCTGAAAATGCGAAAACGGCGCATGCGCATTCTCCCGCGCCCGAATCGCCGCCTCCACCAGAAGATCGCTCACTCCGCCACCAGCTTCGGCACAATCCGCCGCAGCAACTCGGTCAAAGTGTCCTTCATCTTCTCGCCGGTCGCCAGCACCTCAGCGTGATCCAGTTTCTGATCGAGCACGCCCGCCGCCGCATTCGTCACGCACGAAATCCCCAGCACCCACATCCCCAGATGATTCGCCGCAATCACTTCCGGCACGGTCGACATCCCCACCAGATCTGCTCCGATCGCCCGCAGATAACGAATCTCGGCCGGCGTTTCATAACTCGGCCCAGGCACTGCGGCATACACACCCTCCGGCAATTCCAGATTCATCTCCCGCGCCGCCGCGCGCGCGGCCTCCCGGCAACGCTTCGAATACGCCTCCGTCATGTCCGGAAACCGCGGCCCCAGGCTCTCATCGTTCGGGCCCGTCAGCGGATTCTGTCCCAGCAGATTAATGTGATCGGAAATCAGCACCAATTGCCCGGCCCCGAACGCCCTATTGATCCCGCCCGACGCATTCGTGACAATCAGGCACTTCACTCCGAGGCCCTTCAGCACCCGCACGCCAAACACAACCTCTTCCGCCGTGTAGCCTTCGTACAGATGCGCGCGCCCGGCCATCACCACCGCGGGCACGCCCTCCAGAGTTCCGGCGACGAGTTTTCCCGCATGCCCGATCGCCGTCGATCGAGGCCATCCGGGAATCTCCGAATACGGCACCGCCACCGGATTCTCCACCGCGTCGGCGAATGCGCCGAGCCCACTCCCCAGCACCACCGCCACCTGCGGGCTCACCATCACTCTGGATTTCAGAAAAGTTTCCGCGCTCATCCGAGCCCCCTCAGATCAGCATGCCGGCAATGCATGCCGACATGAAATTCGCCATCGTTCCCGCCAACACCGCGCGCATTCCCATTCTCGCCAAATCGTGCTTCCGCGACGGAGCCAGCGCCCCGATCCCACCCAACTGAATTGCAATCGAGCTGAAGTTCGCGAATCCGCACAGCGCATACGTCGCGATCGTGAACGAATGCGGATCTAGTTGCGCACGGATTTTCCCCAGATCGATGAACGCAATCAGTTCGTTTGTCACCAGCCGCTCGCCCAGCAACTGCCCAATCGACGCGCAATCGCGCCACGGCACTCCCAGCAGCCACGCCACCGGCGCGAAAATCCATCCCAGCACCTGCTGCAGAGATTGCGGAAACCACGGCAGCCATCCGTGCACCTTGCCGAACCCGCCGTTCAACATCGCAATCAGCGCCAGAAAAGCAATCAGCATAGCCGCGATATTCAGCACCAGATGCAGCCCGTCCCCGGCCCCCTGCGCCGCCGCGTCGATGAGGTTCACCGCGGTCTTCTCTACCTGTATATCGACTTTGCCTGCCGTCGCGGGAACATCCACTTCCGGCTCCAGCATTTTCGCCAGCATAATAGTGGCCGGGGCAGTCATGATCACAGCCGTCAGCAGATGACGGATCTCCACGTGCCCCAGCATCACGTACGCCGCCATGATCGCGCCGGAAACATGCGCCATCCCGCTCGTCATCACGGTGAACAGCTCGGATTGCGTCATGCCATCGAGAAACGGGCGGATCGTCAGCGGCGCTTCCGTCTGCCCCATGAAAATGCTCGCCGCCACGTTCAGCGATTCCGCGCCGCTCGCCCCCATCACGCGCTGCATCCCGATCGCGAACAGCTTCACGATCCTCTGCATGATTCCGAGGTAGTAAAGAATGGAAAAAAAGGACGCGGTGAAGATGATGATCGGCAGCACCTGGAACGCGAAAATCGTTCCCAGCGATCCGCTCGACCGGCCCAGCGTATCGCCGAAAACAAACGCCGCGCCGGCCTCCGTATAGCCGAACATCGCCGCGACAGCTTCGCTGATCACACCGAAAACCCTGCCGAACCCGGTCTTCAGCACCAAAACCGCGAAGGCAAACTGCAGCCCCACGCCCCACAAAAGGACGCGGAGCTGAATAGCTTTTCTGTGTCTGGAAAGAATCCAGGCCAGCGCGAGGATCCCGGCAATCCCGAGAAGCCCCGTCATCCGGCCCATAAAACTAGCTGACGACTTCGAGAATCAGTTCCCGCTCTTCGGGACGCGAGCCCGAAATGCGGAACGCATCTTCCACCATCTCGGCGGCCTCGTCGAGACCTTCTTCGCGCGTGTAATAAAGGCGGCACAGCACGCTGCCCGCATCCACTTTTTCGCCGACCTTGACTTCGAGAATCACGCCAACCGCGGGGTCAATCGTGTCTTCCTTGAATGTCCGTCCGGCGCCCATCAGTTGCGAAGCGCGGCCGATGTCTTCGGCCATAATCGCGCTCACGAACCCGGCCCGCGGCGTCACGATTTCGCGCATCCCCGTCGCGTTCGGCAGCAGGTCGAAGCGGTCGAGCGCCTGCGGATTCCCGCCCTGCGCCTCCACCACCTGTTTGAACTTCGCATATGCCGAGCCGTCCATCAGTTTGTCTTCGGCGATCTTGCGCGCTTCTTCGAGCGTCTCGGCCTTCTTGCCAAGATGAATCATCCGCGCCGCCAGTTCCAGGCTGAGCCGCGTCAGATCGGCCGGTCCGGATTTCTGCAGCGTCTGCGAAACTTCCATCACTTCAAGAGCATTGCCGATCGCGAAGCCCAGCGGCTGATTCATGTCCGTGATCAGCGCCTGTACGCGGATATCGCGCCGCCGTCCGATCCCTACCATCGCCTGCGCCAGCCGCCGCGCATCCACCTGCCGCTTCATGAAAGCGCCATTGCCGACCTTCACATCGAGAACCAGCGCATTAATGCCTTCCGCCAGCTTCTTCGACATGATCGACGATGCCACCAGCGGAATCGACTCGACCGTTCCGGTCACATCGCGCAGCGCATAGATACGATTGTCCGCGGGAGCGATCTCATCCACCTGACCGATGAAGCACAGTCCCAGCGACGCAAGCTGCGCGCGAAACTGTTCTACCGTGAGGTTGGTTTTAAAGCCGGGAATCGATTCGAGCTTGTCGAGCGTACCGCCCGTATGACCCAGACCGCGCCCCGAAACCATCGGAACCACTACCCCTGCGGCGGCCGCAATGGGCGCGCAAATCAGGCTGGTCTTGTCCCCCACCCCGCCGGTCGAATGCTTATCGACCTTCACACCGGGAATATCGTCCAGCGACAGAACTTCGCCGGAGCTCATCATGCACTCAGTAAACGCGCTGAGCTCACGGTCAGTCATGTCCTTGAAATACGTGGCCATGAGGAACGCGGACATCTGGTAGTCCGGAATCTCGCCGGTGGTGTATCCATTCACCAAAATCTGGATTTCTTCCACACTGAGTTCTTCACCCCTGCGCTTACGCAGGATCAGGTCAACTGTGCGCATGATAAACCGTTAGCTTAGCATATGATAACCCACTGAAAACACAAAGCATGCTTCGGACTGATACCAGGATGGCGTTATGATGAATTCACCAATGGAACTCCACCTTTCAGCCGAAAAAGAAGCGCTGGTACACGAGTTCGCTGCGCGCACAGGCCGGGATGCCGCCCAGGTGATCGAGGAAGCACTCGATCGCATGATCGAATATGACGCGAGGTTCAGGGCTGCAGTGGAGAAAGGCCTGGCCTCAGCCCGTCGCGGTGATTTGCTCGACCACGAAGAGGTCGTCGAACGGATTGAACGCATTTTCCGAACTTGACCCCACTCCGCTGGACCCCCGAGGCCGCCGTCGATTTCGAGCGCCTCGTGGAACGCATCCGCGCGGAGAATCCGGCGGCTGCGCACCGAATAGCACGCAGAATATATCAGGCCATTGAACTCTTGCGGGTTTTTCCGATGAGAGGACGGCCTGGTCTCGTATCCGACACCCGTGAGTTGGTCTTTCCGGGCCTGCCATATATCGTCGTGTATGAAATCGCCGACGACCAGGTTCATGTCCTGCGAATCCGTCACGGAGCACAGGATTACGGCGATTGAAGGCAGGACCGCTTCGGCTACTACCCCACCGGCGGCATACCCTGCCGCAATTCCCCCCGAAAAACCTCCGCGAACCGCGCCTTCATCTCCTCATGCAGCAATCCATTCGTCGCCATCACATCCTCTGACGCCATCGAATGAACCCCGCCCCGCATATCCGTACAAACCCCGCCAGCTTCCACCACCAGCAACTTCCCAGCCGCCAGGTCCCAGGGCTTCAGCCCAAACTCCCAGAATGCATCCAGCCGCCCGCACGCCGTATAGGACAAATCGATCGCCGCCGATCCGCCCCGCCGCACGCCATGCGTCTCCATCGCGAGCTGATAGAAGAAATAAATATTCGGATTCCCCACCCGCGCATGATTCGGAAACCCCGTGCATGAAAGACTCGCCGCGAGCTTGGCCGTCTTCGACACCTGAATCCGGTGTCCATTCAGGAACGCCCCCGCGCCCTTCTCCGCCGCAAACATCTCGTTGCGATTCGGATCGAACACCACGCCAGCCACCAGTTCCCCGGCTTTCTCCAGCGCCATCGTCACGCTCCACGCCGGATACCCATGCGCGAAATTCGTCGTCCCATCGAGTGGATCCACATACCACCGGTATTCCGACCCGGTCTCTCCGCCGCCGCCCTCTTCCGCCTGAATCGAATGCGAAGGAAAATACTGCCGCAGCCGCTCCACCACCAGCTTTTCCGAAGCTTTATCAGCCTCCGTCACCAGATCGAACTCGCCCTTCAGCTCAAATCCGACGCGCTTTTCGTAGTGATACCGGAGTAAATTCCCCGCGGCGAGCGCAATCTCCACCGCGGCGTCAACAAACGATGGCATCCGTGCTTACGCGACCTCGTAGAAATATTTGATGTCGTGCTTGAAGATGAACAGGTTCGGCCCTTCTTTGCGGGTGATCCGGATGAACCGCTGATCGTAATACTCCACCGTACCCGTAACCACGTCGTTATCGGCGAGCTTGACGCAAATCGGAATCCGCCGTTCGATCAGATGCTTCAGATACCGCGTCTCTTCGAACGTCTGTTCCACCGGCCGCGTGGCCTTGCCTTTGCTTGCCGCCATGATTTATCGGGTCCCTCTCCCTGCTTTCGAAGCGCCTCGCTGCGTTGATTTCGACGTCGGCTTCTTCCCGCTCACCGTCTCATCCGGCGCACCCAAACTCACGCTGTCCGATGAACCGCGCGAAGCGCCCGCCGCAGGCAACGCCTCTCCATAATATCCACTACGCGCCGAAATCTGCCAGGAGGAATCCGCATGCCCGGTCCCCGTCACCGTCAGCGTGTGAAATCTCTCCTTCGTCGGCGGCACGTTTTTCGGATAAAACCCGAGCAGATATTGCGTCCGCAAATCCCGCAGAATTCCATCGAATGCCTGATCCATTTCCTTGCCAACCGTCGGCGCAAATACGCGACCGCCCGTGCGCTGCGCCAGCGTCGTCAACGCATTCTCGCCGCCAATATTCCGTCCCGCGTTATTACTAATCGGCACCACCAGTACCGGAAAAATCACCGCATCGGCCAATTGCGCCGCTTCCGCCGCACGCTCGAAAGACGCGCGACTAACGGTATCGCCGCCGTCAGTCACAATAATCAGCACCTTGCGCCCCGGCCGGTCTTCAATATCGCGCGACGCCAGCAAAATCGCGTCGTACATCGCCGTGCCGCCCGTATTGCGCAGTTCGCGCAGTCGCTTCTCGATCATCGCCGGATTCCGCGTGAAACCGGTCTGCTGCACCACTTCCCAGTTAAAGCTGTAAAGCGACGCCGAATCGTCCGGATTCCCGCTCCGCACCAGCGCCTTCACAAATCGCGTCACCGACTCCGTCTCATACTTCAGATCGATCGCCGTCGACGCGCTGTCGTCGATCATCACCGCAACCGAGAGCGGCTGCTCCGTCTGCCGCTCGAACACCGAGATCTCCTGCGGCACCCCGTTATCGCGCACCTCGAAGTCGCCCTTCTCCATCGACCCCACCAGCGCGCCCGACGCATCCTTCACCGTTGCCAGTACGCGCACCAGATGCACGTTTTCGCGGAACGTAGTTGTGGGATCCTGCGCCAGCGCAATCGCGCACGTCAGACTAAGCGCCGCCAGCCCGCGGAGCACTCGCATCCCACTCTCCCTCCACCCAAACCTCACCATCGGCGAAGTGTTCCTTCTTCCACACCGGCACCAGTTTCTTCAGACGATTGATGCCTTCGAGGGCCGCATCGAACGCCGGCCGCCTGTGCGGGGCCGTCGCAATCACCACCACGCTCGCCTCGCCAATCTCCAGCGTTCCGAGCCGGTGCACCATCGCGATCCGGCTGATCGCAAACTCGCCCGCGATCGCCCGCCCGATGTCCGCCATCATCCGAATCGCCATTGCTTCGTAACATTCGTATTCGAGACGTAAAGTCTCCCGGCCTCTGGTATTGTTACGGACCACGCCCTGAAAAGTTACACTGGCCCCGTCGAAACCCTGAAGTACACGGTTTTCGAGCCCGCGCACAGCGATCGCCTCGCGCGTAAGGGCGAAATAATGGCCTGCCGGATCGGCAATCTCCAGCCCCATCCCACCGCTCACCGGAGGCAGCAGCGCAATCTCATCCCCGTCCGCCAGCGCCTGCCCCCGATCCGTGAATTCTCTGTTGCGCGCGATCACGATACTCCCCGCCATCTCCGCCAGCATCGGATACTGCGCCGCGTAATGATCGAACACGTATCCCGCCGTCGCGGCCTCCGGCGCCTGCAGCCGGTCATCGGCCTTTCCGCAGACATCCTTCAGCAATCCGAAAAACAGTACCCTGATCTCCACGCTACTATGATGATTCAACCCCGTGTCCCCCGTCACCACCCGCGTTCGCGTACGCTATTCGGAAACCGATCAGATGGGCGTCGTCTACCACGCCAACTACCTCGTCTGGATGGAAGTTGCCCGCGTCGATTACTGCCGCGCCAACGGCTTCCGCTACAAAGATCTTGAGCGCGATCACGGCATTCTCCTCGCCGTCACCGCGGTCGATTGCCGCTATCTCAGCCCTGCGCGTTATGACGATGAAGTCGAAATCTCCACCGTCGTCACCCGCGCCCACCATCGCGCCATGACGTTCGCCTACGAAATGCGGTCCGTCCCCGAAAACGGCGAAGCCTCGCGAATCCTCGCCACCGGCAGTTCCAACCACATTTTTCTGAATCGTGAATTGCGGCCCACCGCGCTCCCCCCGCAATTCCGCCCCATGTTGGGGATTTTCCCAGAGAAGCCGGGGATTTTTCCGGAGAACGGCAAATGAACGTCAAAGGCAATACGATCCTCATCACCGGCGGCGGTTCCGGCATCGGCCGCGGACTCGCCGAAAGCTTTCACAAACTCGGCAACAGAGTCATCATCGCGGGACGCCGCGCCTCCGCGCTCGATGAAGTCACGCGCGCCAACCCCGGCATGGCATCCGCCGTCCTCGATATCGAGAAGCCCGAAGGTATCCGCCAATTCGCAGCGCAGCTCGCAGCGGACTTCCCGTCCCTGAACGTTGTCATCAACAACGCAGGAATCATGCGAGCGGAAAAACTGACCGCCAATCAGCCATCCGTGGCCGACGCCGAAGCCATTGTCACCACGAATCTGCTCGGACCGATCCGCCTGATCTCTGCCCTGCTCCCGCACCTGCGCAAACAACCCAGTTCGACGATCGTCAACGTCTCCTCGGGCCTCGCCTTCATCCCGCTGTCGGTGACGCCGACCTACTGCGCCACGAAAGCCGCCATCCACTCGTACACGCAGTCGCTCCGCTATCAGTTGAAGGACACGAGCACTGAAGTCATCGAGATCGTCCCACCCTACGTCCAGACCGATCTGATGAACGGCGCCGCCGACCCGCGCGCTATGCCGCTGGGCGACTTCATCACCGAAGTCATGCAGCTATTCCAGTCTCAGCCCGACGCAAAAGAAATTCTGGTAGAACGCGTGAAACCCCTGCGCCTGGCCGCGGAAAACGGAACCTACAACGCCACGTTCAACGGCATGAATGCCCACATGACCGCGGAAAGCCTCTGATCAAGCCAACTTGATATTGGTAGCCTTCTTCAAATAATCCGGATCGAACTCCAGCCCAAACCCCGGCCCCGGAGGCAGCGCAATCATGCCATTCTGAATCTCAAAATTCGGCGTGTACCACGATTCCTTTTTCGCCGGAGCCCGCCACACATACTCCATGAACGGTGCAATGTTCGGCGTAGTCGCCGCGAAATTCAGAATATTGACCGACGCCGCGCCCGTCTGCGTATCATGCGGAGCAACCCACAGTCCCGCCTTCCGCGCCATCCGCGCCACGCGGGCCGCCCGAATAAACCCGCCATCGTAATTCAGATCCGGCTGCAAGACATCGGCGACCTTGTTATCCACAATCCACTGGAACTGCCACGTGCTCGAATTCTGCTCCCCGAACGCGATTTTCATATCGAGCGCGTCCGCCACCTTCTTCGTCTCGCTCAGCTCTTCCCACGGACACGGCTCTTCGAACCACA
>DASYCD010000056.1:0-21892 GCA_036500405.1 Bryobacteraceae bacterium
ACGCCGGGCGGATGACGAGCAGTTCTTCCTGATAGAGCGGCAGGATCGTCAGATCCGGCTGTACTAACGGCAGGGAGATCAGTCCGAGATCGAATTTACGATCGATCAGGCCGTCCACGATGCGCTCCGTCGGGCCTACCGTAACGTGCAGATCGGCATGTGGAAACTGACGGCGCAACGTGCGTAACGGCGCTCCCAGCCGGTAAATCAGCGTGGTGGCGCCGGTGGCGAAATGAAAGGGACGGGAATCTTCCAAAGGAGCGTCGGCAAAATCGCGATGGATTTCCGCCATGCGGCGCACCACTTCGCGCGCGTGTTCGGCGAACCGGAAGGCATGGGGCGTCGGCAGAATCCTCTTGCCCGAGCGCACGAACAACGGCGTGCGTAGTTCCTGTCCCAGGGATTTGAGCTGCAGACTCACGGCCCCCGGCGAAACCCGGAGCACTTCGGCCGTACGGGTCACGGTCGAGTGCTCCATAACCGCCAGAAAAACTTCCAGTTGCCGCAAATCCATGACTCGGGATTGTATCAGAAAATCCACTCATCGTTAAGTTCTTCTAAACGATGTTTTTTGATCTTTGAGATATCTTCCGGTTTTTCCCTTCGATATACTCTTGTGGAATCAGGCTTTACCAGGCTTTGCTCAGGAGTCAAAAACAATGAACGTGATCCACCGCCGAGTCGCGGTTCGGGAGTATCCTTCCGATTCGCTTCACTCAGGTTTAACGGCCGGGAATCCGGGGAATTCCGCGCCGTCCTTCCTCCGTAACGGGAAAATATCTCTGCGTTTTCTGCGGATGGCTGCCGGTCTGACCGGCGCCATGCTGCTTCTTTCCACCGGCCTTTTCGGCCAGGCTGTCGCGGTATCCGAGGTTTCCGGCACGGTCGCCGACCCCTCGGCCAAACTGATTGTGGGGGCGGGCGTGACTATGACGGAAGTCTCCACGAAGACGCCGCACGCCACCGCCACCGATTCCGACGGCCACTATCTTCTGACCAATCTTCCGCCAGGCCCGTACACGCTCGAAGTCAAAGCGCCGGGTTTCAAGGATTACCGGCAGAACGGCATTGTGCTGGAAGTGGCGCACAACATCTCGATCAACGTTTCGATGAGCGTCGGCTCCGTGACGGAAACAATTGAAGTCACTGCGAATGCGGACATGGTGGAAACCAAGGATTCCGCCATCAATCAGACGATGGATCCGGTCAAGATCACCGAACTCCCGCTGAACGGCCGTAATCTGACGCAGTTGTTGACTCTAACGGGCGGCGGCACCACAGCGCCCGGTGGCGATCTGGTTGGCAGCAAAAACATCCAGGGCTCGAACGGCTCGGGCACCTTCTCGGTGGCGGGCGGCGCGGCCAATGGCGTGAATTATCTGCTCGACGGCGGCGACAACAACGACTCATTCAGCAACGTGAATCTGCCGATTCCGTTCCCGGACGCGGTGCAGGAATTCAGCGTACAGACGAACGCCCTCCAGGCGCAGTTCGGCCTTCACCCGGGCGGCGCGGTCAACGTGGTGACGAAATCGGGCACCAACGCTTTCCACGGCGATGCATTTGAATTTCTCCGCAACTACGAACTCAATGCGCGTCCCAAGGGACTCACCACTGTGGCCGGTTCCGTCTCACAACCGGCGCGCGATTCGCTGAAGCGCAGTCAGTTCGGCGGTACCGCGGGTGGCCGCATTATCAAGAACAAGCTGTTCTTCTTTGGCGGCTACCAACAGACCGTGCAGCGCAGCAACCCCGGCCAGACCACGGCGCACGTACCCACTGCGCAGACCCTCGCGGGCGATTTCTCGGTGGAAGACGCTGCGACAAGTGCCGGGGGCTGTCAGTCGAAGGCTAATCAGCTCAAGGATCCGTTGGATCCCTCGGGCAAGACTCTCTTCGCCAATAATGTGATTCCGCAATCGCGCTTCGATTCCTCGGCGATGAAGTTGCTCAGCTACATCCCGGTTTCGAGCGACCGGTGCGGCCTGGATCTTTACGGGCAACCCGCCAACAATCCGGATTGGCAGTTCATCGGTCGCATCGATTATGTGAAGAGCGCGCGCCATCAGATCTATGGCCGCTACTACATTTACAACTTCACCGCGCAGGCTTTCTACGACGGAAAGAATGCGCTGACCACGGGCCCGAATCCCGGCAATTTCGACGAGACGAACACGGTTACGTTGGGTGACACGTTCACGATCAGCCCGACGATGGTGAACTCATTCCACGCCACATTCAATCGCCGCGCTGACAATCGAGGTTCCGCCTCGAATCTGTTCGGCCCTGCGACTCTGGGCATGAAACTGAACGAGAACATGCCGGATAACTACACCCAGGTCAGTGTCGGCAACTACTTCAATGTTGCCTGCGGAACCTGCGCCCCCGGCTATTTCAATGTCAACAATTTCCAGGTTTCGGACGACTTCCAGATGACGAAGGGTAAGCACCAGATCGCCTTCGGTTTTGACGGCCGCAAAGAGCAGTTCAACTCCCTCAATAACCAGCAGTCGAATGGGCAGTTCACGTTCAGCGGCGGCACCACAGCTGGTTATTCCGGCGATAATCTCGCCGATTTGCTGCTGGGCCACATGTCAGGCTGGAACCAGGGGAATGCGCTTTCAGACTATATGCGCATGACCGTGGTTGGCGCGTACGTACAGGATACGTGGCGCGCCCTCCCGAATGTGACCATCAATCTCGGCCTGCGCTGGGAGCCGGAACAGCCCGCGATCGACAAGCAGTGCCGCGGCAACCAGTTCAGTCTGCCGGCGTTCCTCGCGGGTACGCACAGCAAGACCTATCCGGATGCTCCCGCCGGGTTGCTCTTCGGCGCCGATCAGGCTAATGGCTGCCAGATGACATCGTCACACTGGCTGGCGAGTTCACCGCGCGTCGGTCTCGTGTGGGATCCGAGCGGAAAAGGCAAGCAGACCCTGCGCGCCGCGTTTGGTCTGATGCATGATTCGCTTGAGCTCTTCTATCCGGAGCGCTGGACGACCAATCCGCCCTACGCTTCCGCCATCACGTTCAGCAACCCGGCGATCACCGCGCCGTTCTCGAATCCCTGGAACGGTTACGTGTCGCCGACAGGAGTGGCGGGCGATCCGTTCCCTGGAGCCGCCATCTTCCCGGCCAACGGTACTTATGTCACCATTCCGCCGGACGTGCATGACACGTACATGCTGCAGTGGAACATGAGCTACCAGCGCCAGATTGGCAAGAACTGGCTCGCGACCGCTACTTATATCGGCAACCGCCAGATCCACGTCCTCGGTGCGAATGAACAGAATATGCCCGTATTCGGTCCGACTGCCACGGCTGCAAATGAAGACTCGCGCCGTCCGCTGACGCTTCTCAATCCAACCTAGGGCAAATACTACCAGTCGATTGTGCAGACCGACGACGGCAACTGGTCGGAATACCACGGCCTGCTGTTGAAAGCGGAACACCGTCTCGCCAGCCATTTCACGTGGCTGACGAATTACACGTGGTCACACGCGATCAGCACTTACGATTTCGCTGGCGAGCTCGCGGGCAATAACTATCAGAACCCACAGGATCGCAACGCCGAAAAAGGTGACGCAAATTATGACCGCCGCCACATCTTCAATACCTCGCTTGTCATCGTCAGTGGCGGTCTGGGCGATGGGTTCATGAAGAAATTCACGAAAGACTGGCAGGTAGCGCCGCTCATCAGCCTGAACACCGGGCAGCCGCTCACCGTCACCACAGGCGCTGATACTTCGCTCACCGGCATTAAGGCGGATCGCCCGAATGTGGATCCCTCCGTTGCCTCGCAGCCGCATACGCTGGTGCAGTGGTTTAATCCGGCCAGTTTTGTGGGCGCCTGCACAACAGCGGCATATTCGGCCAGTTCATACTGCGTTCCCACCGGAACGTTCGGCAACGCTGCGCGCGACATTCTCCACGGACCGGGATCGATCCAGTTCGATATGTCGGCCACGCGGCGCTTTTCTTTCAGCGAGCGTTACAAGATGGAATTGCGCGGCGACTTCTTCAACATCATGAACCACGCCAACTGGAATGGTCCTGCCGCCGGTATGACGAGTTCGACTTTCGGTCAGATTACGAGCTTCAGCAGCCCTCGCCTGATCCAGGTGAGCGCGAAGCTCTTCTTCTAAGCGCAACCACCTGGCAAAAGAAAAAGGCCCCGGGCGTGGATGCGCTGCGGGGCCTTTTTCATTCTGTTGGACTGCTGCCTAAGCCGTAAAACTCCCCAGCTTGAAACCGAAGTAATCTCTTGCATTCCGGAACGACACATCCGCCACCAGCTTGCCAAGCAGTTCCTGATCGTCCGGCAGCAAACCACGCCGCACATCCTCGCCCAGCATCCGGCAAACCAGCCGCCGGAAATAATCGTGCCGCGGATAAGAGAGGAAGCTCCGCGAATCCGTCACCATTCCGACGAACCGCGCGAGCAGCCCCATATTCGAAAGCATCCGCATCTGCGCTTCCATGCCGTCGAGCTGATCGAGGAACCACCACGCCGAGCCCCACTGCATCTTGCCAGGAACGCTGCCATCCTGATAATTCCCGATCATCGTCGCGAAGACCGGATTGTCGGACGGGTTGACGTTATAGATGATGGTCTTCGCCAGTTGATCGGTGTTATCGAGCAGGTCAAGGAACTGCTCAAGTGATTCCGCCTGGGGGAAATTGCCGATCGAATCGAAGCCGGTATCCGGACCAAGCACTCTCCGCATACGCGTATTCGTGCTGCGCAGCGCCCCGAGGTGGAACTGCTGTGCCCAGCCGCGCGCGTGATCGAGCAGCGCCATCTTATAAAGCAGCGCGGAACGGAACATGGCGACTTCACCCGTGCTCACCGTCCTGCCGGCGCGCAACTTATCGAAACAAGCCGAAGCTTCCGCATCCGTGAACGGCGCGGCATCCATCGAATTCAGCCCGTGATCGGACGCCCGGCATCCCAGTTCATGAAACGCCGTATGCCGCGCTTCGAGCGCCGAAAGCAGACTCGCCCAGGAAGAAATCGAAACGCCCGCAGTCTTCTCCAGCCGCCCGATCCATTCATTCCAGGCCATGGGGTCGGAAACCGCCAGCGCCTTATCGGGTCGCCACGTGGGATAAACCCGCGTATCCGGATTCTGCCGCTGCGCCAGTTTCTTGTGCGGGTTGAGCGCATCCGCCGGATCATCCGTCGTGCATGCCACAGTAACCTTGAACTGTTTCAGAATCGACTGCGTCGTCAGATCGCCCGTCTGCAGTTGCCGGTTGGCCTCCTCGAAAATCTCCTTCGCGGTCGAACCGTTGAGCGATTTCGTGATACCGAAAGGCCGCTTGAGCTCCATCGCTGTCCAGTGAAACAGCGGATTGCACAGCGTCTCCGGCACCGTGCGCGCCCAGGCTTCGAACTTCTCCCAGTCGGACGCGTCCCCTGTGCAGTACCGTTCGTTTACGCCATTGGCGCGCATCGCCCGCCACTTGTAATGGTCGCCTTCGAGCCAGATCTCAGTAATCGAGCGAAAGCGATGATTCTCCGCAATCAGCTCCGGTGAAAGATGGCAATGGTAATCGATGATCGGCAGATCTTTCGCGACTTCGTGATAGAGCCGGCGCGCAGTCTGGGTCTCAAGCAGAAAATCTTCTGACGGGAATGTGGACATGGATGTGTTTGCCTACTGGTTGACGCCGCTCGCGAGGAAGCCGCCATCGACGACGAGAACCTCACCATTAATAAAGCTGGCCGCGTCCGACGAAAGAAGCACGGCTGCGCCGATGAGCTCATCGACCGTTCCGAAGCGCTTGAGCGGCGTGCGCATCTTGAGCTCGCGGCCGCGATCCGTGCCATCCAGCAACTGTTGATTGAGCGGAGTTCGAAAAACGCCGGGGGCGATGGCGTTGACATTCACACCGCGCGATCCCCATTCGACTGCGAGCGCCTTCGTCAATCCGGCCACGCCCGCTTTGCTTGCGGCATAAGCGCCAACTTCCAGCAGCGCAACAAAAGAATTCAGCGAAGCAATATTCACGATGCGTCCCCACCCCTGCTGCAGCATGGGCGGCGCGAACACCTGGCAAGCGCGCAGCGTGCCGGTCAAATTCGTATCGATGATCGCCGACCATTCTTCTTCCGGCATATCGAGGATCGGTGTCCTCTTAATACGTCCGGCGCAGTTGATCAGAATGTCGACGCGGCCGAGTTTCGCCAGAATCTCCTCACGCGCGGCGGTCAGCGACTCGCGGTCCGCCACGTCCGCGGCGAGGCGCAGCGAACGGCGGCCATGGCTCTCAATTTCAGTTGCAACAGGGTCCGCGGCGTCAATCCGGCGCGAGCAGGGAACCACGTCCGCGCCCGCTTCCGCAAGCCCGACAGACATAGTCTTCCCGATACCGGAGGTGCCGCCGATGACAACGGCCACCTTACCGCTAAGGTCAAGTGATTTCAACATTTTGGAGTGTTCTCAGGGTCCATGAAAATGGATATTTCTATTATCCACCCAGAGCACCGTCCGGATTATCAAAAACACATCAAAGTGGTGATCATTCCGACCGTCTCAGCGCGAGCAACTGCCCGCCTCCCGTCGCGCTACAATCAACTCTTATGTTTCAGGGAATCGAACACGTGGCGATCTCATCGCCGAATCCGGAAAAGCTCGCCCAGTGGTATGTCGATCACCTCGACTTCCACATCAACTACAGCTATGCGGGTAATTTTTTTGTGAAAGCGAAGAACGGCGGCATGCTGGAGATCATTCCCGCCTCGAACTCGCTCTCCACCCCGCAGGTGCTGGCCAATAATAAAGACGCGGGCTTCCGCCACCTCGCGATTCTCGTGGACGATTTCGATGCCGATCTAGCCAACCTGCGCGCGAAGGGCGTCGCGATGGTCGGCGAGCCGTATGAAACGCAGGGCAACCGTCTCGCCTTTTTCAACGACGCCGACGGCAATCTGGTTCATCTGATCAAGCGCGAAAAGCCCCTGCCGTAGTCACGCCGTAACAAACGGATCACACCGTGCTGCGACGCGTCTTCAAGGCATTTCAGTATCGCGATTTCCGCATCCTCTGGATTGGCGCGTGCACGTCCACCATTGGCACGTGGATGCAGGAGGTCGCGCAGAACTGGCTCGTTCTGCAGTTGACGAACTCGCCGTTTCTGCTGGGCCTCGACGCGTTTCTGGGCGATATCCCGATCTTCCTCTTCTCGCTGTTCGGCGGCGTGCTGGCGGATCGCATTGACCGGCGCTACATTCTGATCGGCTCGCAGGTGGTGCAGATGATTTCCGCCATGACTCTGGCGGCTCTCATTTGGACCGATCATGTTCAGATATGGGAAATCCTGGGCCTGTCATTTGTGGTGGGAACGGCGCAATCGTTCGGCGGCCCGGCTTACTCCGCGCTCGTGCCAAGCCTCGTTGAAAAAGAGGACGTGCCGAATGCCATCGCGCTGAATTCCATTCAGTTCAATCTGGCGCGAGTCATCGGCCCCGTGATCGGCGGCCTCGCGATGAAATACGTGGGCGCGGGTTGGTGCTTCTTCCTGAACTCGCTTTCATTCCTTGCGGTGATCATTTCGCTGCTGCAGTTGCGTATCAATTTCAGCCCGCCTCGCACGGGCGAATCGATCCTCGCCAGCATGAAGCAGGGCTTCAAATTCATCCGCGATCAGGGGGCCATGGCGACCCTGATCATCATCGCGTTCTGCATGACGCTGCTCGGTATTCCGATTATCACGTTCCTGCCCGTATTCGCGAAGAGCGTTTTCTCGGGCGACGCGATGACCTACACGGTTTTCCTGGTAGCCAGCGGTCTGGGATCCATCACTGGCGCGCTGACCGTAGCGTGGATGGGGGACATCCACAACAAAGGCCGCTTCGCCCTGACTGCCCTCGTCCTGATGGGCGCGGGAATCGTTGGGTTTGCACAATCGCGATATATGGTGCTGAGCTGCGTGATGCTTTATTTCACCGGCGCCGTCCTCATGTGCGCCTTTGCGATGATCGCTTCGCTCGTTCAGCTCATCACGCCCAACGATATGCGCGGCCGCGTGATGAGCGTCTACAACGTCGCCTTCCGAGGCGGCATGCCTTTCGGCAGCGTGCTCACCGGATGGCTGGTGAGCCTGCCGATGCTGACGGCCCCCATGGTGCTTTCCATCAACGGAGTGCTGCTGCTGGCCCTCGGGTTGTATTTCCTCGTGATACAGCGACGCGTCGCGGCGCTGTAATTTTAATCGAACCCCAAAGCAGTTCGCGCGCATCGTAAGATGCAGACAGGTACGTGCAGATCCATGCGATTGCTCTCGGTTTTCATTCTGCTTCCTTTATTCTGCTGCGCTGACGAACTGACCCTTCTCCGCGATCATCAGGATCGCAAGGCCCTCGAAGCCAAAGCCTCTGCCCTTGATGCCGCGGCGCAAAAGAAGCCGGGGGACGCGCAGGCTTGGTATCAGGGCGCGCTCGCTTATTCCTACGCGGCTGAAGTCGCCATGGAGCAGGGCGATAAGGGCGGCTCGAAACGCGCCGCGGAAGCCGGGGTGACCATGGCGGACAGGGCGATCGAAATCAATAATCGCAACGCCGACTATTACACTATCCTCGGCACGCTTTGCGGGCAAATCGTTCCCGCGAACCCCATGGCCGGCATTCTGATCTACGGCAAGAAGGCCAAAGACGCGCTCGATAAGGCCGTCGCCATGGATCCGAAGTCTTCGCGCGCGTTCCTCGCCCATGGCGTCGGTTATTACTACCTCCCGAACAACTTCGGCGGCGGTCCTGCAAAGGCGGTTGAGGATTTCCAGCGCGCCATCGCGCTCGATCCCAAATCCGCTGAAGCTTATCTCTGGATGGGGATTGCGTTACGGAAGCAAAACCAAAACGCGAAGGCGCACGAAGCCCTTACGAAATCTCTGGCGCTCGACCCCGAACGCGCCTGGACGAAGCAGCAATTGGCGAAGACTCCCGCAAAATAGCCGGGGCAGCCGTTCATCCAATTGCAACCGAACCGTCATAATTCGGTTGTAAACTGAAGCCTAAGCCGCCCTGCGTGTTCACGTCACTACGGTTACGCCTCTATTTCACCTGTTTTTTGCTGATCGCCTGCATGATGGCGATCGTGGATCTGGCCCGGCCCGTTCCCACTGCAGTTTTGATCGTCATCGAGGTCATTCTTTGCGCGGGGGCGGCCGCGGTGATGACGTTTATTTTCTCCGGCGCCGTTGCCTGGCGGATTGAGCGTTTGCGCGCGTTTACCGACAATCTACTCAATAGTTCCCAGTCGAGCTTACTCCTTCCGGAAGAAGACGATACGGCCAGAGCTCTCAACCAATCCCTGAGGCGGATGGCGGAGCGTATTCACGAGTTGGTAGAGAGTCTGAGTCAGGAGTCGCACCGCCTCGACGCCATCCTGAAAAGCATGGGCGAAGGCGTGCTGGCGGTAGACCGGCAGATGCGTGTTCAATTCGCCAATCAGGCGCTGGAGCGGGCGGTTGGACTCGCGTGTCCGGTGGCGCGCGACACGCCAGTCGTCGATGTCGTCCGCGATCCCGCTTTTTTGAATCTCATCTCGGAGGTGATTGCGACCGGTGCCCCCGCCACTTGCCGCCTGCAGTTCTCCGGACGCGGCGCGATCTTCCAGGCTCACGCTTCGCCTTACACGGTCGCGCCGCACAGCAGCGCGCTCGTGATCCTGCATGACATTACCGATATCGAACGCCTGGAGCGAATCCGCCGCGATTTCGTCGCCAACGTCTCGCACGAACTGAAGACGCCGCTGGCGGCCATCCGCGGCTATGCTGAGACACTTCTCGGCGGCGCGCTCGATGACGCTGCCCACAACCGTCGCTTCGTCGAAATTATTCAGGCGCAGGCCATCCGCCTGAACAACATTGCGACCGACCTGCTGACGCTTTCCGACCTCGAATCCGGCAAGCGCGATGCGGAACCCGGCCCGGTGTCCGTGGAAGACGCCATCGATACCGCCCTCGCCACCGTGGAAACGGAGGCGAAAGTGCGCGATGTGAAGCTCGTGCGCGGCGGGGTGACTGACGCGCTCGTGACTGGCCACGCCATCCGCCTCGAACAGACCCTCATCAATCTTTTGGATAACGCGGTGAAATTCAACAAGCCCGAGGGTGAGGTGCGTATTGACGCCGCGCCGAAGAATGGCAGGATCGTCATTTCGATCGCCGACACCGGCGCCGGCATTCCGTCCTCCGACGTATCGCGAATTTTCGAGCGTTTCTATCGCGTCGACCGCGCCCGCTCGCGCGAAGTCGGCGGCACGGGTTTGGGGCTTTCGATCGTGAAACACGTTGTAGAACGGATGGACGGCACGATCGCCGTCGAAAGCAAGCTGGGCGAGGGTTCGACGTTTACGATCTCGCTTCCGCTGCGACCCGGCACAGGTGAGACCGGGTCACGCGCCGCATAATAGACACGGAGCAGAGAACGGAAAAATGAAACCGGGAACGCGGCGGCGAGCAGCCACAAATCCGAAGCAGAGCGCGGCAGAACCCAGAGTTGTTGAAATGCCTGCTTCGCAGGAGCCCGGCGAACGGCCGCTCGACGACCCGTCGCTATACCTGAATCGCGAACTCAGCCTTCTCGAATTCCAGCGGCGCGTTCTTGAAGAGGCGAAGGACGAGCGCAATTTTCTGCTGGAGCGCGTGAAATTCCTGTCCATCGTCTGCTCCAATCTGGACGAGTTCTTCATGGTGCGGATCGCCGCGCTCAAGCAAAAGCTGAGTGCGGGAACGGCGGACCTCAGCATCGATGGCCGCACTGTCACCCAGCAATTAGCCGCCGTGCACACCCGCATGGCCCTGCTCACGAAGGAAATCTACGATTGCTTTCAGAAGGTACTGACGCCCGAACTGACGCGCGCCGGAATCCGCATCTCGACCTGGGATGCCCTCGATTCCCGCGAGCGCGAAGCTCTGCAGGCCTATTACAACGAAACGGTTTTTCCGATTTTGACGCCGCTCGCCGTCGATCCGGGCCGCCCGTTTCCGCACATTTCGAACCTCAGCATGAACCTGGCGGTCGTCCTCACGGACACCACCGGACGGGAGCATTTCGCGCGCCTCAAGGTGCCTGAGCGGTTGCCCCAACTCGTCGATGTGCCTGCCCTGCGCGTGCAGCGACGCGCGGTGGCGCCACGGAAATTCATCTGGATTGAAGACCTGATCGCGGCGAATCTCGAAAGCCTTTTTCCCGGCCTCGAGATCGTCGAATCGCATCCGTTCCACGTCACACGCGACGCCGAAGTGGCGATTAAAGAACTGGAGAGCGACGATCTTCTCGAAACCGTGGAGGAGGCGGTCTGGCGCCGGCGTTTCCGCAAGCCGGTTCGTCTGCAGACGGACGCCGGCATGTCCGATCGCGTCCTCACCACGCTGATTGAAAATCTGGGCGTAGATCCGGCGGATGTATTCAAAGTTCGCGGCCCGATCGATCTTTCCCGCCTGCGCCAGTTGCCGACGCTCGATCGTCCCGATCTTTCCGATCCGCCTTTCGAGCCGCACGTCCCCGAGTTTTTCACGGCTCAGGCCGAAGAAGACATCTTTGCGGTCATGCGGCATAGCGACCGTCTGCTACACCACCCGTACGACTCTTTCCAACCCGTCGTCGACCTGCTGCGCAAAGCCGCGGTTGATCCCGAAGTGCTTGCCATCAAGATGACGCTGTATCGCGTGGGCCGCAACTCGCCCATCGTCAAAGCGCTGCTCGATGCGATCGAGAACGGCAAGCAGGTCGCCGTCCTGGTGGAATTGAAAGCGCGCTTCGATGAGGAGAGCAACATCGAGTGGGCGCGAGCGCTGGAACGCGAGGGCGTTCATGTGGTCTATGGACTGGTGGGTCTGAAGGTGCACTGCAAGATCGCGCTCATTGTGCGCCGCGAAGCGGAAGGTATCCGCCGCTACGTTCATCTCGGCACCGGCAATTACAACCCGGCGACCGGCCGCCTCTATACCGATCTCAGCCTTTTCACCGCCAATGAGGAGATCGGCATGGATGCGTCCGACCTGTTTAACCAGCTCACCGGCTATTCCCACAAGGCCGATTTCCGCCGGCTGCTCGTCGCGCCCCTGACGATGCGGAAGCGGTTGAAGGAACTGATCCGCCGCGAAATCGCGCTCGGTCCGCGGGGACGGCTGATCTTCAAAACCAATGCGCTTGAAGACCGCGACATGATCCAGCTTCTCTATGAAGCGTCGCAGGCGGGCGTGAAGATTGATCTCATTGTGCGTGGCATCTGCTGCCTGCGGCCCGGGCTGCCTGGCATCAGCGAGAACATCGCCGTGCGCAGTATTGTGGGGCGTTTCCTGGAGCACAGCCGCATCTTTTACTTCGGCAACAACGGTGCGGAGGAGATTTACTCCGGCAGCGCCGACCTGATGCCCCGCAATCTCGATCGCCGCGTAGAACTGTTGTTTCCCATCCTCGATCCGTCGCTCGTGCGCCTCATCAAAGACGTGATTATCGATCGCTATCTCGCAGACAACCGGAGAGCCCGAATCGCGAAGTCCGACGGTACGTACGAAAGCGGGCGCGGCTCCATGGACGCGCAGGCGTGGTTCGTCTCCCACCGCATGAAGCTTCGCGGCTAGCGCCTGCCGCCACGATATTCTGATCTCTGATGCAAAGCGTGCCGGCCTCGCAGCCGCTGCTCGAAGCCATCGGGATACAGAAATCCTTCGCGGGCGTGCGCGCGCTGCGCGGCGTTTCGTTTGAGCTGCGCCGCGGCGAAGTGCATGCGCTGATCGGAGAAAACGGCGCAGGCAAATCCACCCTCATCAAAGTCATCACGGGCGCCGTCGCGCCGGACGCCGGAACGCTGCGGCTGGATGGCGCTGAGGTCGAGAACAATGATCCGGCGCTCGCGCGCTCGCTCGGCATCGCGGCGATCTATCAGCAGCCTGCGCTCTTCCCGCATCTCACCGTCGCCGAAAACATCGCGCTGGCGCTCGAAACCGGCAGCCGATGGCGCCGCATCGACTGGCACACCCGCGACGCGCGTGCGAAAGAGCTGATTGCCCGCGCGGGTTCCACCATTGCGCCGGGCCGTCTGGTTTCGACGCTGAGCATGCCCGAGCAGCAGATCGTTGAAATAGCCCGGGCCATTGGTGCCGACGCGAAGATCGTCATCATGGATGAGCCGACCGCGTCGCTTACCGAAACGGAAGTCGCGAGCCTTTTCCAGGTGATCGCTGGCTTGAAGCAGGCGGGCGTCGGCATCATCTATATTTCGCATCGGCTTGAAGAAATTGCTTCTATCGCCGACCGCATCACTGTCCTGCGCGATGGAGAATCCATCGGTACTTGCGAGGCGCGCAGCGTCACTCGCGAACAACTGATCGCCATGATGGTGGGACGCGAAGTGGCGGCCGTGTTTCCGAAACGTGAAGTTGCCCTTGGCTCTGTCGCGCTCGAACTCCGCGGACTTAGCAGCCGCGAAGCCGGTATCCGCGACATTTCGCTCAGCGTGCGCGCAGGCGAGATCCTGGGAATCGCGGGCCTCGTCGGCTCCGGCCGCACACAACTCGCCGAGACCGTTTTCGGTCTCACGCCCGCCGAGCGTGGCGAAATCGTCATCAACGGCAATCCGGCGCGAATCGAATCGCCGGCGGCTGCGATCGGGCAGGGAATTGGCTATGTCCCCGAAGACCGCAGACGTAACGGCGTGGTGCTCGATATGGCGATTGCAGCGAACGTCACGCTGGCCGATCTTCGCCAGATTTCCTCCGGTGGCCTGATCGATCGCGGGGAGGAAACGGAAGTCGCCGGTCGCTACGTCGCGCAGCTTCGCGTCAAAACGCCGGGCGTCGATGTCGAAGCCGGTACTCTCTCCGGCGGCAATCAGCAGAAGGTGGCGCTCGCCCGCTGGCTGGCGACGAATCCGAGAGTCCTGATTCTCGACGAACCCACGCAGGGCGTCGACGTCGGCTCGAAATCGGAAATCCACGGCATCATGATGGATCTTGCCGAAAAGGGCCTCGCGATCGTGATGATCTCGTCGGAACTGCCCGAAGTGCTCGGCATGAGCGACCGCATCATCGTGATGCACTCCGGCCGCGTCGCGGGCGAACTCTCGCGCGCTGAAGCCACTCAGGAAAAAATCCTCACGCTCGCTCTCGGGCATGCCGCATGAGAAAGCGCTACGGCAGAGAGTTGTCCGTTGCCGCCTCCATCGCGCTGCTGGCGATCTTCCTCGCCTTCACCGCGCCCGGCTACTTCTCCGCGGAAAATCTCTCGGATATGTTCCTGGCGAACCTGCCGGTGCTGCTTATCGCGCTTGGCATGAACATGGTGATCCTGACAGCACAGATCGATATTTCGGTCGGCTCCATGTTCGCGGTCTGCGGCATCCTGGCGGGAGTTTTCGCAAAGATGGGGATGCCGGTGATTGCCGCCGGTTTGGTGGCGGTCGCTGCTGGAGCGTTGATGGGGGCCCTCAACGGCGCGCTGGTCGCATGGGTTCGCATCCCATCGATCGTCGTCACACTGGCCACCATGGTGGCGCTGCGCGATGGACTTCGCTGGGCGACGCAGGGAGCCTGGGTTTCCGGACTGCCCGACGGCTTTCAGTGGCTCGGACTGACGCAGGGCTCCTATCCATATTTGATGGCCGCACTCGCCATCCTCTTCACCGCCGGAATTTCCTGGGGGCTCATGAACCTGCGCGCGGGCCGCGCCGTCTACGCCACCGGCTCCAACGCCGAAGCCGCACGTCTGGCTGGGATTGATGCCAACGGCGTAACATTCTGGGTCTTCGTACTGACCGGTGCGCTCACTGGCATCGCGGCTGTTTTGAATTCCGTTCGCTTCAATCAGATCCCCGCCAATGCCGGACTTGGCATGGAGATGAAAGTCATCGCGGCCGTAGTGGTGGGCGGCACCGCGATCACCGGCGGTTCCGGCAGCACGGCAGGCACGGTCCTCGGCGTCATTCTGCTCGGCGCGATCGGCCCGGCGCTCACGTTCCTCGGCGTGAGCGCGTATTGGGAGCGCGCGCTGCAGGGCGCGATTATTCTGGCCGCGGTAGTCGTCGAGATTCTGCGCGAACGCGCCGAAAAGCGCGTGGCGCTCGCGAAGGTCGCGATTGAATAAGCGCGGCGAGTGGATTCTGCTGGCCGCGCTGGCGGTCCAGATCGCGATCTTCTCCGCGATCGCCCAGAACTTTTTCACTCTCGATAATTTCTTCGAAGTCGTCCGCTTCAGCGTTGAACTGGGCCTGCTCTCGATCGCGATGACTCCGGTCATGGTGACCGGGGGCATCGATCTCTCGGTTGGCTCCATGATGGGACTCGCGGCCGTCATCTTCGGCGTCGCCGTGAAGGATTGGCATCTCCCCGCAGGCGCAGGCGTGCTGGCTGCGCTCGCGGTGGGATGGGCAGGCGGCGCACTCAATGCCGGATTGATCTCGCGCCTGAAACTCCCACCGCTCATCGTCACCCTTGGCACTTATTCGATGTATCGCGGGATCGCGGAAGGTATCACGCGCGGCGCGGTCAACTACACGGACTTTCCGGCGTCCTTTCTCTATCTCGGGCAGGGCTACTTCGGCGGCTTGATCCCGGTCCAGGTTCCCATTTTCATCCTCGCCGCGATGGCGTATGCGATTCTGCTCCACCGTTCCGTCATTGGCCGCGCGCTCTACGCCATTGGCTTCGGCGAATCCGGCGCGCGCTACGCAGGCATTCCGGTAGCGAAGCGCATCTCGCTGGTCTATGTGCTTTCGGGCATCGTGTCGAGCCTTGCGGCCATCATTTATGTCGCGCACCTCGGCCAGGCGAAGTCTTCGGCGGGCGATGGCTACGAGCTCGATGCGATCGCCGCCGTCGTTCTCGGCGGCACGAGCGTCTTCGGCGGACGAGGCACGCTCGGCGGCACGCTGCTCGGATTGTTTTTCCTTTCGATATTGCAGAACGGCCTGCATCTGGCCGCGCTGCCCTCGGAACTGACCGGCGTCTTGACCGGCGTCCTTTTGGTGTTGATAATCAGCTTTGACCGCTGGCGGCATGTCGTATCAAAATCGGGGATTCGTCCCGCTGCCGCGGCGCCGAGCGTTGAGGAGAGTGATGAAGTGAAGAACAGCCAGGTTGCGATTCTGTGCGGCGCGGTCATCGCCGGCGCGCTCATTGTCGCGGCGACCAACGTCTGGATGGTGAAATCGCTCGCGCCGCGCTCGGGCGAAGCGAGTTCCTCTGTCACGCCATCCAGCCACAAGCCCGTGATCGCCGTCATGCCGAAAGCGAAGGGCGATCCCTATTTCGTCAGCGTGCGCGGCGGCGCCGAAGAAGCCGCGAAAGAACTCGGCATCGACATGATCTGGGACGGTCCCACTGGCCTCGACGCCGCAAAGCAAAACGAAATGGTCGAGAACTGGATCACCCGCAAAGTCGACGCCATCGCCGTCGCCGTCGAAAACAAAGGCGGCATTTCGACGGTTCTCAAAAAAGCCCGCGAGCGCGGCATCAAAGTGATCACCTGGGACGCCGACGCCGAAAAGGATGCGCGCGATTTCCTTGTTAACCAGGCGACCTCGGAAGGCATCGCCAACACCCTGACCGACGCCGCCGCGAAAATCCTCAACGGCAAAGGCGACTTCGCCATCATCACCGGAGCCCTCACCGCGAACAATCAGAACGAATGGATCGCGTTCATCAAAAAACGCCTTGCGGCGAAGTACCCAGACCTGAACCTCGTCACCATCCGACCCAGCGACGACGACCGCGACAAAGCCTTCGCCGAAACTCAGACGCTGCTCAAGGTCTACCCGAACGTGAAGCTGATGATGGCGATCTCCGCCCCCGCCGTCCCCGGCTCCGCCGAAGCCGTGAAGCAGGCCGGACGTAAGGACGTCGCCGTGATCGGCCTTTCGCTCCCCAGCATCTGCAAAACCTACATCCACGAAGGCGTAGTCCCGATGATTGCCCTCTGGAACACCCGCGACCTCGGCTACCTCGCCGTCCGCGCCGCCGACCAGGCCGTCACCGGCCAGCTTAAACCCGGCGCCACCTCCATGGACGGAGGCCGCCTCGGCAAAATCGAAGTGCGAGGCGACGAAATCATCCTCGGCGCTCCGCTCGTGATCGACAAGAAGAACGTAGACAGTCTGGACTTTTGATTCTCGTTAGCCGACCAGAATCACATCGAGAAAGCGCGGTCCATGCACACCCTTGACCCGCGTCATCTCGATGTCGGCCGTCGCTGAAGGCCCGGAAACCGTGGTCAACGGCAGCGTCTCCATCCCACGCAGCCGCTCGAACCCTTCCGGCACAGTCTCCACCACCTGCTCCGCAAACACAACGCACAAATGATAATCCGGAATCAGCGTCAGCGCCCGCCGGCTGTCATGCGGACCATGCCGCAAAACAATCGTCCCGGTCAGCGCAATCGCCGCCACGCATCCGGTGATCACGCCCTCGGCCTGATCGATCTCCTCATACGTCATCCCGTTGACCACCGGGAAACGAAACGAAGAAGGGAGCCATTCCGCGGGCAATCCCTCCGCCCGCAGCAGCGACGTCTTCCCGCGCTCCGTCATCGCCGCCGCTACCGTCTGTGCGACCTCAGATCCCCCGCACCGGTAAACATGCGCATCGTAATCCCGCAGCCGCCCCGCCAGCAAATCCACCGCGGCGTCGCGGCTCGCAACACTCTGTCTCCGATACTGGCGCGGAATCGCCGCATACTCCGACTCGCGCACCGGCGTGTGGTCGCCCACCGCATGCCGGACCTTCGCCAGCATCGCGGCCCGCGCGCTCACGTGTCCATTCAAACCACTCACGCCGATTGCTCCCGCTTCCGCCGCGACCACCATTGCCGGAACGACTCCTTTGGAATCGAAGGCATATCGCGCGTCGCCGTCCATCCGGACATCATCCCCGGCAGGTTGTGAATCGAACCGTTGCTCGCAAATGGCATCTGCGCGATCCGTCCCAGCGACCGCGCCGTCGCTAAATTCGTCGCATCGCCCATCGCCCACGCGGCCATCTTCATCCCCAGCCGCTCGATGGTGGGATCGTCGCCATTCTCCACAACCCGATTGCGCAGATGAATCAGAATCTCCGGAATATTGATCTTCACCGGACACACTTCGTAACAAGCCCCGCACAATGATGATGCATACGGCAGCGTCTGCGAGTGTTCCATCGACTGCAACTGCGGCGTCAGAATCGCGCCGATCGGCCCCGCATAGATCGATCCATACGCATGACCACCGGTCTGCCGGTAAACCGGGCAAGCATTCAGACACGCCCCGCAGCGAATGCAATCGAGCGTCTCGCGAGAAACCGAATCGGCCAGTACCTTCGTGCGTCCGTTATCCAGCAGGATGACGTGGAATTCCTGCGGCCCATCGCCCGGCGTCACACCGGTCCAGATGGAGTTATACGGATTCATCCGCTCGCCCGTAGCCGAGCGCGGCAGCAACTGCAGGAAAACGCCAAGATCCTCAAAGCGCGGAACGATCTTCTCGATCCCCATCACGCTGATCAGCACACGGGGCAGGGAAACGCACATACGCCCGTTGCCTTCGGATTCCACCACGACAACGGAACCCGTCTCCGCCACCGCGAAATTCGCGCCGCTGATGGCGACGGGCACACGTAGAAACTTTTCACGCAGATAAACCCGCGCCGCTTCCGCAATGTCTTCCGGACGCGTGCCGAGCTCGCTCAGCCCCATCTTCCGCATGAAGATCTCGCGGATTTCCATCTTGTTCCGATGCAGCGCCGGTACCACGATGTGCGACGGCTTGTCCTCGCCGAGCTGTACAATCATGTCCGCCAGATCGGTTTCATACGGACGAATCCCCACCGCATCCAGCGCACGGTTCATCCCGATCTCGTCCGTCGTCATCGTCTTCACTTTGATGACTTCGTCCGCGTGATGCGAACGCATAATATCGATCGCGATCGCGTTCGCTTCATCCGCATCGCGCGCCCAGTGAACCTTGCCGCCGGCCCGCGTGCAGTTGCGTTCGAACTGCTCCAGGTAATAAGCCAGATGCCGCAGCGTGTGATCTTTGATCGCTTCCGCGGATTGCCGGAGATCTTCCCAGTCCGGCATTTCGCCCACCACGTTCGCGCGCTTCTTCCGGATGACTTCGGTGGCCCTGCGAACATTGCGGCGAAGCTGATCGTTATGCAGCAGGCTCTTTGCGGCGACTGCGAAATCCGGTGCGCTGGCGGCGTCTCCGACGCGAACGCTCATCCGTGCACGCTCCCGTTGCCGGAGAGCGCGGCGTCGCCTTCCGTCGGGGCCAGAATCTCCGCCAGATGCACCGTGCGCGTGCGCGTTCCCATGCGGCTCAGCGTGCCGCCGATCTGCATCAGGCAGGAATTATCGACTGCCGCGCAGTAATCGGCATCGGCCTCGATCACGCACCGCGCCTTCTCCTGCACCATCGCGGAAGACACCTCGGCATTCTTCACGGAAAAAGTTCCGCCGAATCCGCAGCACTGCTCAGCGTCTTCAATCGGCACGTAGGTCAGTCCACGCACGCTCTTGAGCAATCGCACCGGCTTATCGCCCACATGCAGCGAGCGCAGCGAATGGCAGGACGGGTGGTACGCCACGCGGTGCGGGAAGTACGAACCGGTGTCTTCCACGCCGAGTTTGTCCACCAGCAGTTCGGAGAATTCGAACACGCGCGGCAGCAGCGCATTCACTTCGCGAATCAGCTCCTGGTTGCCGCTTTTCTCCGCCATTACCGGATAATGCTCCCGAATCATCGATACGCAGGACGAAGACGGAACACAGATGACGCTCGATTCCCGGAAATCGTCCAGGAATTTTTCCATCAGCGGAAATGCCTGAGCGTGGTAGCCGCTGTTGTAATGCATCTGCCCGCAGCAGGTCTGTGCTTCGGAAAAATCCACCGTATGCCCCAGGCGCTCCAGCACGGTCACGACAGCTTGTCCGGTCTTCGGAAACAGAGTGTCGTTATAGCAGGTAATGAAGAGCGAAATCCGCAACCTCCAATGTAGCGCAAAGTGCGCCGGGAAGCTCACGATTCCTGAATATTTTCAATGGCTTAATGGTTCGTCCATTCTATTGTGTAGAATCAGTTCGAGATCGGATTGCGGCGGCGTTTTCGCACGCCCCGCCGAGGGAGCCTGATGTTGCAAAAAACGATTCTGTTTCGAGTGGCGGTCGCTGCCGCATTGGTCGTACCTGTTGTTTTTGGACAGGGGAACGGAGATCATTGGGTCGCCACCTGGGCGACATCGGCACAGATCTACCGTGGACCAGCGGCGCCTCCGCGCCCGGCTGCGCCGCCCGCTGCCACTCAGGCCGCTCCCACCGCGCCACCTGCTCCCGCCGCGGCTCCGCCAGCCGGAGCCAATCCGGCCGGCGCGACAACTGCGTCGACGCAAGGCGCTCCCGCCCCCGCACGTCCCCGGCCGCCGCAGTCTCTTGAGAACCAGACCGTCAGGATGATTGTTCACACCAGCATCGGAGGCAAACGCCTGCGCCTCGAACTCACGAATCCGTTCGGCTCAATGGCCGTGACTATCGGCGCGGCGCATATCGCACTTCGCGACAAGGATTCCGCCATCGTTCCGGCAAGCGATCGCGCCATCACCGTCAACGGCAGCAAGTCTTTCAAAATGATTGCCGGTGAGACCGTCTTCACAGATCCAGTCGATCTCGAATTCGCGCCGCTTTCGGATCTCGCCATCAGCCTTTTTTTCCCCGAAGCCTCCGGCCCGCTCGCATCTCACGGGCTTGGCCTCCACACCACGTATTTCGCCGGGCCGGGCGATTTCACCGCCCAGGCTTCAATTGCTGAACCAATCGCCACATCGATGGCGTATTACTGGATCTCCTCGGTGGACGTTCTGGCGCCGGCCGACGCCGCAACCATCGTGACCCTCGGTGATTCCATCACAGATGGCGCCAAGTCCACGCCCGATACCGATCGCATGTGGCCTGCCCGTCTCGCCGCGCGCCTCCAGGCCAACAAAGCGACTGCGCAGGTTGCTGTCGACAACCAGGGAATCTCCGGCAATCGTCTCCTGATGGACGGCTCCGGCGTCGCCGCGCTCGCGCGTCTCGATCATGACGTTCTGCTGCAGCCTGGCGCGAAATGGGTCATGATCCTCGAAGGCATCAACGACATCGGCAACCAGGCGCGCGTCAACACCGGTCTCAAATCGGACGACGTGATCGGAGCGCTCCGCCAGATCGTCGAGCGCGCTCACACCCACGGCCTGAAGGTGATCGGCTGCACTCTGACGCCCTACAAAGGCGCCGGTTATTACTCGGAAGAAGGCGAAGTGATGCGCGAAGCCGAAAACGAGTTCATCCGCCACAGCGGCGTTTTTGACGCAGTGGTCGATTTCGACGCTGCCGTCCGCGACCCGAACGATCCGAAGAGTTTCCGTCAGGACATGCAATCCGGCGATCAACTGCATCCGAGCGACGCCGGCTATCAGGTGATGGCCGATGCCATCGATCTCTCGATCTTCGCGAAGAAATAGCCATGCGACTATATGCTCTGCTCCTCTGCGCCGTTGCAGTCCCGGCGTTCTGTCAGTCGCCCGTTCCGCGGTATGAAGTGAAGCGCGCGTCATCCGCCATCACAGTCGACGGCAAACTCGATGACAAGGCCTGGGACACAGCCAACAAGATCGAACTGATCTTCCCGTGGGCCGCGCAGACAGGCGCGAAGCAAAAAACTACCGCGCGCGTGCTCTGGGATGACAACAATCTCTACGTGTCGTATGAGTGCGAGGACGCGGACATCACCGTGACCCACACCCAGCACGACGATCCGACTTATCTCGATGACGCCGTCGAAATCTTCATCAACCCGCTGCCGTCGCAGACTTCTGTTTACTACGGGCTGGAGATGAACGCGAGCGCGGTGCTCTACGACTACGTCATGTACCAGCC
>DASYCD010000057.1:0-10432 GCA_036500405.1 Bryobacteraceae bacterium
CGCGACGTTGATATTGATTTTCACGTCCACAGCGAACGGACCGGGCGGGACACCGCCGCGGCCACGGCCACGTCCGCCACCACGGCCGTTCTGGGCCGGTGGCGGACGCTTGATGGGTCCAACGATGTCTTCCACGTAGGCGCGCATGATGCCTTCCGCGGCCGGGATAATCGGATCCGGCGGAATGATGGTTCCGGCGCCCTGCTGGGTCTGGGAGAGGATGTTGAGAGGCGGCTTCGGAGTCTCCTCTTCTTTGGCGATCTTAGCGGCGTAGTCTTTGAATGCCTGCGCGCCCATATCGGCCTGCATCGCTTTGAAGAAACCGGTGCGGTTTTTCGCGGCGGCGTCATGGATCGCCATGGTCAGGAATTCATCCTTCAGAACATCCGGCTCCTTGCCGAGCTTGTAGAGTTCGGCGCCGATCTCGTCGGAGGGCGGGAATTCCGTCAGGAAGAGAATCGCTTCGAGGCGCGTGTAGGGATCTTTGTCATGCAGCATTCCGTTCCCCTGGAATGCCTTGAATGAGGCGTCATTCGCCGGGAGAATCTGCAGAGCGGCTTTGCGAACACCCGCTGCCGGATTCTTCATGGCGGCGATCACCGTCGCGGTGGCTGCCGGGTTCGAGCCGTTGGTAACGCCCAGGCCTTCGAGCGTCCAGAGCGCATGCAGCGCGCCGGGGTTGAGGCCAAGCTCGTCGGTCTTAGTTGATTTAGCGAGCGTGATGAGCTCCGGAACGACGTCTTTGTTGGCGCGTTCGACGAGGAGGCGCTGCGCGGTCAGCCGCCAGAACATGTTGCTGTTCGAGAGCGCCGCCACCAGCTCGGCAGGCCGCTGCTTGCTAAGTGAGAGGACCTTTTCGGCGGGGGCGCCCTTATAAACGATGCGGTAGATACGGCCTTTCGTGTGGTCGCGCAGCGGATTGATGTACGCGCCGCCGATGCCATTTTCGAAGCCGATCGGAGTCGGGTTGTGCTGCACGATGAAGTTGTAGAGGTCGTCCACCCAGACCTCGCCATCGGGACCGACGGCCGTCAGCACGGGCTCGAACCATTCATCGCTGCTCGAAACCAGATTCCAGCCGTCCTGTTCCTTAAAGCCGGCGCCGTCCTTCTGAAGAATGGCGCGGTGCACGACGCGGCCGGTCGGCTCATTCACGAACGCGATGCGATCCCAATACTCTTTCGGAAAGACACGCGCGGTATAGAGGTTGAAGCCGTTGGCTGCGGTGAAGCCGCCCATCACGTCCACCTGGCGGACGTTATAGGTATCGGGCGCCATGAAGTAGTGGCCGTCAATCTTCTTGCTGCCGGCGCGGACCGGGAGGCCCTTCACGTCCGCCGAGTAGCGGGGCGGAATGCCGACGTAGACCGCGTGGGTGTTGTTCGCGGTGGAACCGAAGAGGTCGAACGTTTCCGAGAAACCCAGGCCCCAGGTGTTGTTGCTGAAGGTGCCCATGAATTCGAGGCCGGTGCCATCCGGATGCATCCGGAAAATGCCTTGCGCGAAGTTCATGGTCTTGCCTTCGGGCGTGGTTCCGTTGAAACCGGAGTAGCCGACCGAGCCCCAGATGTAGTTATCGAAACCGTACTGGAGGTTGCCGATGCCGGAGTGGGTGTCACGGGTGCCCCACTGGCTCTGCAGAACCGTGCGGACGTCGGCTTTGTCGTCGCCGTTGGTGTCCTTGAGATAGAGCATCTCAGGCGCCTGTCCGACGATGATGCCGCCGTTCCAGAACGTGATGCCGGTCGGGACGTTCAGGCCGTCGGCGAAAACGGTGAACTTATCGGCTTTGCCATCGTGATTGGTGTCTTCGCAGATCTTGATGCGGTCATGCGGTTTCATCGCCGCTTTTTTCGCGGGATCGGTCTCATTCGCGATGATCTCGTTCGGATAGTCGATGGACTCGACGACCCAGAGACGGCCGCGCTCATCCCAGTTCATGGCGATGGGCTTGGTGATATCGGGCTCGGAGGCGAAGAGCTGCACTTCGAAGCCGGGCGGCACCTGCATGGTCTTCATGGAATCCTGCGGCGAGAGCGGTTCCTGGAACTTCAGCGGCGGAACGCGGCGCTCGTAGTTGGGGATGTAGACGCTTTGCTTGTAGGAAACCGAGGGCATCTGAAGTTTTTCCCACTGGTCGCGGGTTGCGTCGCCGACCGTCCAGAGCACTGCCCCGCGGACGAGAGCCTGGAACGTGGGGTTCTTCCAGGTGGGTTCATCGTGGCCGAGCGCGGTGTAAACCACGCGGCCTTTTCCTTCATTGCGGGCCCAGGTGACGGCTTCGCGGCCGGAGCCTTCGGGACGATCCATCAGGATAGTGCGGTCCGCGGCGGGGCTTTTGAAGAACCAGGGTTCGTCTTCGGTCTGGATGGCGGTGACCTCGCGAACCACGGGATGCTGGGCGTCCTTGACGGCGGCGTTGATGGCGGCGACCGCGCCGTGGTGATCCGAGGACGCGCCGATCAGTTTCGTGAGCGCCGGAGACTCGACCGCCGAGTGAATGGCGATCAGACCTCTGCCGCTATCGACCCAGTTGGTGAGCGCCGATTCTTCCGCGGGAGTGATGGAAGGGAAAGTCCCGTACACCATCAGGGTGTCGTACTTCGCGAGGTTGCTCGCGTTGAGATCGGCGACGTTACTGGTCCAGGAAACGTTGATGCCTTCGCGCGCAAGCGCCGGCACAAAAAGGCCGCTGGCCTTCTGGCTGTCATGCTCGATGCCCGCGCCCTCAGTGCCGAGAAGGAGAACTTCCAGGCGGCGGGGTGCGGTGGAACGCGTCGCGGCTGGAGCCTTTGTGGCCGCCTTCGCGGGAGCTTTTGTGGCGGGCGCATTCTGGCCGAGGAGCGAGATGCAGGCCAGCGAGACGGTGAGCACCGCGGCGGCCGGCAGCCCGATGGACCAAACGTGGGAACGAGCGGGTTTCCTGATCGATTTCATGCGTGAACTCTCTTTGCAAAGAACGTTTTGGCGGGAGGGCGCCCGCTGCGCTGGACGGACGTCCATTTGGAAAGTGGAAACGGTTCCATGTTGGACTTAAGAATTTTATCCGAACGGCCCTGGCAATGCAAGCATTGAAGCGCCTTCCTGGCGCTCCGGGACCGCGTCATCGAAATTCCGTACCGCCGGATAGTTTATCAGCCGGGCCGGACGGCTTTGTTCGGGGATTTGCGATGGGGGGCTATAATCCTCCTGGAAGACCTTTTTAAAATGAGATACCCACACGCACTCCTTACTTTGCAGGCGGCCTGCTGCCTGGTATTTTTCGCGGCCACAACTGTTTACGGACAGACGGCGGTGAAGGGAAAGGCTGTATTTAAAGGAACTCCGGCGAAGCTGAGACCGATTTCGATGGATGCCGATCCGGCCTGCGCGGCGAAACATAAGGGAACGGTTCTGCCGGAAACATCTGTGATTGCGGCCGACGGCTCGCTCAAGAACGTCTTTGTTTATGTGAGCAAGGGGCTGGAGGGGAAGAATTTCCCGACGCCTTCCACGCCGGTGGTGCTCGATCAGAGCGGATGCGAGTATGTGCCGCACGTTTTCGGCATCATGCCCAACCAGCAGTTCAAAGTGGTGAACAGCGATGCGACAACTCATAATGTCCACGCGATGGGGCAGGCGAATCCGGAATTCAATATGGGGCAGCGGGCGGGCGCGCCGCCGATCCTGAAGACTTTCACGAAACCGGAAGTGACGATTCCGATCCTTTGCAATCAGCATCCGTGGATGAGGGCGGTGGCGCATGTGGTTTCGAATCCGTTTTATGCGGTGACGGACGAGAAGGGCGCTTTCGATCTGAAGGGGCTGCCGCCGGGGAAATATACGATCACCGGAATTCATGAAAAGTATGGAACGCAGAATCAGGAGATTACGGTAGTGGCTGGTAAGCCTGTGCCGGCGGTGAACTTCACGTTCACGAGCGGAACCGCTTCGGTCGAGAGCCCGTTGAAGGTATTGCCCGCGATGGTGATTGAGTAGTTCCGGCGGATCTCTCATGAAATTCGGCGTTAATACATTCATCTGGTCCGAAACGTTCGGTCCGCATAGCCTGGAGCTTTTGCCTCGTATTAAGGAGGCTGGGTTCGACGGGATGCAGGTGCCGCTGTTCCAGCCGAAGCAGTTTCCGGCGGCGCAGGTGCGGAAGGCATTCGAGGAGAATGATCTCGAATGCTCCGTGTGCGCGCTGTTTGTGGATGGGCAGAGCCTGATCAGCGATGACGCGGCGAAGCGCAGAGAGGCGCAGCAGCATATTCAGGACACGATTGCGGCTTCGGCGGAGGCGGGCGCGAAGTTCGTCGGCGGGCCGCTTTATTGCCAGGTGGGGTATCTGCCGGGGCGGCGGCGAACCGCGGATGAATGGAAGTGGGCAATCGAGGGATATCAATCGGCGATTCCGGCGCTCAAGGCGCATGACATGGAGTTCGGGATTGAGCCGCTCAACCGGTTCGAGACGTTCTTCCTGAATACGAATGCGGATGCGGCGGCGATCTGCGATGCGGTGGGTGATCCGCGCGTCGGGGTTCTTTGCGACACGTTCCACGCGAATATTGAGGAGAAGGACCTGGGCGAGTCCATGCGGAAATTGGGGAAGCATCTGAAGCATCTCCATACGTGCGAGAATGATCGCGGTATTCCCGGCAGCGGACACGTGCAGTGGGAAAGCATGTTCCGCGGGCTGAAGGATATTGGGTACGACGCCTGGCTGACGATCGAGAGCTTTGGGTTTGAGGGAGCTCTGAGCGCGGCGGTTTGTATCTGGCGCGATATCGAGCAGTCGCCCGACGCGGTGGCGTTCGAGGGCGTGAAATTCCTGCGGCGCGCGGCTGCGGCGTAACAAATTCCGGATTCGGGCGTTTAACAGGGCATGCGTCGAATCGCCTGGCTCACAGCGGTGGCGTGCATTTTATGCGCGCAGGAACGGCCCGCGTTTGAAGCGGCATCGATTCACGCCAGTCCGCCGGGTGATGGCCGATTCGGTTTTCATCTCACGGATGGCGGCCGGCTCACGATCCAGAACATGACGGTCTGGAATTTGCTGCGTCAGTCGTATGGCTGGCGGGATAACCAGATCATCGGCGGGCCTGCGTGGATCCGGTCCGAGGGGTTCAATATTGAGGCGGCGCCCAGCTCGCCTGTCGGGCGGGATAAAGCTATCGAGATGCTGAAGAAGTTGCTGGAGGAACGGTTCCACGTCCGCTGGCATGCGGATACGCGTGAGATGTCCGCCTACGCGCTGAAGGTGGATACGGGCGGTTCAAAGCTGTCGCCTGCGCGCGAGGGACAGGCTGATATGCGGATGGGGAATCTCAAGGCGCCGAGTATGACTCTCGATTCGCTTTGTCAGATTCTGGAATTCGATGCGGGGCGGCCGGTGGTCGATCAGACGGGTCTCGCGGGTCCGTATGCCATCGAATTACACTACGCGCGCGACGCGGCGGTGGCCGACACTTCGCTGCCATCTCTATTCACTGCCGTTCGAGAGCAACTCGGCCTGCGGCTGGAAGCGGCAAAGCTGCCGGTGAAAGTGTTCGTGATCGATGACGCGCAGCGGCCTTCGGATAACTGATCAGCTTCGGCTCCGCAACCGGCCTGCCGGGTCCTATCCGGGATAAAGAGGTGAAAACAGAGCTTCCTGAAGGGCCTCGAGCGATGTGTAACGCGGCTCGTAGCCGAGAAGCGCCTGCGCTCGTGCGATGCTGCAGTGCGGCGATCGCGCTATATGATCCCAGGTGATTTCCGCCTCTCTTTCGGTCACGGTCTTACGCCACTCTTCCCACGGCAGGAAGCGGATATGCGCCGGCTGGCCATACCAGGAGGCAACGGATTCGGCGTATCCCGCCACCGTAATAGCGCCGCGTGAGACGGCGTGAAAACTCTTGCCTTCGGCGTCAATCCAATGCGTCAGGGCGCGAACAAAGCATTGCGCGACATCGGCCGCGTGGACATGATGGAGCGTTTCGCGGCCCAGGTTCGGGAGGGCAATTTCGCGTCCAGCGGCCAGATCGCGAAATGCGCGCGGATTGAAATTCGCCGCGGGATTCAGCGGGATCCATCCCTGGCCGACGAGATGGCCGGGATGGATGACGACGCTCGGCACGTCTCTCTGCTCCAGCAGGAAGCTTTCGATTCGCGCTTTGCGTTTTCCGTAATCGGAGATCGGAAGGCGAGGGCGGTCTTCGGTAGTCGGGACCTCCACGCTCATCCCGTGCACCCAGATGGTGCCGCAGTGCAAGAGGCGCGTCTCTCGCCCGCGAAGCGCTTCCACCAGCTTGTGCGCGGATTCAGGCGTGAAGCAGGTGAGGTCAATGACGGCATCGGCGCGCAGGCTGGCGACGGCGGTTTCGAATCCGGGAATCTGGCGATCGAGGACGATGCGTTCCACCAGCCTCCACGCAGCGCTTTCGACATAAGGCGGGCGAACGCCGCGTGAGATGGAGATGGTTTCGTATCCGGCGTCTACCAGACGCGGGATCAGATATGTTCCGATATGGCCTGTGCCGCCAATGACTGCAACGCGCATTCCGTGGTTCCAGTAGACCATGGAAATGCCGCCGGTATGGAACCGCTTCTACAATTGGTTCGACCAGTGGTATAGTGGCGTCACTTATGGGGACACCATTTCTATCCCGGCGCGATTTTGCTCTGCTCGCCGGTACCGCTGTTTCCGCGACGGGACTGCGCGCGCAGGCGGGTTCGAGCGCCGCCATCGTCGTAGATCGAATTCTGAAAGAACTCGGCGGTGAGGCGCCCGCGAACACGGCGGATGGATTCAAGGCCGGAGATCCGAACGGCGCGGTTTCCGGCATCGCGACGACGGCGATGGCGACCGTGGATGTTTTGCGCCAGGCCGTAAAGGCGAAGACAAATCTGGTTCTGAGCTATGAGCCGGTTTTCTTCAGCCGGGCGGATCGGCCAGCGACTCCCGGCGGTCGCGGGCCGGGTGGGCTCGATCCTGAAGATCCGGTTTATAAGGCGAAGAAGAAGTTCATCGAGGACAACGGGCTGATCGTTTATCGCTTCCATGATCGCTGGCAGGCGCGGCGGCAGGACGACATGGTGACAGCGCTGGCTGAAGCGCTGGGGTGGAAGGATCATGCGGTTACAGGAAGCAACGCGCTGTTCGCTATTCCAGCAGCGTCGGCCGAGCAGGTGGTCGCGGGCATTCGCACGCGATTGAAGCTGAACGGCGGGTTGCGGGCGGTTGGGGACCGGAGCGCGCGTGTGAGTCGCGTGCTGCTGCACGCCGGATCGATGACGCCCGCCACGATGTGGACGCGCTATACGGAGGCGGATCTGATCATTGCCGGCGAAGTCCGCGAGTGGGAGAACACGCATTTTGCGGCTGACTTATTCACGGCGGGTGAGAAGCACGGGCTGGTGACGATTGGCCGCGTGGTTTCGGAAGATCCGGGAATGCGACTCTGCTCGACGTGGATCAAAACCATCGCGAAGGAATTTCCGGTGCAGCATTTCGACGCCGGCGACGCGTACTGGAGGGCAGTCTGATGACGGCGCGTGAAGTGGTGGAGCGGATCCGGAAGAATGTCGGAATACCGTGGAACGAACAGTCTTATCGGGATACGTTCAAGCTCGGGAATCCGGATGCGCCGGTTACCGGCATCGCGACGACCATGATGACCACGTTCGGGATGCTGAAGCGCGCACACGAACAGGGACTGAACATGATCGTGTCGCATGAGGACACGTGGTGGAATGACCGGGACGATACGAAGGACCTGACGGAGAACCCGCTGTATAAGATGAAGCGCGATTTTGTGCTGAACAACGGTATGGTTCTCTGGCGGATGCACGATCACATGCACGCGATGCGGCCGGACTACACGGTAGTTGGTGAACTGCGGGAGGTGGGCGTGAAAGGCGGCGAGAATGCGACGATGCATCCGGGTATCCTGCCGATTCCGGAGACGACGCTGGGTGAATTCGCATCGCAGGCGAAACGGCTGAGCGGCATTCGCGCACTCCGCTGCGTGGGCGATCCGAAAATGAAAGTGAAGAACGTCCTATGCGGACCTGGCTACGCGACACCACGCATGACGCCGGACGCGGACCTGGTGATCGGCGGCGAACAGCAGGAGGCGGATAGCGGCTTCGACAATGTGGAATACGTGCGGGACGCGAACGCGCTCGGGATTCCAAAGGGGCTGATCATGCTTGGACACGTGGCGTCCGAAGAGCCTGGAATGGAAGATCTGGCGAAGTGGCTGGGGACGTTTATCAGCGAAGTGCCGATCCGGTTTGTACCTGCCGGAGAGCCATTCTGGACGTAAAAATACCAACTCCAGTACTATCTATCGTTGTATTACGATTGGTACCGGAGGAAAAGTTTTGACCAGAAAGATGCTGTTAGCGGCTGTTCTGTTTGCCGCGCCCATGTTTGCGAACTCGATCTATTGGTACAACGGCGATTCCGGCGGCGGCGGTAATATCGCCGACGAACGAGGCGGTGCGTTCGGCAATTCATTTATATATGACGATTTCAACGTCGGAGCCGCGGGCGTCGACATCACCGGTCTGATTGCCACCGAGGCGATCGATAACGCTGCGGGGATCACGCAGGCGTCGTGGGAAATACGCAGCGGTGTCTCCAGCGGCAACGGCGGGACACTGGTCGCTTCGGGGACGAACAATATCAGCCTTGTCGACACGGGCGCTGCGCTCGGCGGTGAAATCTATAACGTCACCCTCAACGGAATCAATGTCAACCTTGGAGCGGGCACGTATTGGCTCGCCATCGCCCCGGTGCTGCCTGGCAACCAGCGGGCCTGGATACAAACCACCACGGGCGTAAACGCGGTCGGATCGCCACAGGGAAATAACGGTAACTCGTTCGCCAACGGACCGGCGCTGGGTGCGAATTTCACTCCGATCAGCGTGTATTTCGGATCCTCGTTCGACTTTTCGGAAGGAGTTCTGACGTCGACGCCAGAGCCGACGACCCTTTCGCTGAGCGCGGCGGCTCTGCTGCTGGGTTTCGCTGGCGTTTTCCGTAAACGCGCGCGCTGACCGCGTCGCGCAGGCTCACGTCTGTTTGGAAAAGAGAGGTACTCGCCGGCGCAAGCCGGCAGGAGGCCTCTCTTTTCATTTTCGACCCGGTCTTCTGTCATTTTTGATAATATGTTCCGTGGATTCGAGGCATCGGCTGGACCAACTGCCCCAATACGTCAAGGAGACAATATGCAGAATCAATCGTCTCGAAAATTCGGTTCGATGGATCGCCGTCAGATGCTGGGGACGACGCTGATCAGCGGCGCCGCCGCGGTTGCGCTGCAATCCCAATTGGCGTTCGGAGCAGAGAAGGCTAATGGCCCCGCCCCGGCAGTGAAGACGGCCGCATCCACCGGAAATCCAAATCTGAATCCTCCGACGGTCTCCGTGAATGGCGGCAAACTACGGGGGCTTCGGGAAGGGAAGACCTTGTCATTTCTGGGGGTCCGCTACGCCGAAGCGGAACGATTCGAGCAGCCGAAGGCGGTTCAGTCCTGGGAGGGCGTGAAGAGCGCGCAGGTGTATGGCGCGGTGTGCCCGAGTCCGCTACAGACGGCGGTCAGTGGCGATGAGCTTGTCTTCCCGCACCGGTTTTGGCCCGCGAACGAAAACTGCCAGTATCTGAATGTCTGGACACAGAACCTGACGCCGGCGGGGAAGAAGCCCGTCATGGTCTGGATGCACGGCGGTGGCTTCACGAACGGCTCGTCGATGGAAGGCTACGCATATGACGGCCGGAGCCTGAGCGAATTCGGCGACGTGGTGGTGGTGAGCGTCAATCACCGGCTCAACATTATTGGAACGCTGGATCTTTCCGCGTATGGCGCGGAGTATGCGAATTCGCGGCAGACCGGCATGGCGGATCTGGTGTCGTCGCTCGAATGGGTTCACGACAATATCGAGGCGTTCGGCGGCGATCCGAATAACGTGATGATTTTCGGGCAATCGGGCGGTGGCGGAAAAGTGGTGCGGCTGATGCACATGCCTGCGGCGAAGGGACTCTTCCATAAGGTCTCCGCGCAGAGCGGCAGCGCGAATTATCGTGGGACCGATCCGGCGAAGTCGATCAAGGGCCAGCAGGCGCTTGCCGCACAGCTGCTGAAGAATCTGAATCTCACCGGCAGTCAGATTGACAAGCTGAAGGCTGTTCCTTATCTGGAACTGCTCGCGGCCGGGACTGCCGCGGGGCAGGAGGTCGCGCGCGAACAGGGAATGAATGTCGGCGGGTGGAATCCGATTGCGGACGACGTGTACGTGATGCGCGAATTCTGCGACTGGGCGGATAACATTCCCGTCATGTCGGGAACGACGTTCAGTGAAATGCAGGGCACGATGACGCGGGGCGATGGACGAAAGAACGAATGGTCGCAGGCGGAGGTCGATGAGAATCTGACGAAGACGCTCGGGGCGAAGAAGGATGACGCGG
>DASYCD010000058.1:0-6163 GCA_036500405.1 Bryobacteraceae bacterium
GTATTCGAGCAGGTGTTTGCGCGAATCGAAATTCTGCGCTTCCACCGCTTTCTGGGCCGCCGCGATGCGCTTGGTGATCAGATTCGATTCGATCGGCACATCTTCTTCCATGCCGAGTTTCAGCATGAGATTCTGCATGCGGTCGCCGCCGAAAATGCGGAGCAGATCGTCCTGCAGGCAGAGGAAAAAGCGGGAGCTGCCGGGGTCGCCCTGACGGCCTGCGCGGCCGCGCAGCTGGTTGTCGATGCGCCGCGAATCATGGCGCTCAGTACCGGTAATGTGGAGGCCGCCGAGAGCGGATACGGCGTCATGCTCGACCAGGCATTGCGCTTTGGTTTCGGCCAGAACGCGCTCCCAGTCGGCTTTGTACTCTTCGCGATCGGCGTCCATGCCCAGCTTGCGCATGGCCTCGCGCGCCATGTGATCCGGATTGCCGCCCAGCAGAATGTCCGTACCGCGGCCGGCCATGTTGGTGGAAACGGTGACCGCGCCGCGCCGGCCCGCCTGGGCCACAATCAGCGCTTCACGCTCGTGGTTCTTGGCGTTCAGGACTTCATGGTCCACGCCCATTTTGGTGAGCAGCTTCGAGAGATACTCCGATTTCTCGACCGAGATGGTACCGACCAGAACCGGCTGCCCGCGCTCCTGGAATTCCTTAATTTCCTTCGCGGCATTGCGGAACTTCTCGTCCGAAGTCCGGTAGACCACGTCCTGGAATTCTTTGCGGATCAAGGGGCGGTTGGTCGGAATAACGGTGACCAGCAGTTTGTAGATCTTGTCGAATTCGGCCGCTTCGGTTTCCGCGGTACCCGTCATGCCGGAAAGCTTCGTATAAAGACGGAAGTAGTTCTGGAAGCTGATGGTGGCGAGCGTCTGGGATTCGCGCTCGATCTTCACGCCTTCCTTCGCTTCCACGGCCTGATGGAGCCCATCCGACCAGCGGCGGCCCGGCATCTGGCGTCCGGTGAATTCGTCGACGATGACGACTTCGCCGTCTTTCACCACGTAGTCCTTATCCTTCTGGAAAATGACGTGGGCCTTGAGCGACTGCTGAATATGGTGGTTCCACTCGACGTTCTGCGGCTCGTACATATTGCCGATGCCGAGAAGCTTTTCGACCTTGAGAACTCCTTCTTCGGTGAGCGCCGAACTGCGGTGCTTTTCGTCGACCGTGTAGTCGCCGGTGGTGTACGTCACGCCCGGCTCTTTGCCTTCGATCACCTCGCCGCGAATCAGGTGCGGAATGATCTTGTTGGCCTTGTAATACTTGTCGGTCGATTCTTCGCTCGGGCCGGAGATGATGAGCGGCGTGCGGGCTTCGTCGATCAGGATCGAATCGACTTCGTCGACGATGGCGAAGTTGTGGCCCCGCTGCGCGCAGTTCACGAGCTGAAACTTCATGTTGTCGCGCAGATAATCGAAGCCGAATTCGTTATTGGTGCCGTAGGTGACGTCGGCCCCGTAGGAAATCTTGCGTTCCCGGTCGTCGAGATCGTGGACGATGATGCCGACAGTCAATCCGAGGAACTTGTGGATGCGGCCCATCCACTCGGCGTCGCGCCGCGCCAGATAGTCGTTGACGGTGACGACATGGACGCCCTTGCCCGAAAGGGCATTGAGGTAGGTAGGGGCAGTGGCGACCAGCGTTTTGCCTTCACCGGTCTTCATTTCGGCGATCTGGCCGCTGTGCAACACCATGCCGCCGATCATCTGGACGTCGAAATGCCGCATGTTGAGCACGCGGCGGCCGGCTTCGCGAACTACTGCAAAGGCTTCGGGCAGCAGATCGTCAAGGGTGGCGCCGCGCGCGATTCGCTCTTTGAAATCAATCGTTTTGGCGGCGAGATCGATGTCCGAGAGCTTCTGCATCGAGGGCTCGAGGTCGTTGATGGCCGCGACAATTGGACGCATCCCCTTGAGCTCGCGATCGTTGCGAGTACCGAAGATCTTGGCCAGCCATGCGTCAATAAACTCAAATTCCATAGGAAGGGGATGGTTTCATTTTAGCGCGTAGCGCTCAGGCGTTGACGCGCCGGTTACGGAAGGCGCTATTAAATAAGACGCGCCGAAGTTGGGAGCGGATAGTCGGCAATGGAAAATGATAAAGATGCCGACCCAAACGTCGCCGATCGATCCCCTTCGCATGGCAATCCGAGCCAGGAATCAGTCGGTGGCTGGCCGACGGGGATGATCCTCACCGTGGCGGACCCGGATTCCGTTTTCGATCAAGCAATTCGCTCCGGAGCAACGGAAATCCATTCCGCCGGAGAAATCGGATACGAGTTAAAGAAACGTTAGCCGAACGCTTCGCCGGGCTCGGACTCGGCGCGCCCGCCGGAACTTTCCGGCGCTCGCTGCGCAGGTTTTCTGACGGGGACAGACTCATCCGCGCCTTCGCGTTTCCGATCGCAGTCGATACAGACGGGCCGGCCCTGGAAATAAAGGGAGGTCGCATTACCGCATTTGACGCAGGGTTCGATAGGCCTATAGTACTGCCTCCAGCCGAAAAATTCTACTCGTTTTTTACGCAATAAACGATCGGTTAAATCAATGTGACGATGCCGCGGGGAGCCGCAGATCCATACGTCCGATTGATGTTTCCGTGGTGTATTTATTGATGTGAATCTTCACGTGCCCCTGCGGTCTGGTGACGGTCACATCGGTCGGCTGGACCGGAAGCCCGAGCGAATGCGCGCGATCGAGGATGCGGCCGGTAATCTCGGCATCGGCGAGCGAAACGCTGGCAGGATCGGCAGCGAGGGAGCGCATGTAGCCGTCGAGCCGAAAATTTTCGACGTAGACCGACCCGGCTACAAACAGAGCCAGCACGAAAATGGCGATGACGCCGAAGCCGGCGATTAATCGCCAAAGAGGAAGACGCGCGGGAGCTTCTTCGGGAAGAGCGGCGGTCACCGGTCGCGGTCCGGATCGCCATCATTCGCCGACCTGGAGGCGAACAGTTCCTGCCAGATGTCGCCCTGCTCGGTCCACTCCGGCGCGGTCATCCCGGAGATTTGCAGTTCGTCCACGTTGAGCTTGCCGTGGCCGTACGGGCAAATGTATTCGATCTGCGGACGGCCCAGTTGGAGCATGTAGCCCCACGACCCGGTTTCGATCGGCATGCGGAGCTTGCGCAGACAGGTACGGCAGCGGTACTTCTGATCCCAGATCGCGAGATAAAACAGGCCGTACCCAAAAAGAAACCACACGCCTACGAGCGTCGTGTAAAAGAGATCGAACACGAATTGATACGTGTTGACGTGGAACAGAGGCGTGTACGGCCACCAGAACAGATTGAGGAACCAGAGGCTGCAGGCGGCCCCCATGGTGGCGGCGCCCAGCTTCAGCGCAAGAAAACCCCAGTACCGGATGTGAGACTTGATTTCCGTGACCAGTTCGCGGCTTGACATGACGCGTCTCTCTCTGCATCCAATATACGGCAAAGCGGGGCGCGGCGTGTCACCGTTTCGAAAATTTTCCCGCGCCCAAACGCTATACTTGGCACTGAACCTCCTTGCGATTCCAGTGCCAGCCCGGCTGCATCAAATGCTGCGAGCAACAGGGCTTCGTTTACCTGACTGAAGACGATCTCACGCGCCTCGCCGCCTACGTGAAAATGACGCCGCGCGCTTTCGAACGCCGCTACGTGTACCGCACGAAGAATCTCCGGCGGCTGCGGGTGCCCCGTCACGCGCAGTGCATTTTTCTGAAGCCGGATGGTTGCTCCGTGCATCCCGCCAAGCCGCTGCAGTGCAGCACGTTTCCCTACTGGCCGGAATTGGTGGACGATAAGCGCGCATGGCTGAAGACCGGACAGTGGTGTCCGGGGATTGGCAAAGGCGAGCTGATCACGATCCAGAGCGCCCGCGAGATTGCGCAGACGATGCGGGACGCGAATCCTCTCCACTATTAATGAATCCGAACGCAAAGCCGATCCGGTATTACTGGATCACACTCCTGGTGGGCTGGGCGCTGCTGGCGACGGCGGCGGCGGTCTATGCGCGAATCAGATCGATTCCCGCGGCGCTGGCGGTTCCGCTTGCGCTCGCGTTTCTCGCCGAATATCCTTTTTATCTGCTGCCCGCCTTCACTGCAGCCCGCGAACGGTTTCTGGCACAGGGGAGAGTGCACGCGGCGTGGCTTCTGACGTTGAGCGGGGTCTTCCCGTGGCTGATCTACGCGCTCGGCACGCATCACTATAACTTTCCGGCGCTGATCGTGGTGTTGAGCATCGCGGTGATGATGAGTTTCTGGTACGTGATGTTTCCGGCGCATCCGGTCACGGATCTGCTCTATCTGTCGCTGTTCGCCGTCATCCTTCTGGCGAAGGTCTTCGCCCGGATCTATCCCCCGCCAATGCCGAAGGTCGATGTTTCGGTGCTGGGCCACGTCATGATGATCCGGCTGCTGGCGTTCTCGTTCGTGGGATTCCGGGGCGGCGTCGACGTGGAGTATCGTTTCATGCCGAACCCTCGCGAGTGGCTGGCGGGACTGAAATGGTTCGCCTTTCTGCTGCCGGCAACCGGCGCGGCGTATTGGGCGCTTGGTCTCATGAAACTGCGCGAGCATCCGCTGAATGCCGGGCTCGCCATCGGAACCATTTTCGCGTTTCTTTGGATAACCTGTATTTTCGAAGAGTTCATTTTCCGCGGATTGCTGCAGCCGTGGATCACGCAATGGACTTCGAGCGCCGCGCTGGGGGTGGGCATTTCCGCGATTCTCTTCGGCTGCGTCCATCTCGGCTTCCATGGCCCCTTTCCCAACTGGCGGTGGGCGATTGTGGCGGCGATCCTCGGCGTGTTTCTCGCGCTGGCTCGCCGGCAGACCGGGGGGATTCAGGCGGGCATGGTGGCCCACGCCCTGGTAATCACCGTGTGGAAGACGTTCCTGGCGTAAACACGATGGTCGGGTCGTCTGTTCCTGCGAGTGGGTTGGCTGCGTAATCGAGCGACGCCATGAACGCGATGAGGTCTTGTATGGTCGCTCCGTAGCGCGCGAGATTGACGTCGATCGCCTCGCTCACCACGAGCGGGCGGTGTTCGGCCAATAGCTTTCGTGCGCCCCGTGCGACCGCGAGTTCCATACCTTCCACGTCCATCTTCATCGCGATCACTCGCTGTCCTGCGAATTCGCCGGCGAAGTCATCGAGCGGCAGGATGTCGAAACGCGGGCCGGCGGCGCTGGTGAAATCCACGTGCGTCCAGCCGAGTTCCTTTTCGGCCTGCAATCCGGCGGTGGCGCGTTGTTCGCCGAGCCCGTAGCCGTGCACGATGAAATTTTCCAACTTTCCGCGCTCCTTTGTCATCCGGAGACAACGGAGCGTCCTTGGGTCAATCTCGAATGCGTGAGCGACTCCCGCGCGCATCTTCGAAAGCGCCAGCAGCGAAAAGAAGCCGACGTTGGCGCCTGCGTCGATAAAGATGCCGTCGCGGCCTTCCACCGCGGACGAAATCCAGGCCGCCTGTTTCGGATCCATGGCGCCGGTGACGAGCAAGCCGCGTCCAATGACCGAATGCGTATCGACATAACAGGTGTGGCTCGTCGTGAGGAGCGCGGGCACCGGAACGGCGATCCGGGAGACAAGCGGGGCCAACAAATGCCGCAGCGGCCGCGCCGCGTTCGATCTGCCGAGTCTGGTCAGCGCAGCCTTAAGCACGCAGGGACCCCAACACCACCAGAGCCCAGGCGCGGGTGGCGTTCATCTTGCCGCTTTCGAACGCGGACCAGAGCCGGCAAATTTCGTTGCGATCCAGATCCGATTGGAGCGCGTGTTCCCGCAGTTCGTTCGAATGCTTCCGCATCCACTTGCCCAGCGGCAAAACGAAGCCGGTTTTCGGACGCCGCGCGGCATTGAGAACAATGTCGTCGCCGATGGCGTCCACCAAAAGCGGCTTATTGATTCCCGGCCGGGCGTGAACTTCGTCCGCTTGCGCCAGCGCCGTTTCCACTACTTCGTGATCGAGATAGGGCACGCGGATTTCGAGCGAACACGCCATGCCGAATACATCGGCATCGCGCAGCAACTGATCGTGAAGGTAGCGCTTCATCTCGATAGTCTGAAACTTACCATCTTCGGATAGTGCGGGCATGCGCATGCCCGTCAGTTGCTCGACCGAATCCGAATCGAAGAATCCGCGGATCGCGAGGTAGAGCGATGCAGGGG
>DASYCD010000059.1:0-22497 GCA_036500405.1 Bryobacteraceae bacterium
ATCGACTGCCGCGCGAATTCCGCCGTACGTATCGATTGCCGCGAGGGGCGGGCAGGCGTTCATCTTCAGCGCACGAGCGCCTTCGGAGACCACCTTCGCCGCTTCTTCCGCCGCCGCGCCGGGCGCGTTGTTATTTCCACCGGCCCAGCGATAGACCTTGACCTTATCGCGAACACGTCCACCCAGCATGCGGTGAACCGGCTGGTTCAGGCTCTTGCCGAGGATGTCCCAGAGAGCCATCTCGATGCCGCCAAGCGCCGACATGTAATGCGGTCCGCCATGGTAGAAATTCTGGTCGTAAGCGCCGCGCACCAGACGGCGCAGATCGCGCGCGTCCTGTCCGATGAAATGTTCGGAAAGCTCATGGACCAGGGCTTCGGTGGAACTGAGCTGGCCCTCCACGCTGTAATCGCCGTACCCTTCGAGGCCGCCATCCACTATTACGCGAAGAAGCCCCCAGCGGGGCGGAACCTGAACCGTTTCAATCCGATCGATACGCAGCACAAAGCCAGTGTAGCTTCAGTCAGTTGTTTGAGGGCTTTTCGGCGTGGTCGATGACCAGAACCTGCACTGGTCCCTTCGTCGATTCCATTTTCAGACCGGGCTGTTCCTGGATGGCGGTGAAGAGTGAAGGACCGGCGGTGTTGTCATCCACGGCCTACGTCAGATCGAATTTCCAGATGCACTGGAGGGCGGTGTTGTCGATGACGGTGCGGTGCAGAGTGGAGGTCAGCCTGGCTGCCCACGCGCCAGAGTCCATCGTGCCTCGAAGAAACGTCGCGCCGGAACTGAAGCTGGGGGGTGATCTCGTCGCCGCGCTGGAGTTTCGCGCCGCCCGCTCCGGGGCGACAGATCGATAACGAAGATTCCGGCATGACGCGGTTCGATCACTACTTCAGCAGCCGGACGACGGCGTTCGTGCGCTTCAATGCTGACGAGGCAGTGGAGTCGAATCCGACGGGTCAGTTAACAGCCGTGCAACGTTTCGACACGACGTTTAACAACGGCGTGGTTTCGGTTTCGCATGTGTTCTCACCTTCGCTGATCGGCGAGACGAAATTCGGCGTCAATCAGACGATTTATCACACGGCGAATGTGTCCGGGGTTCCGTTCGGCGTCTCGGTTTCCGGATTCAGTCCCCTGACCGGATCTTCGACGACCGGCTATCCATCGAAAACGTTCGACCTCATTGAAGATATTTCCTGGGCGAAAGGCAGACACACGCTGAAATTCGGCTACGAGACGCGATTGGTGTTTCTGAATCAGGGCTCATCGCAAAGCGGAACTCTGACGTATACGTCCACGGCTGCTTTCCTGAGCAACAGCATGGGATCCGCATCCTACACCGCGATTCTGCCGCTCGTGCGCCCGCGGAAAGTTCAGTACTTCGCTTATGTCCAGGACGAATGGAAAGCAACGCCAAATCTGACGATCACGGGTGGCGTTCGCTGCAACGTGTTCAATGCGCTGCACGCGGTTGACAATAACGCGGTTCCGTTCGGCTTCGCGACGTGCGGCGGCTATTGCGCGCGTACAGCGGCGTTTTTCCATCCACGATTGAACGATGTTGACCCGCGAGTTGGCATCGCGTGGTCGGTGGGTGAGACCGTGCTGCGGGCTGGAGCGGGACTTTATCATGACGACGCGCAGGAGGATGACCAGAATCTTCCGATTTCCAATACCGTCAACCGTTATTCGTTCAGCAATACGGGCTTTCCCGCCCTTGCGTATCCTCTCACTCCGTTTCTGGATTACGCGCAGGCCGGCGGGCTCGGGGTTGTTTCGCCTCGCGATCTCGATCGCAACAGGAAAGATATGTACGTTGCCGCGTGGACTGAGTCGGTGCAACGGAAACTGCCGTGGAGCGTGCTGGGAACGGCTACTTACCTCGGGAATAAAGGGACGGATGTTCTGACCACGACTTACACAAATCTGGCCGATCCGGCGACCGGCGTTGCGCCGTATCCGGCTTTCGGACCGGTTTCGTGGCGCGGCGACGTTGGCAACAGCACGTTTGAGGCGCTGCAACTGAACGCGCGGAAGGCATTTCAGCACGGGGTACTGTTCACCGCCATTTACATGTGGTCGCATTCGATCAATGACGGAAGCATCGGCGGCGGAGAGTCCGACACAGCGCAAAATTCGTTCTGCAGATCGTGCGACAAAGCGAGCAGTGACGACGATGTCCGCCACTCGATGAATTTTTCGGTTGTCTACCGGCTTCCGAATCCACATGTTGCGAAGATATTGCTTGGAGGATGGACGCTGAGCGCGATTGGACCTGCGCAGACTGGGCTGCCGTTCAATATCACGATTGATCGTTCGAATGGCTCTGTGCCGGGCAACTTCGCGATCAGTGGCGCGGAGCGGCCGGACTATATCTATGGTTTGCCACTGACGCCGGCGGGTGGATCGACGCCGCAGAGGTGGGTGAATCCGGCGGCGTGTGCTACGCCGGCCCCGGGAACGTTCGGCAACCTGGGCCGCAATGCTTTTCGCGCACGCGGAATTTCCGAGCTGGAACTCGCCGTCGCGAAGGACATTCCGCTCGGCGAGCGCGTCAACATCCGCTTTCGGGCCGATGCTTTCAACGTGCTGAACCGGGCGCAGTACGGGGCCCCAATGCCGATTTCTCACAATCGAACTTCGGAGTCATCACGACGACGATCAGCAGCTACGCGACCGGCCGCGGTACGCCGCGAGAGTTTCAGCTTTCGGCGAAAGTATCTTTTTAGTCGGCGTCTTAATTCGCACCGGGCTTTTCGGCGCGTTCGATCACGAGAGTGGTGACGGGGCCTTTTCCGGATTGCAGGTGGAGGCCGAGTTGTTCCTGCAGGGCGGTGAAGAGAGTGGGGCCGTCCGGATTTGCGAGCTGTCCCGCAATCTCGCCATCGTCACGCTCTCCCGGCGCCGGTGTCCATGTCAGATCGACGTCGAATTTGCCGGTGAGCCCGGTCTTGTCGATAACGGCGCGTCCGAGGCGGCCCGCGAGCATTTTCGCAAGAATGCCGGTGTCGATAGAGCGCGCGCCGATGCGGCCGCGGCCGTTACTCAGACGGGGCGGCCCAGGCGCGGCGGCTGTTTTCAGCTTTGCCCCTTCCTTTGTGACGAGCAGTTCGTAGATCGATTCCTCGCGGCTTTCGCGGCGGGCAGAGACGTGAAACCGGTCTTCCACCAGCGAGCTCACCATTGCGCGGAGTTGCGATTCCGAAAGCGGAGCGATGTTTGATGTGGCTTCGATTCGCCAGGCGGTAGCATCGATCCAGCCGGGGCCGCCCGAGATGTTGCGGTCCTGCACTTCGTATCCGAAGCCGATCAGGGCCTTCAGCGTTGCGCTCGCGATGACGCGCCCACTCGGCTGAACGTCCATGGACATCCGCAGGTCGTTGGTCTCGGCGGGCCTGACGGTCACGACTTCGAAAGCGAGTTTTGCCGGAGTCTGCCCGAACGGGGCTCCTCCGAGGGGTACAAGGAGGACCAGGGGGAACAGCGGCCACGTTCGGGCGCTCATATGGGGAATACTTGCGACCGGGAAAAAGGTTACGCGTGGTCTTTTGTGGCCTGAAGTCCGCCAGTATACGGGCTTTCGTTAACGTCTGGATCTCAGCGCTCAGCTTCGCTGGTCGAAGCGGTCGAGGAGGATCCTGCCATGGATCATTCCACTTTGCGGGCGACAATCGGGTAGCTCCACTGGTGAGGGAATATGATCCCGAAGTCAGCGTACTCCTGATTGTCGAATTCAATCGATGTAAATCCAGCCGCTCTCAGATCGTGTTCTAACGAGGCCTTCGTGAAGATTCGCATTTCAAGAGCGAGTCCACGTCCGCCATGGAAGCACAGATTATGGAAGATCTCCGCGGCCCCGTCACGGCGAACATTCTCCACGCGCCAGGCGCCAGCCGCTTCGACCAGCCGCCACTGATACAACTCAGGAAAATGCTCGCGCGTTCTCCCGAAAGACCACCCCTCTGAACCAAAAGGCGAGAAATCGCAAAACCGTTCCACATGACCGTCCCGGTTTCGATTGAGGACAATGCAATCTGTATCGGTATAGTCGAGTTTCCAATCGTGGAGTTCCGGTAATACCTGCTGGCCGTCTCCATCCCAGATCCAGGGAGTCGTCATGAGCAGAAATCCGCGCGGCCGCAGCATGCTGGCCGCGTTTCGAATAGCGTTCGCAACCGGCGGCTCCACATGCTCGAATACTTCGCTCGCAATCAGAAAGTCCAGTTGACCGAGCGGCGACTTGCCCGTTCGTATATCGAGCTTCGGACGAATGTCGAGAAATGTGTTGATGTACTTGAACCGCTCGGCCAGGGGTTTCGCCAAAGAAGTCGGATCGGTTAGTCCCAGACCGCGAATCGATCGATCCACAGGAAAATCGGGCAACAAAAGGTGCCGCCCAAAAAGCTCCCGGCCCAGCCGGTCCGCCAGCCACCGGAACCGCACATTGGAACCGCACGCCGTACAGGAAGACAGCTCAGGATTCTCGAAGTGTATGGGCAGAAGCTCATTGCCAGCGTGCCCGCACACGTTGCAAACAAATCTCATCGCCCTCGCAGAGTAGCAAAAGCGACCCGCGCGGATCCTCACCAGGTAACGGGGCAGTCTCCCGGAGCGGGAATGACGCCCTTCGGCGCATCGGGAAAGTATTCGGTGGTCAGTTGAACGTCCGCCGCCGCGTCGGGGCCGAACAGGAGCGTGATCAATTGCAGTGACTCGTCAAGCCCCGATGATATGCCGGAGCCAGTGAGCCGGTTGCCCGAGACGACCCAGCGAGGATGCGTCAGGACGACATCGATCTTCGGGAAACTCTGCAGGCACTTCAGGAAGGCCCAGTGGGTTGTCGCCTGATGGCCATCGAGCAGGCCGGCGCGCGCCAGCAGCAACGCGCCCTCACATACCGAGCACACCCATTTCGCCGTCGCCGCGACCCGCTGAAGATAGGCAAGATATGGAGACGCGGGATCTCTCATGATCCGGCCGAGCGCGTCGGGAGATCCCCCCGGCACCCAAAGGACATCGAGCGTCGGCGCGTTGGCGAAGCTGGTGTCCGCGTTGAAGTGGATGCCGTTCATCGTCGTCACGGGGCATCCTTCCTGGGAGACGATGAGAGTTTTCAGACCGAAGCTCTGGTCGACCCAGTTGAACATTTCCCAGGGTCCGGCAACATCGAGCAAATTAACGCCTTCATACACAGGTACGCCCAGAATCAAGCTCAGCCCCCTTCAGGCTGCCGGCAGAGTATCACAAGCAGGCCTCGGCTGTAAATATCCCAATCGTCCAATCAATTATTCACCGAAAAAATCGTAGACAACACCCAGGCTCACACTTATAATCCTAACGTGACGAGGAGAGAGGCCAGGACTTCTAATCGTCCTGTCTCGTCTCTGATGCAGGTTCTACGCTTGTAGATTAGCTCCCGGTGTGGTGTTGAGTTATTGTTATTTAAAATATCGGTTTACGGAATAATTCATGAATTCAGGAGAATATATGGCTCAATATACGCGCCGAAACGTATGGAACCAGGGCGGCGGCTTCGACAATCCCGATCTGAGATGGTACGCGATTGGCGTCTATGCCATGCAGCAGCGGAAACTCAACGACACATCCAGCTGGTGGTTCTTTGCCGCCATTCACGGTCAGAGTATCCAGGGCGTAACCGTGGCGCCGGGTGATCAACCTTCCGACACTTTCTACTGGGGAACAAACTTCCCCACGCCTCCGGCGGTTCCCACGTCGCCCCTGCCCGCCCAGAAGGTCATCGACCAGTATTGGGATCAGTGCCAGCACGGAAGCTGGTACTTTCCTCCATGGCATCGCGGATATTTGATCGCGCTCGAAGCGCAAATCCGGGCGGCGGTCGTCGCGCACGGCGGCCCCGCGGATTGGGCGCTGCCTTACTGGGATTACACCTCCGAACCCAACATGCCCCCGGCTTTCACGGCGGGAATCATTCCGCATGGAGCCGGCCTGCCGGGAGTTCTACCGGATGGCTCCCTCAATCCGCTCTTCGTTGCTCCCCGCCACGGACCGGACTTTGACGGTGCGATCTATGTGCCCAACGAAACGGTGATCAAAGTCAACGCCAGCGATCCAAATTTCGCGGCATTCGGGCCTGTGAACGAAGACTGCTTGTCTGAGCGGCATTTCACTGGCGCCGCGAACCTTCTCCCGCCCGGATTCGGTGGCGGCAAGACGGGATTTTCGTTTAACGGATCGGATACCGGCGGACTCGAAAACAATCCGCACAACCTCGTTCACGTGTACGTGGGCGGACTGGTTTTTTCGCAGGATGGGCAAACGGTCCTTCAGCAGGGTTATATGGCCGATCCTGATTTCGCGGCGCTCGATCCGATCTTCTATATCCATCATTCGAATATCGACCGGCTCTGGGCAGTCTGGAATACAGATAAGACCCACACCAATCCGACCGACCAGGCGTGGCTCAAAGGCCCCGCTTCGAGCGGCGGACGCCCATTCGTGATGCCGATGCCGGACGGGACAGCCTGGAAATACACACCGGCCGATTTAACCAGTCTCAGCCAGGTGAACTATACTTACCAACAGCTGCAGGCTCCGCCTGCGGCGCCCAGTCTCCTTTCGACAAGGCTGGAGAGCCTGGGAGTGGCCGCGCCCAAAGGCGAGGCAAGGCCGGCAGCTCCGGCCGCGGGTGGCCCGGTGGAATTAGTTGGCGCCAATGGTGGACCGCTCCCGATCGTCGGAAATGGAGCGCAGACTTCGGTACGGCTGGACACGGAGGCGCATAGCAAAGTGGTCGCGAGCCTTCGCGCGGCATCGCCGGCCGCGCCGCCGGATCGGGTGTACCTGAAGCTCGAAAACGTTCAGGGGCTGACAAACGGTTTCGTTCTGAGTTGCTACATAAATCTGCCGGCGGGCGCGAAGCCGGCGGCCCATCCTGAGCTCCTGGCCGGCAGCGTCGGATTATTCGGCCTTCGCAACGCAAGCCAGGTGGATGGCAAGCATGGGGGACACGGGTTAAACTTTGTTCTCGACATAACCAAAGTCGTCGACAAGTTATACCTTGATAAGGTATTCGACACCCAGTCGCTTCAGGTAACCGTGGTACCCCACCACTCGGTGCCCGAATCGGCTCGCATTACCATCGGGCAAATCAGCATCTACCGCGGAAACGATTGACGCGGTGATGGCGGGAAAGGGAAATCCGGCGCGCGCTCGCACCGCCTTGCTGGTTGCGAGCGCGCTCGCATGGATTCTGATTCTGACTGAGCCCGGCGGCGGCGCATGGTTCGCGCACTGTCCGGCTGTAGCGTCTGGAGCGATGCCGTTCGCGGCTTCATTCCGGATGCTTCTGACGATGAATTCTGCGATGTCTCTGGCCGCCGGGTGGAGCCTGATGCTGGTGGCGATGATGGCTCCGGCGATGATTGCCCCTGTGCTCCACGTCCGGCTGCGGAGTTTCCGCCGCCGGCGGGGGCGCGCTACTGCGCTTTTCCTCGCGGCCTACGGCGCGGTTTGGATGACGGCAGGACTCATCCTGCTGTCGATAGAACTTGCGGCGGCTTCGTTTGCCCCGCAGTCGTTCTGGCCGGCAACGATTGCCGCCGCCGTCGCGATTTTGTGGCAATGCTCGCCTCTAAAACAACGTTGCCTGAACCGGGGTCATTTGCACCCGGAGATCAGGGCGTTCGGCAGCGCCGCGGACCTCGATACAATTCGTTTCGGAGTGACCCACGGGTTCTGGTGCGTGGCCTCGTGCTGGGCGATGATGTTGGCGCCCATGCTCCTGCCGCGCTGGCACATCCTCGCAATGGCGATGGTTTCGGTGCTGATGCTTGGTGAGTGGCTGGAACACCCTGCGCCACCGGCCTGGCAATGGCGGGGTATCTCTCGCCTGAAGCGAATGGCCGTGGAACAGACGCGCTTTCGGCTTTCCCAGTCCTTCCCGTAACCCTGCTGGCAGGCGTCCAGAGCCCTTTTGTAAGCGCCTACCTTTGCCAACCGGTATCCGCAGGGACATGTAGCAGTCCACCATCGTCAGCGCCCTGAGTGCGCGCCCGTTGGACAACGCGTCCGAAACAAAATCCAGCGCCCACTCCTGATTGGGCCGCCTGATCAGCGGATTAGCTGGCGCGATTCCTTTCAATCGCTTTCGGGACTAACGGCATTACGTTGCTCGCTTGTGCCCAAAGTATTCCGAAGGCGGATGGGGAAATGGTTTTGGATCAACCAAGATCCTCTGTTCCGTGGACTTCCCGCCCAATTGACTCATCCCCGTCCACGGCGAACGCATGCGTACTGTCGATAGGTGGACAGACCGCGCAAGTCACGTTGTGCGAGACCGCGCCGGGGTTGTTTGTCTATCGATGACCTCTATCTGCGCAGCCGGCACGTTCATTGCCGACCATGGTGAAGGCGCGTTAAAGTTCACCCCTTTTCATGTGCTCAACTACATAGTCGCAGGCTCGGGCGGCCAGCGCCATGATAGTGAGGCTAGGATTCTGCCATCCCGCACTCACAAAGCAGGATCCGTCGACTACGAAGAGGTTCCTAGAATCCCAGCATTGATTGAAGGAATTCAGAACGGAAGATCTGCAATCGTCACCCATGCGAGCCCCGCCTAACTCATGAACATAACGCCCGGGAAGAGTGACATCCATGCCGCGGATATCAAGACGGGCCGCGCCGCACATCTCAGTCACGCACCGGATAGCATCGTTCTTCATGAGTTGTTCGTTGTCTTGGTACTCGAGATTTATCCGTACGGATGGAATTCCGAACGCGTCGGTCCTCTCGTTATCAAGTTCCACACGACCGCTCTCGCGGGGAAGCACTTCCATCACCGAAGTCAAGAACCACCGGGAGTCGCTATTCCGTTCGACTTCCAGCCTCTGCATGCCGCCCCAAATACCGTAGCCTCTAATGAAGTCACTTACTGGTTCGCTTATATTTCGAAATCTCGGCATGCACAGATTGTTTGCTCCGCCCCACGGATACGAAGGCAAATGCTTCGAGTTCGGAATTGTTCCATATAAAGTGGCGGTCTGATGATCGCAGAGATAATGGCCGAGAGTACCAGAAGATGCACCAATCCCCCCGGGGTGTCGTCCACTCGAGGAGTGGAGCAATATGCGAATCGATTCTATCGTCGACGCCGCGAGGACAACAACTCGCCCAGACACTTCACATTCTGTACGTGTTACACGGTTCACACACACAAGCTTTTTGATAACGCCAGTATCCTGATCGGCTACTAGGCGAACGACGACGTGGTCCGGCCGGACGGTGAGCAGCTTCGTCGCAGCCGCGGCGAGTAGCGTACTTCCGTTACTTGATCGGAGTGACCACTCCTGTCTTATGGGCGCCCCGGGACGACTCGGAGGGATTCCCCGACACGCTATTACCCTGCGATTTGTCCACCGACTTTCAACCACCTTCTTGAACATCAACTCCGTTTCGGTCAATTCGGCTGACGTCTGATATGCGCCATCGGGAAGTTCGGAGAGGCCGTCTCTTGATCCTTGTACCTGCAAAAACCGCTCAATCCGGCTATAATATTCGTCTAAATCGCGAGACGCGATGGGCCATTTAGCTCCAAAACCATCCCGCGATGGAGCCATGAACTCGTGATCTGAGAATCGAAGCGCCACACCACCCCAAGTTAAGCTTCGGCCGCCGACCTGCCGTCCTCGTATCCATTGGAAGTTCGTATCTGTGTGGTAGGGATGATCAATGTCATCAACGAACAAGATGGGATTAGATGACCAGTATGCAGGATGCTTTGATTGTACCGGCTGCCGTTTCGCCGCTTCGGGCGCGCGAGGACGTAGCCACTCGTCGATTACCTCGTGCGCGCTAAGTAGAGGCCCCGCATCGAGTGCGAGCACACGCAGTCCCGACTCGCACAATTCTTTTGCGGCCCATCCTCCGGCCAAACCTGTCCCGACTATCACTGCATCATAGAAATCCTTCATATACGCTTTCTGTTGTGGAAATACGTCGTTGCGACCACTGATTCGGCCCACGCCAAAGTGACGGACTTCGATCGACGTTCCTCCGGATATGGTATGCCGGCGCGAGCCGACTTGGTTCCTGAGAGCATTATCGCGTCGCTGCCGCTTCCATGAGGCGGTTCACATCCCATAACTCACGGCCGATAATTCACGGCCCGGGCGACCATCATCGACGGACAGGATGAAAAAGGGCGCGCCCGGGCCGCGAGTTGATATGCTCGGCTGCGCGCCGTATCCTGTCCCAGGACGATAACAGAAGTCCAAACTGCTGAACACAGTCCTGAAGTGCTATCCATACAGACTGCTGGTCTAACGATTCCCACTGTTCCACCTGTTTCTGCAAAGCGGAGACCGTTAAGTCAATCGCTTCAACGACCTGCGGGAATGCACTGCATGCTACTTGTCGTTGTTTCAGTGCTCGAATCACCCCGTCCATCGTCTGCCAGCATCTTGTTAATACCGTCTCGATAAAATGAGCGCTCTTAGTGTTCCCCAGATCAATTAAATGCGTGCCAAGGCCCGCTAGTCGATCGCGCCGAGGAATAGCAACACCTGAGCTGCAATACGCGCGCACAAGGATGGCCACTACTGCGGTCGGCCTAAGGTAGTCATTTGCCCACCACGTGCTGTTATATCGGGTTTCACGCGGCCTATGCTCGATCTGTAATGTATCTATTGCGGAAAGGTATCCCGGGACGCAAAATCCGCTTATCGTACCGAATAAATATTCTTCGCCTCGATCAACAGGAAGAAAGGGCGGAAGATGCACAGCACCGTCAACGCCCATACTCAGACCCCTAATAATGGGGGCAGTGTCTGATACGCTGACGCTGGTAACGCCGATGGATAACAGCCGACCCGACATGTATTCCGAAAAGTGTGGGGTCGATACGAGTCGATTAAAATTTGCTCCATTCAGTAAAAGTAGATAACCAGACCAATCACTCGCGCTGTCACCAAAAAAACCGGTGCCCGTCACTGCCACGCGTGGAACGCTATCTTCCGATCTTCTGAAAATGGAGGCACGGAGCGATTTGAGGCATATGTTATCGACACCGGCACGAGATATCAAAGTTGGCAAGCTGGTTCCCAGCAAAGCCTCATGGCCTCCGACAAAGTCGCGCGTGGTAGGCATACCGTATCGGCACGCTTCCTCGTGCGACCGAAAGAAAGCGTATTCTGAAGGATGTCCTTCGCCGTCGATGACGAGACCGGGCCGAGCCCCGGGATGCGTGCGAAGATTGCAAACGGTATCATCGTCAACCGTTATCCACTTTCGTCGGCCCAACCCAAGAAGTTGGCTATTTCTGGCGGCGCCGTGCGATACGCTGGACATACGAATATCTCCCAAGAGGGCGAACCGGGCGACTTCCTTCGGAATGTGTGCTACGTTGGAAAGGTCGGACGCAAAGCTGGAACGGCGACGCCGATCGGTATAGTAAATATCCACATTTCTTTTCTGGGACAGATCATTTAAAAGTGCCACGTTCTGGCTTCGTGCGGAGTCGACTGTTGAATCGTCCACGATCCAGAAGCTAAGCTTCCTTGAAGCGGGCTTAAGGTGCGCCATATAGCTCGATAGTGCACAATATAGCGACTCAGGTCGATTCCGCGTCGGAATAGACAGGGCTTCAATGCCTTCGGTGTCCGATGCCGGACCCGAGTCGTTGTTTATGCTTAGGGCTGCGAGAATGTCAGATCGAGACACGAGAAGCCGGCGTTCAGATAATCGTCGCAATATGCCCACGGCTGAATCGGTGTCTTCAATCGAGAGCCGCTGCACGGCAGTCGCGGCATGTTCTTCGAGCGTTCCAAACGATTGACAACAATCAAGGACCGCCGCTTCGCTCCTCGATAAGGTTGTCCAACCACGGGTGATCATCGAGTAGGCCACCGTTGACTCATCCAGACGTGTCTGCCGCACATCGGCGGCGCAGAATAACTCAGGAGCCATACGGCAACACGTCCATTCTTCTTATTAGGTACCTCTCAACGCATGTTCGAATTGTCAATCGGTCACCTTTTCGTGTGTGACGAGGCCCGGCGCTGCGGACGCGTAGAGCCTGTACAGATAGCCATAGATTGGCTCAACACCTTCGTAACGTTCCATCTCGCACCTTTCAGCAACGTCTGCAACCCAGGCGTCAAGATTCCATTCGGGTGTAGGCCAACGAATCTCAACAATATTCACGCCTATCTTGAGCATTCCGCCGGGTATTAGGATCTGGGTCGTACTCCATGATGCTGAGAAGGCGCGTTGGCCGAGCTTAGTGTGTCCGAGCCACACACTAATATTGTCATTGCCCGCATTGGCCGGACACCGGTATGTCAGTGTCAAAAGCCGCGGCCGCGAGTCAGAAGTGATAAGACGAAAGCGTGACACGCTATCGAAGGCCCGGTAATATACATAGGCTCGGTGCAACGGTGGCTCGACCAGTGACTCAAGAGAGTAGGTGTCCGCTAACAGATTACGACCTGCATTACCTACGTCGTGCTCACTGCAAAGTAAACCTGTGGCCATATCTCTCACGTCACCCCGATCAGTCCCAAGTGCGTCAACGAGCGTGTCGATTAACTGTACATTTAAAATCTTATCGCCCGACGCCAAGGGCGCGCTTCGAAAGAGGGGACTCACTAGTGAGTACGTCGTGACTTTGCACAGTCGCTCGAACGCGCCGCATATTGAGAATGGCGTCCGTCGCAAATGGCAATCAATAAAATGAATCATTATCTCGCTAATAGTAAGCGTACGCCGAACACCGCATTGATCCGATGCGCAAAATAGGGCAACCTGAACATAATGGAGAAGGCGTTAGTTTCCAAGGCACGGCGCACCTGGCCGCTTGCAGATAAGATACGCATCGTTGAAGCCAGTTTTGTTCCCGGCGCCTCGGTCTCCGTCATCGCCCGCGCCAACGACGTGAACGCAAACCAGGTCTTCCTTTGGAGGAGACAGTTCCGCAAAGGTCTTCTGCCTCCGGCCGCAGCAGAATCGTCATTGCTGCCGGTTCGCATCGCGCGTAACGCAACCACTGTTCCCACCCGCCGCCAGCCTGACGTTCCCGCCAACGGCTCCATCCTGATCGAACTCGCTTCCGCCCGGCTCCGCATCGAAGGCAGTATCGACCGCGCTACCCTGCAAAGGAGTTAGTAGTGCCACTTAACATTCACTTTATTAGCGGGCTGCCTCGCTCCGGATCGACGCTGCTTGCGGCTATTCTGCGGCAAAATCCACGCTTCCGGGCGGGTATTACGACTCCCCTCCATAGCCTTGTGATGGACGTCTTAAAAGGCATGAGTGGAGCGTTGGATCTTTCGAAGGTGTTTATCTCGGATGAGCAGCGAAAACGAATTGTTGCGGCTGTCATCAACGCTTACTATGCGGATGTCCCGGAAAGGTCGATCATTTTTGATACGAACCGTGGGTGGCCCATGGCACTGCCAGTCTTGAGTGAGTTGTTTCCGGACGCTAAGGTTGTTTGCTGTCTCCGTAGCGTGTCATGGATTCTCGATAGCATCGAGCGACAAGTCGCACGGCATCCTTGGCAGCCGTCCAAGATGTTCAATTACAATCCTGCGATGGATGTATACTCACGCGTTGAAGTGCTTATCAAGGATCATTTGGTTGGCCCCAGCCTCAGATCTCTACGTCAAGCGTGGTTCAGCGAATATGGCAAAATGCTTATCGGCTTTCGATACGAGTCACTGACTGAAGATCCCGCAGAGTCCATCCGACAGCTATACGGGGCACTCGGTGAACGTCCCTTCGAGCATGACTTTAACAATCTTCACTATGAGGAGCCTGAGTACGATAATTCACTTGGAATGCCGGGATTCCATACGGTGAAATCGTCCGTGGAGCCCAATCGTCGGGCGACGATCCTACCGCCCGACATTTTTTGTCAGTATAACGAATGTTTCTGGGAGGATAAGGACAGTAATCCACGTGGCATCACTATTATCTAGCCTCGGGCATTCGGAACAAGGGATTATGAACAATATAAGTATCGCAGTAGCGACGGTTTTGCTGTTGTGCGCCCCGGCGTGGCCCCAGACGACTGCCGTGGACTTGCCAGCAACAACCTCAGAAGGCGTGCTCCGAAAAATGGCCACACAGAAGGTGAAACCAGAGTTTCCGGATGACGCCCGCCGTTCTCACAAGACTGGCGTCGCAGTTGTGGAGGTCAAGCTTTCACACGTCACTGGAACGGTTGCGAGTGTGCGGCTCCTCGAATCTCCTTCGGCCTCCATTGGAGATTCAGTACTGCATGTGACCTGCTCCCGATAATCTCTACCAGACATAATTTGGAAAGCTCCGAACTAAGAAAGAGGAGTTTTTCGAATGAAGAAGGCAAAGCACAGTGAAGAGAAGATCATCGGTGCGGTAAAGCAGATGGAGGCGGGACGGTCGGTGAAGGAACTGGCCAGAGAGATGGGCGTCACCGACCAGACGCTGTACAACTGGAAGTCGAAGTACGGCGGGATGGAAGTGAGCGATGCCAAACGGCTGCGGGCCCTGGAAGAGGAGAACCGGCAGTTGAAGCAACTGGTGGCGGACCTCAGTCTGGACAAGGCGGCGCTGACGACGGTAGTCCGAAAAAACGGCTGGAGCTTGTGAGCGCGAGGCGGGACGTGGCGCTGGTGATGGCCGAGCACGGCCTGAGCCAGCGTCATGCTTGCAGGCTGATGGAAGTGGACCGCACGACTTACCGTTATGAACCTCGCCCGGACCAGAACGCGAAGCTGCGCACTGCGTTGATCGAAGCAGCGAGGCAGCGGCCGCGATATGGCTACCGGAGGCTCTGGGTTGTACTGACAGAGCGCGAAGGCTTCCACGCCAGCATCGGACGCGTACACCGGCTCTACCAGCAGGAGGGGCTGAAAGTGCGGCGGCAGAAGCGAAAGCGATTGAAAGGAATCGCGCCAGCAAACCCGCTGATCAGCCGGCCGAATCAGGAATGGGCGCTGGACTTTGTTTCGGACGCGCTTTCCAACGGGCGCGCACTCAGGGCACTGACGTTAGTGGACTGCTACACGCGTGAGTGTCCAGCCATCGAAGTGGATGCCGGGATCTCGAGCCGTCAGGTAACGCGCAGCCTGGAGCGGGTGATCGGCGAGCGAGGTGTTCCGGCAAGCTTACGCTGCGACAACGGGCCGGAGTTCACCAGCCGGCACTTTCTGGCGTGGTGCGCTCAGAAGAAGATTGAGTTGGTGCACATTCAGCCGGGCAGACCGATGCAAAACGGACACGTGGAAAGCTTCAACGGGCGATTCCGCGATGAATGCCTGAACGCGAACTGGTTTGTGAATCTGGCCGATGCCAGACAGAAAATTGAGAGCTGGCGGCACCAGTACAACACAGATCGACCGCACAGCAGTCTGGCTTATCGGACGCCAGAGGAGTTTGCAAAAGTCTGCTCTGAACTCACCAGCGGGATGGCCGCCACCCCACCGGACCGCCCGTCGGAAGCGGTGGATCGCACGGCGGTGCTCACTGGCAAGGGTTCGCTGGCGCCGCGTCCTGCCGGACGCGCCCTTGCCACTTCCGCGCCGCCGTGCAGTAGTGGCGCGATCGCGACGGGCGGCTCCGGCGGGATGGCTAAGGCGGGTTCGTTAGTATGAAAATCCGAGCTTTTCCAAATTACGATTGGTGGAGAAAATCGGAGCAGGTCACATGCACTATCGCAATGGAAGTTCGCATCCATAAAGGGAAGCCGCGCCGATTTGGCGGCCAAACTAACGTTTTACTTTATGGTGCAAAAAGGCAAAGCCGTGGTTCTCGATCCTTCAGAGGCGCCGCTATACTCCGACCGAAAGTGAAAGGCTGAATAGCTACTGATGTTTGCGGCGCAGGCATTGTGGGGCGGAGATGCCATCCAATACTCACGCGCTGCCGCATTACTGGTGGCGCAAATCACACGCCAGCACCGAGGAGCGATGTGCGTGCCATTGCAAAGTACGGCCCAACCCGGCATTGCCGTTGCGTTGATCGGGAACGCCAATGTGGCCCAGCTCCGCAACAGTCTATCCGAGCAAGACGGCTGGGTGAGCGAAATATTCGAGATACGTTCTGACATTCGGCTGGAAAAACCGATCTTCATTGTCGGGGCGCCGCGGTCTGGAACCTCTCTGCTATTTGAAACCCTATCGGAGTGCCCCGACATCTGGACCGTCGGTGGGGAGAGTTCCCGATTCCTCGAACCGCCGGACACTGACATAGTGAATCGAGGGCACCGTTTAAACGCCGCGGACGCCACTGGAAGCGTTAGGGCGACGGTTTCTCACGTTATAATCTCGTTATTGCGAAACCGCGACGGAGATTGGTTGCGGAAGGTTACGAAAGAGGAAGGAGGTTGTATCCGAGTTCTCGAGAAAACACCGCGAAATTGTCTACGAATTCCGTTTCTGCGAGCTGTTTTCCCTGATGCCAGATTCCTGTTTATTTATAGGGAACCAGAAGGAAATATAGCCAGTCTAATCGACGGATGGCGCCGACAAGGGCAAACCTATCAAGTTCTGCTTGAGGGCTGGCCTTGGAGCTATTTCGTTCCCCCGAACTGGCGTGAATTGGTAATAAAGTCGATACCTGAAATCTGCGCCGCTCAGTGGAGCACCGCGAACGAATTCATTCTGAACGATTTGCAGGAGATTCCGAGCAACGAACGGTGCTGTGTCTCGTACGAGTCGCTGATTCGAAACCCACAAGACGAAATTCTCCGGTTGGTTCACATTCTGGAGACGCCAATCGATAGTCGTCTTGAACGGTTGCTCAAATCTTCGTTGCCCGTATCGAAGGCTGCAACAAGTTCACCGCACCCAGATAAATGGCTATCGCACAGACGAGAAATCGAAAAACTTCTACCCAGCCTCTCACCTCTTCGTGCACGCTTGGGCGCACTGAAGGACGCAGTGGGTCCTTGGTAATCCACGCGCTAACAAATTTTCGTTGAAAGCCAACCACAACGTGTAGTAAACTGTACAGCACGATGTAGGTGTGCCAACCATATGCCCCATACGAAGCTGTCACGACTCGAACTTCAACTCATGGAAATTTTGTGGAATCGTGGCGCGTGTTCCATCCGTGAAATTCAGGAATCTTTTCCTGAGTCAAAGAGACCAGCTTATACCACGGTACAAACAACGATATACCGCATGCTTGATAGGAAAAAGGCTGTCAAGATCGTCCGACGGATCAGTAATGCCAATCTTTTTGATGCGGCGATCTCCCGGGAGGAGGCCGGCGGCAAATTGGTTGATGAGTTGTTGTCCCTGTTCGGCGGTCGAACGAAACCGGTAATGGCACACCTAATCGAGTCCGGAAAACTCACTTTGGAAGAAGTGCAAGAAGCCGAACAAGCAATTCGAACCTTGGCTAAGCGCCGCGCATCTGAAATGGAGCAATCCGAATGATTCCAGCGCTGGAAGACCACCTATGGCAATCAACCTTGTTCGCCTGTGTGGCAATGCTGCTGACCCTCGCACTGCGAAATAATCGCGCGGCGGTGCGACACGGTTTATGGTTTGCCGCGTCAACAAAATTCCTCGTCCCTATTTCTCTATTTGTGAGCGTCGCCAGCCACTTTGCATGCTATAACGCGCCAACAGAGCTCCAGTCAAAACTAGATATAGTTCAGGAGATAGGTAAGCCATTAAAACTGGTAGGCGCTGTTCCACGCCCAACTTCGCGACCTCAGTCGCCAAGTCAGCTGCCGACGGTCTTCCTGACAGTGTGGTCGTGTGGATTTCTAATCAATTGCTTCAACTGGTGGCGTGCGTGGCGACGCCTACGTGTGGCACTCCACGCTGCGACGCCGGTATTTTTGAATCTGCCGATAAGGGCGATGTCGAGTTCGCTGTGTTTGGAGCCCGGAATATTCGGGATCCGTAACCCAGTCCTGCTGCTGCCGAATGGTATAACTGCGCGTCTGCGGCCCGCCGAATTTGAAGCAATCATCGCCCATGAAATGTGCCACGTTCGGCGACGTGACAATCTTGCGGCAGCGATTCACATGGTTGTCGAAGCCCTATTCTGGTTCCACCCGATGGTGTGGTGGATACGAACTTGCCTGATGGAGGAGCGGGAACTCGCGTGTGACGAGGCGGTCCTCGGGATGGCGGCAGATCCGCAGGAATATGCCGAGGGAATTCTCAAAATATGTAAGTACTATTTGGAATCGCCACTGATTTGCGCCTCCGGGATAACTGGATCCAATCTTAAGAAACGGATAAATGAAATCATGATCAATCGTGAGAAGCAAAGACTGAGCTTTAGCAAGAAATTGCTCTTGGCGGTTGGCGTTCTATTGGCTGTCGCGGTTCCGTTGATCATCACTGGCTTTAAACCAATTATCGTTAGAGCTCAAGCTCCCGGCGACTCCTCACCTTTGAAGTTTGAAGTTGCTGCGATCAGGCCCCATGTATCGGCTGCCGTTCGTGATATGGGAAATGGCAAGATAGTGCGCGCAGGTACAAGCATGACCTTTTCAGGACCGCGGGCTACTATTCAGAACGTAACGCTAATGGGCCTCATTGAATTTGCGTACGAAGTTAGTGTCGCTGGCGTCTCAGGTGGTCCGCAGTGGGCTGACTCAGCGCGATTCGACGTCACAGCGAAAGGCGAAGGGACTAGAATTTATACGAAAGATGAGTTCCGTCGGATGTTCCGGACTGTGCTGAAGGAGCGATACAAACTCAAGTTCCACCTCGATACGAAGACGGCATCTGGATATTCATTGGTTGTGGCGAAGGGCGGGCCCAAACTTGCGAGGAGCGCGCCGGAGGCAGAATCTTCTATGCGGCTGGGGGGCGGGGGTACCACGTCCCAAATGACGGTTTCAAAATGGACAATGGCGCAGCTTGCATCTCAGCTGTCTCTACTAACTGGTCATGTTGAAGGTGGCTCGATGGTGCCCACTCCTATCGTTGATTCTACTGGAATTGTTGGGAGTTATGATTTTGTTCTGAAATGGGCAGACGATCAGAATCATGACCCAGACACGACTTTTCCGTCTCTTTTTAGTGCGCTTCAGGAACAACTTGGATTGAAGTTAGAGCGCCAAAAAGCGTCAGTCCAAGTCCTCGTAATTGACAATGCAGAGTATCCATCGAAAAACTAGACAGTCAGTAGCGTGCTAATAGTTCAGCAGGCTACTGAGTGCGCCGTGTTAAAGCGGTGGTCAGCCGTAAAACCACCAGACTTGGCCTCGCTTCATGAAGCTCACTGGATTAACCTCCTTGATGTTTGTTGCTGACGTTCAATCCAGCGCACAACCTGATCGGTATAGAAAATCAGTTTGCTGCTCGCCCCGGAGCGAAAATGGGGAGACCTCGTGGTACCCACGTATTCCGAATACTCCAGGGCGAACAGCCAATGAGTGCCGCGACCTGCCGGATATCGAGCTGTAGGCCGAGGCGGGACAGCCCACCGGATGCTGCCGGTTGCGCGTCTGGGGGCTTCGGGCAATGGCTAGCGGCTACCGCGGTTAATGCATCAGATCGGCTAAAACTCTTCGCATTCAGCGCAGTGAACAACGACGTTATTCCGTGACGCTCGTAATCATGGGACTGGCGTGCGGGCACTTCCGGACCGAGTGGCAGACTCGGCTTCGTTCGATCCAGTGCCTGTATTTGGCTTTTCTCGTCCATGCAGAACACCAACGCATTCACCGACGGATTCATGTAGAGTCCGACAATGTCGTTCAAAATCATACCCGACTTTCTGCAGTTTTCGGGGGCAGGTCAGATTCAAGTGGATAGCTGGTAAACCCAGCGGTTGCGAGACAGTGAATCGACACGGTCGGTCTGTTCAGGAATTTTGTAGATTTCAAGTTCCCCGGAAAAGCCTCAAAATAGCCGGGTTATCGAAATGACAACAGGCTCTTCGCTCGCGTTGCCGTCCCCGCTATGCTAAACCTCTATCGTGACCAGCCCGGCCAGACACCACCAGCCCAGCCCCACACTCAGAGGAACCGGCATCGCCAGGACCCCAGCGGGGATAAACACTCTTGCATCCTTCGCTGCCATGCCACTGGCGCCGCCCGTATTGGCAGCACAGCGCGACATTCGGCACAGCGCGCCCCCGGTTGAGGAAGCCAGATTCCGGCGAAAGGAGTTCGATGCGTCCTGCCCCAGGCTCACCCGAGCAGCATCACGCGCACTCCGTCCGGAGGGCCTTTCCGCCGCCGCCCGCACGCCGAATCCGCCCCACTGCGAACGGGCAAAAATGCCGAAAAACAAAAAATACGCCGGCGATCCCAATAATTTACTGAAAACAAAGGAGCGCGCCCCTGAAACGATGCCACAGGAACCCACCGCTAGCCACCAAATAGCCACCGCTAGCCACCAAAAAGGCGCCGCCAGCCACGCCGTAGCCAGCACTGGTCAAATCTTCCATCCACCACACCTAACTCCCTGCTAAAATAGAACTTAAACCCAAAAAATCATGGCCGATCAGGACAACCCTTTACAGCGCCCACCCGCGCCCCCAGATCCCAAAGCCGCGCCCCCCTCAGGCGGCAACATGGTCCCCGTCAACATCGAAGACGAGATGAAGCGCTCCTACCTCGATTACGCCATGAGCGTGATCGTAGGCCGAGCCCTCCCCGATGTCCGCGACGGCCTCAAACCCGTCCATCGCCGCATCCTCTTCGGCATGAGCGAAATGGGCCTCACCTCCAACCGGCCCACCCGAAAATGCGCCAAGATCGTCGGCGAAGTTCTCGGTAAATTCCACCCGCACGGCGACGCGCCTGTCTATGACTCCCTCGTCCGCATGGCCCAGCCCTTCTCCCTGCGCTATCCGCTCGTCGATGGTCAGGGCAACTTCGGCTCCGTCGATGGCGACCCGCCCGCGGCCATGCGATACACCGAAGCCCGTCTCTCGAAAATCGCCGCCGCCCTTCTCCAGGACATTGATAAAGAGACGGTCGACTTCCGCCCCAACTACGACGAAAGCGAAGTCGAGCCGGACGTCCTCCCCACCCGCATTCCGAACCTCCTCGTCAACGGCTCCGAAGGCATCGCCGTCGGCATGGCGACGCGCATCCCGCCGCACAATCTCACCGAAATTATCGAAGCCGCCATCCTGCTTATCCGCCATCCGGAAACGCAGCTGCCGAAGATTCTGGAAATCGTGCAGGGTCCGGATTTCCCCACCGGCGGTTTCATCCTCGGCCGGCAGGGCATCATCGACGCCTATACAAAAGGTCGCGGCTCCCTCAAGATCCGCGCCAAAGCCTTCACCGAAAAAATGGGCAAGGGCGATCGCGAGCAGATCGTCGTCACTGAAATTCCTTTCCAGGTCAACAAGTCGCGCCTCATTGAAAACACGGCCGCTCTCGTCAACGAGAAGAAGCTCGAAGGCATCTCGGAAATCCGCGACGAAAGCGACCGCGACGGCATGCGCATCGTCTATGAGCTCAAGCGCGGCGAACAGGCCGAGGTCATTCTCAACAACCTCTACAAGAACACGCAGCTCCAGATCAGCTTCGGCATCATCAACCTCTCCATCGTCAACGGTCAGCCCCGTGAGCTGAGCCTCATCCAGACCATTAAGTACTTCATCGACCACCGCGTCGATGTCGTCCGCCGCCGCACCGATTACGAGCTGCGCAAAGCCCGCGAGCGCGAGCATATTCTGCTCGGCTTCCGTCTGGCTCTCGATAATATCGATGAAGTCATCCGCCTGATCCGCGCTTCCAGTTCGCCGAAAGAGGCGCGCGAGAACCTCATCGCCGCCTCCGTCAAATTTAAGTTCAACAGCCTCTACCTCATGGCTGCCGGCGCCACCGAGCCTCTTAAGCAGCTCACCGAGCGGCAGGCGCAGGCCATCATTGAGCTCCAGTTGCAGCGCCTCACAGGCATGGAACAGGAGAAGATCGCGGCCGAGCTCGCCGATATTCAGCGCCGCATCTCCGAATACCTCGAAATCCTCGGTTCCGAAAAAGTGCTCCGTGACCTCATTATCAAAGAGCTTCGGGAAGTCCAGAAGGATTTCGGCGACGAGCGCCGCACCCAGATCATCGAAGACACCGGCGAGATCAATCTCGAAGACCTGGTGCAGGTGGAAGACGTCGCCGTCACCGTGACGCACGGCGGCTATCTCAAACGCACTGCGGTCGATACCTATCGCCGCCAGACACGCGGCGGCAAAGGCCGCATCGGTATGGGCACGCGCACGGAGGATTTCGTCGAGTACTTCCTCGTCGCCTCCACCCACGCCTACCTGCTGATCTTCACCAGCAAGGGCCGCGTCTACTGGCTCAAGATTTATGAGATCCCCGATGCCTCTACAGCCGGGAAGGGCAAGCACGTCAGCAACCTGATCAATCTCCAGCCGGATGAGACCGTGAAAGCGTTCCTCCCGGTCAAGGCCTTCGTGCCGGATCAGTTCATCGTGATGGTGACGAAGTTTGGCGTGATCAAGAAGTGTGAGCTCACCGAATTCAACAAGCCCTTGTCGCGCGGCATCATCGCGCTCGGCGTTGACGACGGCGATGAGCTC
>DASYCD010000060.1:0-2954 GCA_036500405.1 Bryobacteraceae bacterium
AACGCCAGAATCTCATCCACCGAACTGCCGTATTTGCGCTTCAGCCGGTCGATCGCCGCGAGCCGATTCTCAATCTCTTCCAGCCGCGCGGGATTCGCCTCCAGGTTCCCCAGATAGTCCCGCAGCGAATAAGAAACATCCTGCATCGCGATCAACGCGGGCTCCAGCGCCTGACGAACGGGCTCCATCGAAGGATCGATCCGCGCCAGCTCGTCCAGCTTCTTTGCCACTGCTCGCGCCGTGCTCCACGCCGATTCCGGCGCCTCATACAGCGCCTCCCATGCAGCGCCCGCAGTCTCCAGCAGCTTACCCGCATTCTGCTGAACACGCCGCTCCGCTTCGAGCTCCACATCCTCGCCGGGTTTGAGCGCCACCGTATCGATTTCCCGATGCTGAAACTGCCACAGATCGAGCAGACGATTCTTTTCCTGCTCCGAGCCTTCAATCTGCGCGATCTCCGAACTCACACGCCGCCAATCCACAAACAGATCGCGCACCTTGCCGCGCTCGTCGCGAACTTTCGCGAACGCATCGAGCATGCCGAGTTGCGCCGCGGGATCGAACAGCAACTGCTGGTCGTGCTGGCCGTGAATATCGCCAAGCAGCGGGGCCAGATCCTTCAGAACCGCTACAGTCGCCGGACGGCTATTGACGAAAACGCGGCTCTTGCCGTTCGAAAGAATTTCGCGCGCAATCAGAATCTCGTCTTCTTCCGTATCGAATCCCGCCGCGGCCAGCACACCAGCGGCGCGCTTGCCCGAATCGAACACGCCCGAGACTCGCGCGCGCTCCTCGCCTGAGCGGATCATGTCCGCCGAAGCGCGGCCGCCCAGCAGCAATCCGAGGGCGTCGACCACGATGGATTTCCCGCTGCCCGTTTCGCCCGTCAGCAGGTTGAGTCCTTCGTGAAACCGCACGCGCAGGCGGTCGACCACGGCATAATTTTCCACCACGAGCTCATGCAGCATTCGTTGAAATTATAGGGCAACCGAATACGCGTCCGTAGGGACCCATTCTGCCGAAGTTAAGTGTCACAAAAGTATGAAAACACGCTTTTGGCGTCTCAGTTGCATGCTAGATTGAAGTTTGGGAGCTATATTGCAGGGTCCGTTCGACGCACTCATTCTTCAAACAGGCATTTTGGACATCCTTGGCCACGGCACCGTGTTTACGTTCGCCGTGCTGGGCGTTCTGGTATGTTTTTCGATCGTTTCGCTGACAATCGCATTCGCGAAGTGGTCCACATTCGGCAGCGCCATGCGCTCCGATGCGGGATTCGCGCGTGCGTTTCGCAAAGCGAATACGCTCGATGCGGTGGTAGCCGCGGCGGAAAGCTTCCGCCCCACGCCTCTCGTGAAAATTTTCGATTACGGTTACGGGGAAACGGCGCGGCAGCTCAACACGCATCGCCGGCTCATCAACAAAGAAGCGATCTCGCGCAGCCTGCAGGTCGGCATCAGCGAGCAGCTTTCCAGGTTCGAACATAATCTCAACTGGCTTGCAACCATTGCGACGGTTTCTCCGTTTATCGGATTGTTTGGAACTGTCATGGGGATTGTGCGCGTCTTTCAGGACTTGGGGACGTCCGGAAGCACGGCACTTACGTCCGTAGGCCCCGGCGTGGCGGATGCGCTGGTCGCCACGGGTGTGGGTCTGATTGCCGCAATCCCTGCGGCAATTTTCTACAACGTGTTTGGGCGCAAATTGAAAGAGATGGGTGACCGCTTCGATAACTTCTCGTTCGAGTACATCAACATGATCGAGCGGACTACGGGTGAGTAGACGCAGGCGGGTGGGGGGCTAAGCGGTTTCATGGCGTTTCAAATGGCAAGCGGCGGCACGAGGGGCAGACGGTCGCGCGGGATGCCTTCGATGGCGGATATCAACGTCACGCCTTTTGTCGACGTAGTTTTGGTGCTGCTGATCATCTTTATCATCACGGCGCACGTCATGGATTATGGGATCGAAGTGCAGGTGCCAAAGACGAAGACGGTCGCGACGAGCACGAAAGATTTACCGGTGGTGCTGATTTCCCAGAAGGGCGATCTCTACCTCAACAGCAATCGGGTGCAACTGGTGAATCTGGTGGACACGCTGCACAAACGCTTTCCGGATCAGAACGCTGTCTACGTTCAGGCGGATGGACAGGTGACCTGGGACATTCTCGCTCAGGTAGGCGCGGAGTTGGGCCAGGGAAAGTTCAACATTCAGCTGGTCACGCAACCGGCAAACTCAGGCTCCCACCGATAACGATGCAGACGATGCCCCAATACGATCCGCTCGGCAAATATTTCGCCGGATCGCTGGGCGTGCACGCGGCCCTTGCGGCCGTACTGATCTTCTCTGGAGTCTGGCAGTTTGCGAAGATCACCTGGGGTTCGGCCCACGTCTCTTCGGGCTCGATCGGGGTCAGCATGGTCAAGACCGTGCCGATTCCGCACCGGGAAGCGCCCGATAATCCGCTGGCAAACGATTCAACTTCCGTCGTTCCGCAGGCTCCCGCCCCCGTGAAACAGGCGCAGCAGGTGAAAGCGCCGGAACCGAAGGCGATTGCGATTCCGGACAAGGTCAAAAAAGTTTCGCCGCGTGAACAATCGCGAACCGCGTTCCGTCCGCCATCAGCGGAATATAAACCCAATCAGGTTTACTCCAAAGCGCCGCAGGCCTTGAGCTCAAAAGATTACGGCATCCAGGGATCGAACGGGATCGACATTGGGGAGGCCTCCACGCTCGGTTTCCAGTTTGGCGCCTACGTCACCCAGATGAACAACGCGATTTCCAGCAAATGGAACCGGTCTGGTGTGCATGCGGCTGCCACGCAACGCGTGGGAATTTCATTCACGATCTCGCGGAACGGCGCGGTCAGTAACGTGAACGTATCGCACCCAAGCGGCAGTTACGACCTCGATATTTCGGCGCGACGGGCCGTTGCCGACGCGAATCCGCTCCCTCCG
>DASYCD010000061.1:0-27447 GCA_036500405.1 Bryobacteraceae bacterium
GGACACCCGGAGGTCTACATCATCATCCTGCCGGGCATGGGAATCACGTCGCACATCATCTCGACGTTCTCCCGGAAGCCGATCTTCGCCTACCGCGCGATGGTCATTGCGACGTTTTCGATCGGCTTCATCGGCTTCATCGTGTGGGGCCACCACATGTTCGCGAGCGGCATGAGCCCGCTGGCCGGGATGGTTTTTTCCGTTCTGACGCTCACAGTCGGCGTGCCCTCCGCGATCAAAGTCTTCAACTGGCTTGCGACGCTCTGGGGCGGACAAATCCGCTGCACGGCCTCCATGATGTACGCGCTGGGATTCGTTTCGTTCTTCGTTTCGGGTGGCGTAACCGGCCTGCTGCTGGCGCAGCCCGCGATCGATGTCTACTTCCACGACACCTATTTCGTGGTGGCGCACTTCCACATGATCATGGGGCTCGCCGCCGTTTTTGGCATGTTCGCGGCGCTGCAGTTCTGGTTTCCGAAGATGTTCGGCCGCTACATGAGCGAGCCACTGGGCAAACTCCATTTCTGGATCACGATCATCGGCGTCTACTCGATTTTCATCCCGATGCACTTCCTCGGGATGGCGGGCGCGCCGCGGCGCTATGCGCAGTTCACCGAGTTCACTTATCTCGCGAAACTGCAGCCGCTCGCGATCCATATCACCTGGGCCGCCTTCGTGACGGGCGCCGCGCAGTTCATTCTGCTCTTCAACATTTTCTGGAGCATGAAGTTCGGAAAGAAGGCGCCGGGAAATCCCTGGCAGGCGACGACGCTCGAATGGGTGATTCCATCCCCGCCCCCGCACGATAATTTCGGCGACGTCGAGCCGGTCGTTTATCGCGGACCGTACGAATTCAGCGTGCCCGGCGCGCCGGAAGATTTCACGCTGCAGACTGAACCCACTGCCGGAGGCGCGGACTAATGGCATCCACCATCGCAGCGCCTCCGCGAATCACGCTGCCGCCGCGCGGTAACGGCGGACGTCCCGATCCCGCGCCGCACAGCGCCAATCGCACCGGCCTGATCCTCGGGCTCGCCGCAGTCTCGATGATGTTCATCGGACTCACCAGCGCTTACGTCGTGAGCCAGGGACTGAATCCGCTGTGGAAGCAGGTCCACATGCGACCGCTGATCTGGATCGACACAGCAATTCTTCTCCTCAGCAGCTACACCATGGAGCGGGCGCGACGTGAGATTTCCTCGCGCTGGCTCATCGCAACCCTGCTGCTCGGCATCACTTTCCTCGCCGGCCAAATCGGCGTATTCGCGCAACTCGCACAGGAAGGCCTCTACCTCAACACCGGACGCCAGGCTTCCTTCTATTACCTGCTCAGCGGACTGCACGGCCTCCACATCATCGGCGGCGTTTTCGCGCTCGCATGGGCGGCACTGCGACTGCGGCGCTCCACCCTGGATCTCACGGCCATCTACTGGCACTTCATGGACGCGCTGTGGCTCTATCTCCTGGTGGTGATCTTCGTATGACGGGCCAGATAGAAGCCACATCGCCCTACGGCATCGGCCACAAGAAACTCGGGATGTGGTTGTTCCTCGTCTCGGACTCCATCACGTTCGGCTCGCTCCTGATCTCCTGCATGTACGCGCGCACAGCCAGCCACAACTGGCCGACGCCGTTCCCCATGTGGCCGTCGATCGCGTTCGCCACGCTGATGACGTTCTGCCTGCTGACATCGAGCCTGACAATGGCTTTCGCCGTCGACGCCTCGAAGCGCGGCGATCGCGCCGGGGTGGTCCGCAATATTCTATTCACCATGCTGGGCGGTATCGCATTCGTCGTGCTTCACGCGCGCGAATGGCTGCATCTCATCGACGAAGGCGTTCGTCCGTGGCACAACCCCTGGGGCGCGCCGCTGTTCGGCGCCTCGTTCTTCGGCCTGACCGGACTCCACATGTTCCACGTGATCAGCGGCGTGATCTATCTCGGAATCGTCGCACTCGGCGCGCGCTCCGGACGCCGCACCCACGAAGACATCGAAATCTGCGGCCTCTACTGGCACTTCGTCGATTTGGTCTGGATGTTCATCTTCCCGCTGATCTATCTCTTATCGGTGGCTCCCAAATGACAGGCAGCAACACACGCACGTATACCTGGATCTGGTTCTATTTGCTCGGCATCACGTGCATCGAGCTGATTCTGGCTTACCAGCATGTCTTCTCGCCGCGGGGCATGATGCTGGTCCTGATGCTGCTCTCCGTCGCCAAAGCCGCCATGATCATGAACTGGTTCATGCATCTGGGAAGCGAGCGCCTCAGTCTGGTGCTTTCGCTTGTGCCGCCGCTCATACTGGTGCTCGCATTGCTCTTTGCATTCTTCCCGGATGCGTTCCGGCTGTTCGAACTGGGGGTTCGCTCATGAAGCGCCGGCTTGCCACGCTCTTTTTTATCAGCGCGCCCGCGTGGGCGCAATGTTCCCTCTGTAAACTTGCCGTCGAGCAGGACCCTTCTCTCGGCACGGCCTTCAACAAAGCCATCCTCCTGATGATGATTCCCGCGCTGGCCGTTTTCGCGGGAGTTTTTCTTCTGGCCGCCCGTTCCGCGCCGGACAAAAAGCGCGACAAACCTCGGGGAAAAAGTACGCTAGACTGATTCACAAATACGGAGTCCATGTATGAAGACCATCGGAATTCTCCTCGCCGCCGTCACCGCAGCCAGCGTGTTTGCGCAGCCCGCGCCGCTTCCTGGCAAACCAATCCGCGTGCTCTATCTGGGCCACAGCTCCGAGCACCACAACAGCATCAAACTCTATCCGCTGATGGCCGAACCCATGGCTCGTCAGAACATTCTGGTCAGCCTGGTGCTGACGCCGGACGAAGCGCTGCGCCCGGAAATCCTGAAGGATTACGACGCCATTGCGATGTACGCCAACCACACCACCATCACGCCGGATCAGGAAAAAGCACTGCTCGATTTCGTGGAAGGCGGCAAGGGCCTGGTGGCGATTCACTGCGCGTCGGCCATGTTCGGCAACTCCGAAAAATTCATCTCGCTCGTGGGCGGCGCGTTCCTGCGTCACGGAACCGGCGATTTCACCACGGAGATCGTGAAGCCGGATCATCCCATCATGCAGGGCATCAAACCTTTCACCACGTGGGATGAGACTTACGTCCACAACAAGCACAATCCCGAAAACCGCACCGTGCTCATGGAGCGCGTGGATTCCGAAGGACGCGAGCCTTACACCTGGGTGCGCACGCAGGGCAAAGGCCGCGTCTTCTACACCGCGTATGGACACGACGAGCGCACCTGGAGCAAGCCGGAATTTCAGTTGATGCTGCAGAACGCGGTGAAGTGGGTGGTGGACGATTCCACGCGCGACAATTACGAGAAGTATCAGGCGGCGGTGAAAGCGCAGGCTGCTGCCCGCGCCGCGCGCGCGGCTTCCGGCCGCGGAGGCCGTGGGGCGGCGGCGGCTTCCGCTCAGCCCGAGCATTAAAAACGATACATAGATCAAAGGAAAGCTTCGGCGCGGCGCGCTGGCCGTAACAGCCTAGTGCGCCGCAGCGTCGAATCAGACAGGAATGAACATAGTTACTCTCCGCACGCGTCTTACCCTGGCAGTTGGGGCGGCCCTGATGGCCACCCTCTCATTCGCCCAGGCTCCTATTGAAATGAAAGCCGTCACGAACGATGACGGCACTATGTCGTATGACAAGAAGGAGCTCACGGTGAAGGCTGGTGAAACCGTGACCATCAAATTCACGAACCCCGATACCGCGCAGCACAATTTCCTGCTGGCGCAGCCGGGTTCGATGAAGATCATTGGCGCGGCCGCCGATAAATTTGTCCGTGACGATACGGGAGACGACGTGAACTACGTCCCGAAGCTCCCGCAGATCATCTACGCCGCGCCGGTGCTCGAGCCGAAGAAGACGACCACGTTTTCGTTCAAAGCGCCTGCGATGCCCGCCCAGTACGTCATCATCTGCACGTTCCCGGGACACTGGAAGACGATGAACGGTATTCTCAACGTAGTGGCGAAGTAAGCACTTCGAGATGGCTGCCCGCGTCGTTGTCCGAGATCTGCGAAAGCGCTATGGCGGCGTGGAAGCGTTGCGTGGCGTCAGCTTCGAAGTGAACGAGGGCGAGATATTCGGGCTGCTCGGTCCGAACGGCGCGGGTAAAACCACCACGGTGGAATGCATTGTCGGATTGCGCGAGCCGGATGAGGGTTCCATCGAACTGCTCGGCATCGATGCGCGGCGCAAGCCTGGCGAAGTTCGCGAAAAAATTGGCGCGGCGCTCCAGACCACTTCATTGCAGGACAAGATCACGCCCCGCGAGGCCCTCCAGGTCTTCGGGGCCTTTTATCGTGAGCGCGCCGGTACGCAGGCGTTGCTCGAACGCTTCGCTCTCACGGAAAAAGCCGATGCCGCGTTCGATACGCTCTCCGGCGGTCAGCGGCAGCGGCTCGCGCTGGCCCTTGCGTTCGTGAATAATCCGCAGGTTGTGTTTCTGGATGAGCCGACAAGCGGCCTCGACGCCCACGCGCGCCGGGAGTTGCACGGCGAAATTTTGCGGATGAAGAAGGATGGCTGCACGGTCCTGCTGACCACGCACAACGTCGAAGAGGCTGAACGGCTTTGCGATCGCGCCGCGATTATCAATCACGGACGCGTGGTGGCGTCGGGCGCGCCACGTGAGCTGATCGCGCAATCAGCCTCGGCGACATCGGTCTTTCTGGCGACCCCGATTCCTGTCGATCGCGCCATACTAGCCGCGCTTCCGGGCGTGGACGATATCGCGGAAGACGGCCCCGGCGTTCGCTTTCGCGTGACTGACGTGACAGGCGCGCTCGCGCACCTCACGAACGAACTGGCTTCGCGCGGCATTGCGATCCAGGAGCTTCACGTCCAGAAGGCGTCGCTCGAAGATGTCCTGATCGAGATGACCGGCGGAACTTCATGAAGGGTCTGGCCGAACAATACGTCCTCAGCCTCCGGCTTTACTTCCGCAACAAAATGGGGATGTTTTACGGCTATCTGTTCCCCGCGATCTTTCTGCTGGCGTTCTGGGTGCTCTATCGAAGCGAACCCGTGCCGGTTTCACGGCATCTGGGGCAGTTGCTCACGGTAACGATCCTGGGGGGTGCGTGCCTCGGCATGCCGACCACCATCGTGAGCGAGCGCGAACGCGGAGTGTGGCGGCGCTATCGCATGACGCCTGCTTCAACGCGCGCCCTGATCGCGAGTTCCGTGCTGGTGCGGTTTCTGATCCTCATCACCGCGGGCTTGCTCCAGATTGCGCTCGCGATGGCGATCGGGATGCCGCTGCCGAAGCATCCGATCGATCTCTGCATCGCGTTTACTGTGGTCTCGTTCGCGTTTCTCGGGCTCGGCCTGGTGATCGCCGCGATGGCGGATAATGTGCCGTCGGTCCAGGCGCTGGGGCAGTGCATATTTCTTCCGATGCTGATTGTCGGCGGCGTCGCAGTGCCGGTCCAGACGCTGCCGGATTGGGCGCAGCACATTGCTTCGTTTTTTCCGGGCCGCTATGCCGTGTCAAGCCTGCAGGCATGTGTGAACGGAATCGGCTTGGGCAGATCCGGCTTCGATTTCCTGGCGCTATTTCTGATCGGCGCCACAGGACTGCTCGCCGGTGGACGCATGTTCCGCTGGGAGGCTGGACAGCGCTTCAGCGCGCGCCGCAAAGGCTGGCTAACTGCGGTTGCGGCAGCATGGGCCGTGATCGGCATCTTCGCCGAAACGCACGGCAGCGCGACGGCCAAACCCATCCCGCCAACGCCAACGCCGCGCCGCATTGCCACGGCGCCGGAGATAGCGCCGCCCGCGCCGCTGGTCAGCGCGCCGCAAACTCCGGAACCACCTTCCGCGGCCCCTATCCCACACGCGAAAACATGGAAGGAAGTCACGCTCGCCGAAATCAACGCAAACGTGCATTGGCGCGACCTTCCGGCTGACACTGGCTTCTATTCGCCGATCTCACCGCCCGGAATTCCGCCACCGGACGATCTCAAGGATCAGCTCGACGAACTGCGAACCAATCTCCCCCTCTGGCCCCTCGGCTACGTCACCGATCCCGTGCAGCGCGTTCGCAATTTTCTCTACATACCGGCAGTGACAGACGTCCTCCGTACCGAGATTCTCGAAAGCTACGTGCCGCTGGTCGTTTTCGATCAACTGAAAAAAGATATCCCACAAGACGATCTGGTGAAGCTCCTCTACTGGGTCGCCACTCACCCGTCGGAAGGCGACGATACCGCCGCCAGCCGCCTCGACCAACTCGGCCTCGACAACGCTCCCCCCGATATGCCCACCGTCCGCGAACGCGTCAGCACGTACGCCCTGAAACTGCTCGGCCGGTTGATCGGTAAAATCCAGTAAGCAAAAGGAACCTCATGACCTCACAGCGATTTCAAGGAAAGATTGCCGTCGTAACGGGTGGCAACAGTGGAATTGGTTTAGGTGTTGCGAAAGCTTACGCGCGCGAAGGCGCACAAGTGGCAATCACCGGACGCAACGAGAAAACGTTGCAGGCGGCCGCAAAGGAAATCGGCGAAGGAACTCTCGCCATTCCATCGGACGCGGGCAGGGTCGCTGATATCGAAGCGGCGATGAACAGAATCAAAGAGCGTTTCGAACGTATTGACGCCATGTTCGTGAACGCCGGTGTTGCGAAGCTCGCGCCATTCGAAGACGTCACCGAAGAGATCTTCGACGAGACAGTCGAAATCAACATGAAGGGCGTCTTCTTTACCGTCCAGAAGGCGATCCCGCTGATGCCGAAAGGCTCGGCAATCGTTCTCAACGGATCGATCAACGCTCACATTGGTATGGCGGCCACATCGGTATACGGAGCGACGAAAGCTGCCGTAGTCAATATGGCGAAAACGTTCTCCAGAGATCTCCTCGAGCGAGGCATTCGGGTCAATGTGATCAGTCCGGGGCCAATCAGTTCGGCGCTGCTGCGAGATATACCGCAGGAGAAGATCCAGGAAACCAGGGATTGGATTCAAAGCCAGGTTCCGATCAAGCGCTTCGGGACGCCCGAGGAGATTGCGGCGGCCGCGCTTTATTTGACCTCGCCGGAATCCGCTTTCGTGGTGGGCTCTGAACTCATCATTGACGGCGGTATGTCGACCCTGTAAGGGCAAGCGTCCTATTCCGCGCCGTACTGCGTTCCGGTGAGGCGCGTAGCGCCCAGATCCAGTTCCCGCTCCAGTCTTCGGAGGAATTCATGGCTGATCCGTCCTTCGTTCCGCAAGCGGATCGCAGTTTGCCGTTCCACGTCGATGAGACTGCGTGATGCATCCAGATATCGCTCGTAGTAGTCCGGACTCAACCTGTCGTCTTTCTGCGGCGCGCAGGTGAGGCTGGCCAGGCGCTGGCGGTAATGCTCTTCGAGATCGTTATAGATGCCTGCGAAAGTCTCATCGGACCCAGTTTGCATCTCCCTGAGATGTTCGAGCGCGGCCTCGGCAATCAGTTGACGCGCTTCATCCTGCTCGCACTCATCGCCCGGCGATCCCTCCAGGCCCAGGGCTCGTACGAGCGGCGGAAGCGTCAGGCCCTGCAGGACCAGCGTCACCAGAATCGCGGAGAACGTCAGAAAAATGATCATGTTGCGATGAGGAAACGGACTTCCGCTGGAGGTTACGGTAGGTAGAGAAACAGCGGCGGCGAGCGCGATGACTCCTCTCATCCCGGTCCAGCCGATGATGAAGGTTAGTTTGGCCTTCGGCATTTTTTCGCGATGATGAAGAATTCGCGTGCGCACGAACCACGAGAGCGCTGCGCCTGGAAATGTCCAGGCCAGGCGAAGCAGGATCAGGAAAGCGCTGAAAATGGCGCCGTAGAGAATCACCTCGGACCGGGTGAATCCACGAATTTCATTCAGCACATATGGCAACTGGAGGCCGATGAGAACGAATACGAATCCGTTCAGAATAAACGCGAGTGCATCCCAAACCGCGGCAGTTCGCAATCGTACCCCGGGCGAGAAGAATTGCGAACTCTTGTGACCGAGGTAGAGGCCGGCGGAGACGACGGCCAGCACGCCGGATGCGTGAATCAGTTCCGCCGCGAGATACGCCGAATACGGCACGAAGATGCTGATGGCGATTTCGATTGAGGCGTCGTCAATTTGAGATTCAAACCATTCCACCAGGCGCGCAATAATAAGTCCGGTCAGAATACCCGCAAGGCTCAGATACAACAGCCGCAGGATTGCCGAGCCAACCGTTGGAACCTCACCGTACACAACCATCGCGGTTCCAAACTCCAGCGCGAGTAGGCCGGTGGCGTCATTCACAAGGCTTTCACCCTCCAGGATGTCGACGATGCGCTTGGGAAGACCGAGACGTCTGGCGATGGACGTTGCCGCGATGGAATCCGTTGTTGCTACCACCGCGCCGAGCACGAACGCGACCCGCCAATCGAAGCCCGGCAAAACCATCGGACCAACCGCAGCCACCGCCGCGACCGTAAATCCGACTAGTCCGACGGCAAGAAGCGCGATGCTGATGGCGTTGCGACGGAAATCCTGCCATGAAGTGTTCCATGCGGCGCCGTAGAGCAGCGGCGGCAGAAAGATCAGGAAGATGACATCCGGATTCAGGGGAATTCGCGGGATGCCTGGTATGAATGCGAGCGCCAGCCCGCCGATCACGGAAACGATGGAGTACGGCGTCTCCAGCTTTCGCGCAGATGCCGCGAAGACCACAATGGCGAATAGCAATACGAGGAAGATGCTCTGCGCGGCTGCGACACCCATGGCTTGGAAGAACCCTCTCTGCGGACCTGTCTGATCCGATTTTAGGGGGATCTCCTCAGTGCGTTCGATATCAGTTCGCTGACGGCCGCTCAACGTGATCGATCACGATGGATTCAACCGGTCCAGTCGCGGCCTGCAGCCGAAGGCCGAGTTGGTCATGGATAGCCGTGAAGATCGGAGGCCGGTTTGGATCCGGAGCCGGTGGCATCCCGGGTGTCGCATCATCGGCGGAGAATTCCAGATGGATATTGAATCGGCCCGTGAGTCCGCTCTTATCGATGACTGGCCGGTCAAGAAAGACGCTGAGTAACTGCGCGAATTCTCCGAGGCTCGCGCCTTCCGCATCCACCCCCGGTCCGCGCGTGATGATGGATCTGCAGTACCGCTGCCCGGGTTGCAGTTCCGGTAGTGGCGGCATGGCCGGCGTCGGAACGCAATCTCCTTGGACAAATGGTTTCAGACGCGAAGCGCCGTCAGCCAGGGTCAGCGCATAGACCGGGCTCGGTCGAACACCGCGATGGATTCGCAAAGCAAAGCGTTCTTCGAGCAAGGCCTGCAGCATCGGCCCCTGCATCAGTTCGATCGCCGGCTTCCCGGCCGCGGTTGCTTCGATGCTGTACAGATCCGAGTGGACCCACTCGGGACCGCCTGTAATGTGGAGCAATCCGAACTTATGGGCGCGCCCATCCGCGAACCGGACATAAGCGCGCTGAATCAATCCGGTGCTGTCCTCGGCTGCGAGGGGCAGGCATCCTGTGTTCATTCGTCCTGGGGAGTATGCGGCGCCCGCGCCCCATTTGTTTCCGGGCACGTCATTGCAGAGCTTGATGGACGCCACGTCGAATCTCGGCGTCGACGCGTTCATCGTGCCAACCAGAATCGGCACTGACACTGCAACCACTCCGGCCCCGGCGAGCAGTAGTTTCTTTCTGCCGTTCAGCGCGTGCGCAATGCGGTTGCTCATGATCTGCTCGACGCGCTTTTTGAGATTTGCCCCGGTCACTCCGGCTACGCAGGGCAACGGCGATTTCAGGTACAACTCGCATATCCGGAGAATGCCCTCTGCGTAGACTTCCGGCGCATTGCCCAGATGGAGCACTTCTTCATCGCACGCCCGCTCGCGTTCCTGCATCAGCCGGGCGCCCAGCCACCAGACGACCGGATAAAACCAAAACAGCGCCTCCACCACCATATGAATCGCCGCCGCCAGATTGTCGCTCCGCCGAATATGACAGAGTTCATGCGCCAGAATGGCCTCGAGCTGCGGCGCAGTGAGCTGATCAACAACGCCATCCGGCATCAGCAGGACGGGCCGTCGAATTCCGAAGACTCCCGGTTCGATGAACGCCGGAGAAGACACGACCTGAATTTCGTCGAGCACACTCAGCGGTTTTGCCGCGCGCAGCGCGCCTCGCATCTGGCGCCAGCGTCTCCACCAGGAGAACGCCACAATCGCAAAGCCGATCGCCCAAATTGCGCAGCAGACCGCCCAAAGAGTGTCTGGCCCAGACGGAGTTGGCGCAGGCGCCGCTGTGGGAAATACGGAAATCAGGACGGACTGAGCGATCTCCGCTACAGGGTGAGAGGCAACCAATGGCGCGGCTTTCGGCGTCGTACGCCACGCCAAATGATTTCCGGCTGCGACCAGAAGAGAAAACGGGATGCAGAACTTAATCGACGCGGCGAGCCAGAGACAGTATCGGATTTGCGCCCGGTTTCGCCTCAGAATCAGCGCCAAAAGACCCGCCATCGACGCAAACAAGGTCGACTGCACCAGGTGACTAACAAGCGGATGCAACTGGTCCGGGATCATTGAGGCTTCTCCTTCTTCGACAGATTTCGCAGCGCTTTGCGGGCTTCGCGCACTTCCTCCGGCGTGAGTGTTCCCGATTCGATCAGGTGCGTCACGATGGGCAGGCGTTTGCCGCCGAACAACGCCACCAGGTCGTCGATCAGGCGATGCTGTGCCGAACTGCGCGAGACAACCGCCTCGAACACATGCGCATTGCTGACTTTGTCGATTCGTCGTATCGCCTTCTTCGCTTCCAGCCGGTATACGACCGTCTGCACGGTCGTATAGGCGAGCCTTTCCGGCTCAGGAAAGGCTTCGAGCAGTTCGCGAACAGAAGAAGGACCTCGCGTCCAGAGAGTATCCATGATTCGAAGTTCTAATCGGCTGAGTTTTGGCTGCGGCATCGCAATTTCGATCTACTACAGTATGCTGTAGCTTACGCTACTACATCATGCTGTAGATTTCAAGAGTTTTTTATCGTTACGCCAGGAAGTGACTGCCGAACAGGCGATCGAGCCAGGGAAACAGCGGAGCGTAATTGGTGTGGCGGCAACGCTCGGCAATGTTGTCGTGGTGCCAGTGATGGAAGGCAGGAGTCGCGATCACATAATGCAGCCAGCCAAGCCCGGCGCGAACGTTGGAATGGACAAAGTAACCACACATACTGCTGACGAGCGCAATCGCGAGCGGAACCCAGTCGACAGTGCTGCGCGTGCCGGGGGCAAGTCCAGGCAGGTAGACCAGGGACCACGGTGGCGTAAATCGCGCAAGCGCGACAGCAAGCAGGCCAAGCGGAATCGCGAGCACGCGGTTGGGCAGGTGGCTGGTGAGGTAGTAATAGCCGATATCGCCCGCGAAGCCCACGAATCAAGCGTGTGTTTTCCGGCCGCGAATTTTCCAGGCGCCGAGCGCCAGGCCTCCTGCGGCAAGCGCAATAGCGGCCCGGTTCCGAGCAATAGTGTCTTTGAGAGAAGCCCCATCGAGCATCGCGAGAGGCGGATCGCCCACATCGATGGCGAAGAAGCTCAGAACCTGAGAGACTCCCGTCGCTTTGAAGTTCATGCTCTGAAGCGACCAGTTAGTGAAGGTACCAAGAGAACCATCGGCGTACATTGTTGCGGTGTTCTGTGTAAGTGCGCCGAACGTCACCTGCCAATAAGCCTGAGTGGTCCGGGAACCGTGATGTTGGTTTCCGTGTCCTGATCCAGGGCATCGTAAAAAGTCAAATTGTAGTTATGGCCGACAATCAGGCCGTTGACTGTCTGCTGGATCGGGGAGGTGGAGATTCGCCCGCAGGGGGGAAATGATCGCCATCGCGAAGCAGGCAGCGACCAGCGAATACCGTTTCATTGGAACCTCCGTTACCACCTTGCTCCTGCGCCCTGGCGCGGGTGGGTTTTAATTAGATTACATGAAAACAGGCGATTTGTTACAAGCGAACAGGACACTAACGGGATTTCGGGTCCTCATCATCGGTGGTACTGGGCAGGTTGGATCCGCAGTGGTACGGGCGCTGATCGCTCAGCCCTCCTGCGCCGAAGTGGTGATGGTTAATCGCAAGACCGCTCCCCTGCCCACCGGCGATCGCCTGCGGCAGGTCACCCTGGATACGGCAAGCGCGCAGTTTCCCGGCGAAGTGTCCAGGCTTGCAGCGGACGTGTCCGCGCTAGGCGACCCTGTCTATGGGGCTTCCTGTGTCGGCGTCGGCAAAGGCAGCATCAACTGGAGCGAGGCGGAATTGAAGGCACTCGAAATTGGCGTCGCCGGTGGTTTTGCGCGTGGTTGCCATGCCGGAGGAGTTTCTCGTTTTGCCCTGCTCTCCGCTGCCGGAAGCACACCGAAAAGCAGGATTCGCTATGCGCGCGTTATGGGATTAAAAGAAGAAGCGATTCAGGCTATCGGTTTCGAACGTCTGGCGATTTTCCGGCCGGGAATCATCGCAGGCAATGCGCATACGCCTCGCTCGGTTGCGTGGTTCGGGCGTCTCATTCCCGGACAATATGGGGTGATTGAGCAGGCTGATATCGGGCGCGCATTCGCCGCGGAATTCGTCAACGGCGCCGCGCCCAATGGTGTTGTCTATCTCAACAATGCAGCGATGAGACAGAGATAACCCGCATCCTCGCCGGGTTGGAGTGCTTCCAATCAGGCAGGAGGATGATGACATGAAAAAGTCTTTCGATCCCGTTGAGTTGGATCGAGCCATAAACGAAGTCCACCGCGCGGGCATGCCGGGGATATTCGCCGAGGTGCGTGACGGCGGGCGGGTGTGGCGCGGCGCGGCGGGCGTCGCCGATGTCAGCACCCGCCGCCCTGTGACGCCGGACATGCGGCACCGGGTCGGCAGCATCACCAAGACGTTCACCGCGGCGGCGGTGCTGCAGCAGGTCGAGGGGGGTCAAATCGGCCTCGACACCGCCGTTGGTCACTATCTGCCGGACCTGCTGCCCGGAGAACGCGGCCGCGCGATCACAGTCCGCATGCTGATCAATCACACGAGCGGACTTGCCGACTATCTGCCCTATGCCTACCCCTCTCTCCGGCCATTCCCGTCGCTGAAGGACACGACGCCGCAGAGTCTGGATGACCACCGCTTCACGCGGTTTCATCCGGCAGAGCTGATCGAGTTGGGAGTGAAGGCGCCCGCTGTCGGTAAACCCGGCGGCACGCCCGGCATTTATTCCAACACGAACTACCAGTTGCTCTCTGAACTCCTCGAGCTCACAACCGGCGAGACCGCGGAGAGGTGCATCGCGCGCAATGTCATCGAACGCGCCGGTCTTCGCGATACGGAATTCCCAACCGGACCGGACATGACTGGACCGCACTCCCTGATGTATGAAGCGTGGTTTGGCATGATCGATCCACCGCGCGACTACAGCGTGTTCGACATGTCCTGGGTTGGGCCGGCGGCATCACTCATTTCGACCGTCGCCGATCTCAACCGCTTCTACAGCCGGTTACTCGCGGGTGAGGTCATCAGCCCGTTATCGCTCGCGGAAATGCAGCGGACTGTCCCGGTCATCTCGTTTGACGGGAAGAAGATTGTATACGGCCTCGGATTGCACAAGATGGAAGTCCCCGGCGAGGGCACGTTCTGGGGCCATGACGGTACGGTGTGGGGCGCGGGAGCGATGACGATGACGCGCGCCGATGGCGAACGGCAGATGTCGTATGCGGTAAACCTCATCCGGTGGAACAAGCTGGATTCTGCGGGAAAACCGCAACGCCATTCAATTGATGACGCATTGGCGGCGTTCCATCAAATGGCGATATAAAACACAGTCGCCCGATAGCGAACAAAAGGCGAAAGTGGTACCCTGTTCTGGTGAGTCTGAGATGCCTGAGGAGGGGAAAATGACCACAACGATTGAGTACGAAATTCAGCAAGAACTCGTGTTTCTGGAGAATGCGGAGTTCCTGAAGGAGCAGATGGAGGTGCTGGGCTGGACGTGCGTTGGGGAGAAGGTGATCGACTGCGCCAGCGGTAGAATTCAGCTGGAGTTCAGGAGGGCGAAGGAATAGGTGGCTTTAGTCAGGAGAAGGACGCAACCGCGGATTCAACCGAACCGGCTCGAAACGGAACGAGATACGTTCAAAATCACGATGTGCAGGATTCAGAATATAGTTAAACCCGCCCGGCGACATGGTTGCTGATGGAACGCGGAGAATTGCCTGTTTGGAAGCAGTTACCCAGTTCGTGCCCTGTTCCGCCGTGACGATTTCCGGAACAAGGTCCGGCCAGGCTTCCGGAACGCCAAGCGTACCGATCTCGAGATCGTCAGGAATCTCGATTTTGATCGCGACATAATCTTCCGGGATGCCTCCATGATGGACAATCACTTCCATCGCAGCCAGCACAATATTTTCAGACGCGTAAATGACAGATGTACCCCGGTTGATTCCATCGGCCGCCGGTGGGCTTTGCGCCTTCGCTATTGATCAGGGGACACGCACGGCCTTGAAGACGCCAGACAACCATTAATAAACGCCGTGCTCAATTTTATGGAGCACGCGCTCGACCTGGCTGCGCCCGTCCTCTGTTTTTATCAGTACGTACGGAGTCTGGTTTCCGAGTGACGGAATCCTGCTTCGCATCCACCGCGCGACGTGGTCGATGCCAAGCACCTCCGTCGCCCTGCGGACCATCGCAATCTCATCCTGTTCCGGTTCGGATTCTGACGGCTGAGAGCTGTAGTGTGATTCATCAAAATGGGACTGCCCAGCGCCTGCCGCCATTACTGCAGGTCGCTTAGCTGTTTTCGATGAAGCGCGCCGTCGCATACCCTGATTATAAAGGTTCCCGGCGTCCTAAAGCGCGGCGTCGCCGCGATCGGCGTTTCGGATGCGGATTGCGCCTTCTACCCGATACACGAAGATTTTTCCATCGCCGATCTTCCCGGTTCTGGCCGCGCCCAAAATGGCTTCAATCACGTCTTCCTTGTGAGCCTCCGTCACCACCATCTCCAGACGGATCTTCGGCAGCAGGTCGACAATATATTCGCGCCCGCGATAAACCTCTTTGTGCCCCTTCTGCCTGCCATGGCCGCGTACTTCCGTGATCGTGATCCCTTCCACGCCGATCGTCTTCAACGCCTCGCGCACCGCGCTCAGTTTCGACGGCTGAATAATGGCCTCAATTTTAAACATGCTTTAGTCCTCGATGGCGTAGGCTTCCTCGCCATGCAGAGCAATATCCATGCCTTCGTCTTCGTCCTGCGCTCCGATCCGGATGGGAGTGATCAGTTCGGTCACTTTCAGCGCCACGAACGTACCGATTAGCCCGAACGCGATTCCGATCGCGGCGCCAATCCCCTGGTTGAGGATCTGCCGTGGATTTCCGTCAATTGCTCCGAGCATCGCCGCCTGTCCCCCGGCGGTCTTCAGTCCGTCATTGATGAGCCGAGTCGCGAACACGCCCGTCAGCAGACACCCTACGAACCCACCCACGCCGTGGACGCCGAACGCGTCCAGCGAATCATCGTACCCGAATTTCATTTTGACGATGGACACCATCGCATAACAAACGAAGCCGGCGATGAATCCGATCAGAACCGCCGCGAACGGTTGCACGAAGCCCGCGCCCTGCGTCACAGTGGCAAGACCGGCCACCGCGCCGGAAATAGCGCCCAGCGCGCTCGGCTTGCCGTTGCGCACCTGCTCGGCGATCATCCACGCGACGGCTCCAGCGGCCGCCGCCAGATGAGTGGCGACGAATGCGCTCGAAGCAAGCGACGATGCAGCGAGCGCGCTGCCCGCGTTAAAACCAAACCATCCAAACCAGAGCAGGCAGGCGCCGACGAAACTGAGGACAAGGCTATGCGGCTTCATAGGCTCCGCCGGATATCCGCGGCGCTTTCCGATCATGATTGCCGTCGCCAGAGCCGAAAATCCCGAGGTGATGTGCACGACGGTGCCGCCGGCAAAATCGAAAACAGGAATTGTGCCGCCGGAGAAGGCGTTGAGAAATCCGCCCTTCCCCCACACCATGTGAGCCACCGGGAAGTAAACCAGAAACATCCAGATCACCGAGAAAATCAGCATGGCTTTGAAGTGTACGCGTTCCGCAAACGCGCCGCCGATCAAAGCAGGCGTGATGACCGCGAACATCATCTGATAGATCATGAACGTGGTGTGCGGGATTGTGGGGGCGTAGTCGGCATTCGGCGCCGCGCCGACGCCGTGCAGAAAAAGATAATGCAGACCGCCGAGCAGCGGACCGCCCTGATCGAACACCAGGCTATAGCCGCAGACGGCCCACAGGAGCGACACCACCGCCATCATGGCAAAGCTCTGCATCATGGTGCCGAGCACGTTGCGCCGCCGGACCAGGCCGCTGTAAAAGAGCGCGAGCCCGGGTCCCGTCATCATCAGGACCAGCGCCGCGCTCATCAGTATCCAGGCGTTATCGCCCGCGGATTGCGATGCTTTGACGGCGGCTTTCAGATCCGCGATATCGTTGCCCGACTGCGCCATCGCGGCGACGGGAATTGCTAACAGCCACACGAGTCTTCTCGCGCGTGTACAAGGTGACAAACGGGGTCTCCTGTTTATGTTTCCGAGATGCGGACGAGGCAGGTCGGTTATTTAAAAGCCGAGTACCGATTCTAATACAGCCCCGTTGTATCGCGCTCAAAACACCCGGTGCGTTAGTATTGATGTCTTGATTCACCCCCATTCCGAACTCCGTTTTGTCAGCCCGGCTATCGGTTACGGGCTCTTCGCCACGCGTCTGATTCCGATGGGCTCCGTGACCTGGGCCGCCGATCCGTTGGACCAGATCATCCAACCCGCAAGGCTTGCCAAACTCCCGCCGATGTTGAGCCATCAGGTGCACCGCTATTCCTATCTGAATGGCAGGGGCGATCGAATTCTGTGCTGGGATCACGGCCGTTTCGTCAATCATTCCTGCGCGGCGGCCTGTCTCAGCCCTGGGTTTGATTTCGAAATCGCAGTACGGGACATCCATCCGGATGAAGAAATCACGGACGATTACGGCACGCTGAATCCCGAAGAGCCTTTCGAGTGTCTCTGCGGATCGAAAAACTGCCGCGGAAGCGTGCTGCCGGATGATCCCGTGCGTCACGCTCCCGAATGGGATGCGCTGATCGCCCGCGCTTTTCCGGCGATTGCGGCGGTCGAACAACCGCTCTGGGATCTGGTTGCGGAAAAAGCGGAGGTGGAGCAGGTGCTGGCCGGTAAAGCGAAACTGCCTTCCTGTCTCACTCACTATCGGGCAATGCGGGCAGCCGTTTAGGCGCCGGCGGCGTTCTTTTGCAGACGCTCGTTTGCCACTTGCGAAATCTGTTCCTTCAGCTCGGGCGACCGCGCTAAAAACGCATCGAAAGCTTCCTTATCGAGCGCGATGCAGGTGGCGGGGGTAAGGGCTCGAACGGTCGCCGTGCGCAGCGACCCCGTCAGAAGCGCAATCTCGCCGAAGTAGTCCCCGTCTTCGAGCACGGCCACGCGAACCTGACCGCGTAGCACCTCCACACGGCCGCGAACAATAACGTAAAAGCTGCCGCTCGAATCGCCCTCCACCACAATTTCGTCTCCATTACGAAACGTCTCGGAGCGAAATGCGGGAGCGATCTCCGCGAGATAGGGAAGGGGAAGCCCGCTGAGAAGCGGGATCGTGGCCAGCCTGCCGGGTTCGATCGTCGCGCGCGATCCATCGTCGCTGATTTCGAAACCGTGCTGCTTTTGCCAGAGCGACGCATAGTGTCCGCCGCGCGCGAGCAACTCGGCGTGAGAACCCGATTCCACTACGCGACCGCGATCAAACACAAAAATAATGTCGGCGGTTGCCGCGCCGGCGAGGCGGTGAGTGACCGATATCGATGTTCGCCCCGCCGCCAGCCGCGCCAGTGTTGCGTTGATCGCCGATTCGGTGCCGGGGTCGAGGGCAGAAGTCGCTTCATCCAGCAGGAGCACCGCGGGGGCGCGAAGAATGGCGCGCGCGATGGAGACTCGCTGCCGCTGGCCGCCCGATAATCGCCCGCCGCGCTCTCCCACGGACATGGCGTAACCCTCAGGCAGAGTCTCGATGAAGCTGTGGATTTCGGCGTTGCGCGCGGCGTCATGGATTTCTTCGTCCCGCGCCTCCGGCCGGGCCATACGAATGTTCTCCAGTAACGACTGGTTGAACAGAAGGCTTTCCTGAAACACCGTGCCAAGCCGGCGTCGCCACGAGGCGAGCGGATAATCGCGGATATCGCGGCTACCGGCCACAATCGAACCGGAATCCGGATCGTAGAAGCGCAGAAGCAGATTCAGCATCGTGCTCTTGCCCGACCCGCTGCCACCGACAAACGCGGCCGAGGCGCCGGCCGGAATCGTAAGACTGACGCTGCGGAGAATCTGCTTGTCTTCGGAATAGCCGAAAGCCACGTTCCGAAATTCGATTGGGCCGATCCCGGCCGGGACTTCGAGCGCCCCCGAATATTCCTGGATCTGCGGCTCGATTGCCAGCAGTTCCTCAATGCGTGTCATCGCGCCGCGAGCCTGGATAAGCGACGGCATGTACTGCATCACATACAAGAGGTTGTTACTGAGCAGAAGCAAAAGCGCCTGGAACGACACGAGAGTTCCGATGGTGATGCGGTGTTCACCGGCCATCCACGCGCCGAGGCCGAGGACTCCAACCTGTATGAGCAGAATGCCTGTGGTGGTGGAGCGCTCAACCATTGCGTTCGCCATTCCGGCGCGAGCTGCGCCCGCTGCCCAGGCGCCATTGAGACGACCGAACGATGCGATGCGAAGTCTTTCCAGACCGAAGGCTTTCACCACCGGCTGAACGGTCAGATTCTCCTGCAGCTCGGCCAGCAACGCCGCTTCTTTTTCGTGCCGCGCGGCATTGGCGCGGGCCGCTTTGGCGGTAAACAGCCGAGGCGCGAGCATCGTCCACGGCCAGAGAAGCATGGCGGCCAGCCAGAGCCGCCAGTCCATCGCCAAAAGCAGGATGGAGCTAAAAACGCATTCGAAGCCCGGAAGTAATCCCCAGGGAATCGCCATAGACGCCGCGTTTTCCACCGTTGCGATATCGTTTGAAAAATTCGACAGCACACCGCCCCCGCGTCCGGATTGAAAAAATCCGATCGAGAGCGCCTGCATGTGATCGAACATCTCCTGCCGCAGACCGGAGAGAAAGGAAGCCTGCATCCTGACCCAAGCTCGGTCGCGCACGAAGCCCACGGACGATGCGGCCACGGCGCCGACGGCGAGAAACAACAGCAAGCTCGCCATTTTCCCGCTGTTTCCACCGCCGATTACGGTGTCGATCAGGTAGCGAAGCGAGAGGGGAACAAGGCCGTTGAAGGCCATTTCCAGAATCAGACCGGCCGTGACTATGGCGACGGCGAGACGAAAAGGCCGCAGACGACGGATCAGTTTTTTCAAGACTCTTCGATCATCGCGCGCCGGTTTCCACGTCCCGGATGTTGTCCTCCGAGTCCAGATCGACCAGCAGATCATCCGGATCGATTCCGGCGCGGGAGGGCTTCCACGGCACGGTGACCACGATCGTCTGCTCTCCGGAGCGAATGCGCTGCTTCACTACGTACGGCTTCCTTTCCCCGAAGACGCCGACCTCGATCCAGTCATCCATCGGCTCCTCAGTCTCCACACCCGCCTGATCGACGACCACCTTGCGCGCCCGCACGTCCAGCGTCACCTGCCAGGCATTTGCCGATGTCTGCTTCGTCGTGGCTCGCCGCGTCGCGAGTTCCCAGAACGTGTTCTTCTCGAAAAGATCGCGCAGCAGGTATTGGTACGGCTCCGGCGTCACCGCCTGCAACTCCCGATAGAGATCGAGGGAGGTCGCCAGCGGTTTTCCCGATCCGAATTTTCCCAGCAGGCGCCGGAGTGCTTCATTCACCTGCTCCTCTCCGATGTACCTGCTCAGTGCGTACAACGCAAATGGACCCCTTCGAGACGCGGCGAACGAACTGGTGGCGCGAAGCAATGGCGGAGCCGCGCGCCCCTCTGCACTGAATTGTTGCCCCATGGACATGCGATACCGCCGCAACTGCTCAGGGCCGAACGTGTTCTCCACCACCCGCATCCCGGAGTACGTTTCGAGGCCCACGCCCAGCAGCCCCGATCCCGGGACATCCGCGGGCGCAACCTGCATGCCCCACCACCCGCGCGCCACGCCATGCGCGATGACTGCAAACACGGCATCCACGTTCTGCGGAGCGATGCCAGGATTCAGGAGCGAGAATCCTTCGCGGTATTCAATGGTCGCGGCTTCCGTTTGTACGCCCACGCCAGCGCCGGGACTCTCGATCAGCCGGAGATAGCTGTATGGGTAGGGACCAAACTCCCGGCTGTAGTAATCGAGCGAGGCGCGCACGCTCGCCACCATGCGGCTCAGATTCGCGGCATGTCCAGGGTGATGGAATATCTGAATCGCGACGGCCTGCCCCGCGCCCCTCCATTGTTCTTTCTGGAGCGCGTAATCGGCGGAGAACACACCATACTGATTGTTGATGGGCGCATCCGAGGCGTAATAAAAATAGCGCCGCCCGCCTTCCATCCACGTGCGTCGAAGTACCCCAGGCGCAACTGCGACCTGATCCGCACTGGTGCCCACAATCGCGTCGAAGTGGATCGGGTCGCCACCGACCCGGAGCCTTGGGCCACCGATGGCAGGTAACAAATCCCGATTGGTGAAGTGGCTGCCGTTCCGGATAATGAGGTCGCCGGCGCCATTGTTGCGAAAACCATGCGGCGCCACATGAACTTCAAAGCTGAGACGCACCGAGCCACCAGGTTCCAGCGGGTTCTCCAGCCTGTAAATACGGTAGCCGAGATCGTCGTCCACAAGCACGGGCGTCGCGGACAGGTCGAAGGATAGAGTTCCGGTCTCGATCCCTGGAACCGTGGTCACATGGATGAAATCGATCGCCACAGCGCTGGTATTCGCGAGCACGTAAACGCCGCGTATCTCGGCCTCCCGCCGCTCGGGATAAATCTCGACGCGAAGGTTGACGCCCGTCAGCGCCGGCTGCGCGATGCCCGCGTATTTTCCGTAGCGCCGTTCTATCTCCCCGGACGCGCTGCGGTACCGATTCAGCACATTGGTGTTGTAGAAGATGAAACCGCCCAGGACAGCGATAAGCGTTATCGACACGGCGGCCATCCCCACCGTCGCGCGCGAGCAGCGGCCGCTCGCCAGCCGAAGCCGCGACAATAAACCACGCTCGACGCCTCGCGTCCACATCAGCATTCCAGCAACGGCCAGCAGCAGTGCCCACGACGCCCAGTAAAGTTTGAACCACAGCCACGGCGTGACGGACGACCCAAAACCGCGCATATCCGAATAAGTCCACCTCGGTGCAGATCCATAAATGAGGAGATGGTGTTCCAGTCCGAAGACGGACGGGAAGGCGATCACCGCGTATGCGATCAGCGCCACCAGATAACCGGTTTGCTTCTGATGGACCACCGCGTGCACCACGAAGACGAGCAGCGCAAAAAGTAAGTAGTCGACGAGTTGGAGCCCGAAGAGAATCCTCAGGTACAGCCCGATTTCGGGATGGAAGTAACCCATCCGCATCTGACCAAGCACTCCTGCAGTCATCAGGAGAGCCATCCACGCGACAAGCACGAGACTCAGTGCGAGAAACTTGCCCAGGAAGAGCACCCATTCCGGCGTCGGCGTCGCGTCAGCGATTTCGCCAAGCCCGGCGTCTCGTTCGCGCCACACGAGTTCTCCCGCATAGAACACGATGAGCAGCGGGACCAGCACCCACGGGAGTCGTGGATTGTCGGCGACTGGCGCGGTCAGGATAGTCAGGATCTGCGCAGTTCGCGGGAGTATCGGAACTCCCTTGAGCCCCACGAGCGCAGGCATCAACAGAACCAGGATCACCGTGACAGCAGCGGCAACGATACCGGCCGCGCCTTTCGCGATCGACCGAAACGCAGTCCACGCGATGGCGAACGTCTGCCGCGCGTGGGTGGCAACGCCAAATTTCCGCATCACGCTGCCCGATCGCGAAATCGAAAGCGGACGTGTGTGAAGAGGAGTATGGCCGACGCGAGGCAGAGCCAGAGGAGCCGATTCGCGAGTATAGAGCTATCGAGCGCGATCGGAACCGTATTCATCTCGTGCGGCGTCATTGTCTCGTCCATGAGGACAAGGACGTTCATCCGGCATGTGGGATCGAGCAGCTTACCCAAAGCCCGCATTTGGAGGACGTTGGTAACCAGTCCCCCGAGGGCGCCGACGGTCACGAAGAAAAGCACAGTCCCCAGATAGCTGACGATGGGGCGTCGTTTCAGCGCCGCCACCGAGAACTGGACCGCCGTAAAGATAAAGGCGGTGGGCAACGCAATAACAACGTATGAACTGATGTATGCGGCCGGTCGGAGCAGCGCGGTCAGCATGCCCAGTTGCACGGCAAGCAGCATCAGCGCGTTGAGGAGAAACGCCGCGAGAAACCGTCCGCCAAGATACTCGGCTTTGCTGATGGGAGCGGTGTAAATGAGGGGCTGCATGCGCGTCTGCGCGTCGCGCGCCGCCGCGCTGCCGGCCACGGCGGGCGCCATCACAACCCAGAGCAGGCTGGTAAGGATGGTGACCTGGGCAATTTCAAATGGGGAATTGACGTGAACTTCTCCCACGCTCGCGGTCGCCTGCAGCTGATAAGCAGCAGCGAAAAGGATCGCGAAATAGAGCCAGGTGCGGACGCGGCGCGCCTGATACACAAACTCGAAGCGAAAGATCTCGCGAAATTTCACGATCTCGCCTCCGGCGCCCGCCGGCCGATGCGTCCTGCCATGGCGCTGAAGTAGACATCTTCGAGATCGGGTTTCACGGGCTCAAAACGGGGACCGGGCGCCGAATCGCAATAGACGTGAGCGATAGTGCGTCCCGCGACGAGTTTCGTCGAGATCACGGAGTGTTCTCGCTCGAGATCACGCTGTGCGTCCTTCGAAATCTCGCAACTCCAGATCCGGCCGTGAAGCTCGTCGATCGCCCGCAGCGGTTCGGCCTCGAGCAGGATCTCTCCCTTGTCGATGATCGCCATTCTGCTGCACACCTCACTCACATCCTCGACAATGTGCGTGGAAAGCAGGACGACGCTCTTCTCCGCCAGTTCGCTCACCAGGTTCAGGAATCGCACGCGCTCAGCGGGGTCGAGGCCGGCCGTAGGCTCGTCCACGATCAGCAGCTTCGGATTACCCAGAAGTGCCACGGCGACGCCGAACCGCTGCCGCATCCCGCCCGAGTATCCGCCCAGTTTCTGCTTGCGGGCGTCCCAGAGGTTCGTTTGACGGAGCAGCGACTCCACCGCCTTCCTGCGCGCGGACCGTTCGGCAATGCCCTTGAGCACTGCGAAGTGTTCGAGCAGATCCTCCGCGCTCACCTTCGGATAGAGACCGAATTCCTGCGGCAGGTAACCAAGCGTCTGGCGGACTTCATCCTTCTGGTTCAGCAGATCGATCTCGCCGAGCTGGACGCTGCCACTCTCCGGCTCCTGCAATGTGGCGAGGATGCGCATCAGGGTAGATTTACCGGCGCCGTTCGGGCCGAGCAGGCCGTACATTCCCGCAGGAATCGTGAGATTCACGTCCTTGAGCGCCTGTACGCCGTTGGAGTATGTCTTGGATACAGCGCAGATGCGTAGTTCCATGGTTGGCTTTAAATGGAGGCCCTTTGCAATGCAAAGCTTAACGCGCTTTGCGCCGCAAAGTCAATTCGTTTCGGCTATGCTCCACTGAAGCGCCTGTTATACTCCATGCATGAGTAAGCGGCTCCAGGTTCTGCTTCCGCCCGAGGAGCTATTGGCTATCCAGCAACTGGCAAAGCGGGAAAGTTTAACCGTAGGTGAGTGGGTCAGACGCGCCCTTCGCGAAGCGCGTATTCGCCGGCCGGTATCCGAACCGGAAAAGAAACTCAAAGCAATTCGCCGCTCGGTCTCGCATTCGTTCCCCACAGGCGATATCGCGCAGATGCTGGACGAAATAGCCAAAGGCTATGAAAGTTGATCTTCGTCGATTCCAATATTCCGATGTATCTGGTCGGAGCGGCCCATCCGCACAAAGCGGAGGCTCAAATCATACTGGAACGCCTCGTTGCGGCTGGCGAGCGACTGGTTACCGACGCGGAAGTGCTCCAGGAAATCCTCCATCGGTATACGGCGATCGGCAGGCGTGAGGCTATTGGGCCGGCGTTCGAAGTAATTCTGGATGTTGTCGATGACGTGATTGCGGTTGAGAAGGCCGATGTTTTGAGAGCAGCTGAGATCGCTCAGAGCGGGACGTCGATGACCGCTCGCGATTCACTTCACATTGCGGTGATGGAGCGAAGAGACATTCGGTCAATCCTGAGTTTTGACGCGGACTTCGATCGCTGGCGCGGATTGCAGCGCGTTTATCGCGGCTGACGGCAGTGAGTTTGCCGTCAACCGGACACAACGGAACAAACTTCAGGAGCGCGCAGTCCAACCTCTATGGCGTCGGCCCCTCTACGCGTAGCGGCACAGACTCTGAGTAGCCGAATATGCAGCACTACCGATCCCAGGATCTTCGCGCTGGAGGTCTACACGGTGATCTATTCGTTCACCGCCGCTGCATTTCACACCAACAAGCCTGTCATCGCCGAAGACCCTCTCGGGCTTGTGAAGTTGGCGCTGCCTGTTCTAACCGTAGTGACAGTGATGTTACTTCGCAACGCGTGGGCCGGGAATAGTGAAAGACGTCAACTGGCGCCCGTTATTGACGTCAGCCTGGCTTTTGGACTCGTGATTCTGCTGCAAATGGCATTAGCCGCGTACGCTCCTGCCCTGGCGCTGCCACGGTGGCGCGCCACGCAGGGAGGGTGGGCCGGGTGGCTGTTCCTGACGGAACTCCGTACCATGTTCCCTCCAAATTCGCGCATCTCCCGGCAATCGCCAGGCGCCGGGGCACAGTTGATGTACATCGACGAAGTTCGTTGGCGGGCAGAAGAATTGCAACGGCAACTCCGGCGAAGAAATACATGGACCTGGTGCGTCGCGGCGGCAATTCTGATCCTGTTTTCGGTCCGCTTCGCGTCGACGAACGCCATCGCTCCGCGGCTTGGCTCGGCACTCATTATTGGCGGGACTCTCTTCATCATTTTGCAGGTCTGGCGCATGGGCGCGCCCCGTTCATTGGGTGCAGATAGTAACTTCGAAGTCTTTCGCGAGTTTTGCCGCGGCGAACTGGATCGCCAACGCAAGTTGCTCCGCCTGATCCTCTACTCGTACATCTTGCTTCTGATTCCGGGTCTATTGTTGGTGCTGGCCGGAGCGGTTGTTTATGCCTGGGTGTTTTTGATGTACGTGTTTCTCGGCGCGGAACTTCTGTATCGGGAGACGATCCACCTTCAACAGGAACACAGCGAGATCACATTCACTTCCCCAGCAGCCACATCAGCCCGTTCTCGATCAACGTGTTCTGAATCGAACTGGTGAAGATCCTGTCGCCGTGGCCCATATTCACGTAAAGCATCTTGTAACGGGTGTTGGTCCAGACGACCGGCACGTCCGCATCTTTGTCCGAGATCATGGTTTTTATGCCAATCGGGTATTGCGATGGATCCAGCGTCACCAGCACATGGACATCCTTATCGAGACGCGGACTTGGACGCCACGAATACCATTCGTTCGCGGGCGCCATGAATGTCTTCGGTATACCTCGTGTCACCGGACTCCCGGCGTCATCCACCATCAACCTTGCCGGTAGCGGCGGCCAGCTATTAACGCCGAACACGCCTCCGCCAAGGAACTGCCTGAACCACGGCCAGTGCGTGTCGCGATCGTTGTATGCCGAAACGTGGAAGCCGAGCCAGGCGCCGCCATTTTCCATGTATCGCTGGAACGCCTCCTGCTGTGCGACGGGGGGAGTGCCGTTGAGCCACACCACCAATTGATACTGCTTGAGATTCTCATCGTTGAGGTCGGCCCAGTTGCTGGTGGCTTCCACGCGCAGGTCGTGGCGGTCGCCCGCTTCAGCCAGGAATCGCAGCGCGTCGGTGGCGAAAAGAACGTGATCGGCCTCCACACCCAGCGAGAAGAAAACCAGCACCTTCGGTTGCGCTGGCTGTGCGTACAGGGTCGCCGCGCCAAGCAGCAGCGCCAGCGGAAAAAGGCCCCTCATTGCCCTGCCGCCCAGAACACCGCATTCCTGAACAATTGCACGAAGTTCGGATTGTCGAACAGCCCGCCGTAGTGGCCCATGAAGATGTACACATTACGCGCCTTGAAGTGCGGGTTTGACCAGATCACCGGGTGGTCGCCTCCCATCTTGATTGGCCTGTCAGGGACGTAACTCGATTCGTCCACGGTGGCGAGCACGTCGACATTGGGCCGCGGCGACTGGCTCCATGTGTACCACTCCTCTTTGTCAATCGTGAATGACGGCGGTAGCCCTTTGAACAGCGGATGCGATGGATCCTCGACCTTCACCGTCGCTTTGGCGAAATCCGGAATGTAGCCAGTGAAGCGGATGCCCCCGAGAAATTGGGAAAACCAGGGATCCATCGGGTATCCGTCGAAAGTGCCCAGCAGACTCGCATGATGGAAGCCAATCCATCCGCCCTTGCCCTGATTGATATAGTCTTCGAACGCCTTCTGCGCCGCCGGCGCCCAGTGATAGGGAGGATAGTTCAGTTGAATGAAGAGTTGATACTGCGAAAGCGTCTGTTCGTTGAGACGCTCCGTGCCGGTGATGTAATCCACTGTGAATCCGCTCTCCGCTGCCCAGCGGTCGAGATACTGCCGCGCGGTATCGACGAACGACTGGTGATCGCCGCTCGCCGCCTCGGCCAACGCAATGACGCGGAACTTCGGTTTGGGAATTTCGGATAGCGGCGCCGATCCGTCAATAACGGTGACGCTGGCATCGCCAAGGTTGGCTACGTACACCAGGTTGGCTGTCGAATCCACCGCCATCGCATAAGGCAGCGTTCCGGTTTTCACCGTTCCGAGCGGTGTGTTGGTCGCCCCGTCCACTTCCAGAACGCTGTCGGTAGATCGAGTCGCGATATAGATGCGGTTGCTTTTCGGATTCACGGCGATCGCCGAAGGACGCGCCGGTAGCGGCAGGGTCTTGATAACGGTCCCCGCAGCGCTGTCGATCGCCACCATAGAAGGAGTCGACCAGGTGAGCGCGTACACACGGCTGGTTTCCGGATTCACTCCAATTGCAAACGGAACGTCGCCGACTGGAACACTGCGCGCGTTCCGTCCCGCGCCATCGACAATCGAGATACTCGCACTGTCTTCGTTCACCACGAAAATGCGATTGCTCCGCGTGTCGGATGCGATCGTCCATGGATGCTTACCTACCGGTACCGGGGTCGCCTCATTGGTTGCTCCGTCGATCTCGGTAATATCTTTGCTGCCATAGTTCGCCGTGTAGATCTTGTTAGTG
>DASYCD010000062.1:0-3546 GCA_036500405.1 Bryobacteraceae bacterium
GTTTCTGGCAGGCAGCGGCGAGGTACGATTTACGGGCCAGAGCCGGGCGGAAATTTATGTTTGGACGGAGCGAACGCTGATGCGGCATCAATATGTCAGCCTGAGCCGCCGGGAAAAGGGTCTGCTGCGCTTGTATGTGGCACGCATGACGGGCCTCAGCCGGGCGCAGGTGACACGGCTGATCGCCAGCTATGCCGACACCGGCCATGTGAAGGCGGCACCGTATCAACGGAGGAAGTTCGGCGCTCGTTACACGAAGGCGGACGTGGACCTGCTGGCATATGTCGACAAGAGCCACGGCAACCTGAGCGGACCGGCGACGAAGCGGATACTGGAACGCGAGTTCGGCGAATACAGTCAGGCGGCGTACGAACGGCTGGCGGGCATCTCTGTGGCGCAGATCTACCGGTTCCGCAATTCGGAGTCTTATCGCAAACGGAACACCAGCTACCAGCCGACCCGGCCCACGCCGATCCCGATCGGCGAGCGGCGCAAACCGCGGCCGCAGGGCCGGCCCGGATATCTGCGCATCGACACTGTGCATCAAGGCGACCGGGACGGCGTCAAAGGTGTGTATCACATCAACGCGGTCGACGAAGTGACTCAGTGGGAGATTGTGGCTGCCGCGCCGCAGATCTCCGAACACTGGCTGATTCCACTGCTGGAGCAGTTGCTGGAACAGTTCCCGTTCACTGTGCGGGGATTTCATTCCGACAACGGCAGCGAATTCATCAACTATACGGTGGCCAAATTACTGGACAAGCTGCTCATCGAGCAGACCAAATCACGCGCCCGTCGCACGGGAGACAACGGGCTGGTGGAGTCGAAAAACGGAGCCATCATTCGCAAACACATGGGTTTCGGCCATATCGCGGCGCAGCATGCCGAAACCGTCGATCGGTTTCATCGCCGATATCTAAATCCCTACATCAACTTTCATCGCCCCTGCGCGGTGGCCGAGATAGTCGAAGAACCCAACGGAAAGCGGCGGCACGTTTATCGTCAGTGGGCCACACCGTTCGAAATCTTCAGCCGGATGCCGCAGTGCGAAACTTACCTGCGGCCGGGAATAACCCTGGCAGAACTGGAACGATTCGCTCAAGAACAATCCGACACCGAATCAGCCATCGAGATGCAGCGCGCCAAAAGACAACTGCTTTCCGGAATCGCCAGGCGAACCGCGTGATCTCCGGCTCTCGAGACAAAACAACGGAGCGCGGTGGAAATGACGGGGCGGATGGAAAAGCGAGGAAAACCAAAAACAGGTTTCCCTCGCTTTTCCACCGCGCCCTTGGAAATCGCTGCCGCGATTCCCACATTCCCCACCGCGCCGGTAACGGCTTTCCCTGTTCTCAAAACCAAAACGAAAGGAGTCCCTGGCTACCGACCTTCATCGGTTCCGTTCAGGCTCATTCTTCGATGAGAAAATGCTACAGCAATCACTTCAGCTGCCGGCCGCGAACGTTAGCGCATGAACTCCTCCGTATGAGTCATGAATTCAGGATACGCGCCAGCGCCGAGCTCATAAAGGTCCATCCCCTGATGTTCGCCTTCGGGCGCCACACGTTGCGGCAGCGCGGGATTCAACAGCGCATTCAGCCCATGTCAGCGGCAGGACGCAGCCCAGCAGCGTCGCGATTCCCCGCACCCGCGCGAGTACCTGCCCCGGATCTCCCGCTTCGAGCCGGCCGAACCAGCCGACGGCGAGCGCTCCCCAGAGTCCGCCGACCGCATGCACGGAGATCGACCCACGCGGATCGTCGATCTCAAGCTTCAAATCGAGCAACTCCACCGAAAACGTCACCAGCGCGCCGGCGACCAGGCCCACCAACACCGCAACCGCCGGGGGGACGAACGCGCACGCCCCGCTACTCGCCACCAGACCCCCTGCCCAGCCATTTGCGGTGAGCGAAGCATCGGGCTTCCCGAATCGATACGCGTGATCACGGCTGTGGCCAGGGCGGAGGCTGACGCGCTCAACAGGGTGTTCACGGCCATCAGCGGCGCGCGGCCTACCTCGACTCCGGCGAACAACATCGCGCCTGCAGAGGTGACGCCGAGCCATCCGACAAACACGACCATGCAGCCGAACAGCACCACTACGGTTGTGTCCCGGGATATGGCCGAGTCCGTAATTCATGCCCAGTTGCGCCAGCCCGCCTCCGCCCCACGCCCAATGTCCGAACAACGGGAAGACCAGCCCGGCAAGCAATGCCGTGGAGGCGCACACCGCGCTTAGGCGCCACCGATCCGCCCCGCTTCCAAGGGGGATCAGGCCCGCAAGACCTGCGGCCAATATCCCGAACCAGGCAAAAAGGAACACCGGCAGAGCGTCACCTGCGTGGTCGCGAACCGGCACGCCGCGGAAAAACCATGCCTCGCCGCCGATCCAGTCCCTGGGCTTGCCGCCTGCCGTTATTGTGTGCGCCAGCCCGCCGGAATATCCCTGAATGGCCCGTCCGCAAACGAACCAGGCCACGTTATTTTTTCTCTTTTTACTCTGGGTCGCCCGCAAATAAAACCGCCGGCGAAGCCCGGAAAGAGGGCGACGCCGGCGGCTAAAAGCAGCTTCGAAATCAACCTACTTCAGCGGTCCGAGGATCGCCATGATCCCCAGCGTGAAAGTATTCATGTCCTTCGAGGGCGCCTGCCCGGTCTTCAGATTGAAATACGCATGATCGGAAGCATCGTGCCGGTACTCAATTCGCGAGATCAGATGGTCGTTGTACTTGTATTCGCCGGTGATCGTGCCTTCCTTCAGCACCTGGGCGACGCCGGTGTTGAAGCCGGTTTTGTCGTCGTAGAACTCCGCCCGCGGGGAGATCGAGAAGTGGCCGTTCAGATGCCATGTCACGGCGCCCGCCAGACCGTACCAATCGTCGTAGCCGCCACCGATGCGGTTATCACGGCCGTAGTCAGCGTTGATGTAAGCGTTGATCTTGCTGCTCGGCGTTAACAACAGCGTCGAATCGAGCAGGTTCCGCTTGCCGGTCGACGTTCCAGCGTGATTCGGCCCGACGTAATAGTTGACCGACCATGTGTACTTCGGCATCGTCAGAGCGGAAGTAATTCCGATGTTTTTCAGGTCGTTGTTGCCCCACATCGTGTTCCACGCGTTCACAATCTGGACACCCATCGTCCATGTCTTCGTGATCGGCGTATTTACCCGGAAGCCCATGTGGTAATACGGAATCGCCAGGGCGAACAACAGCGAACGCGTATAGTTCCAGTTTGCGTTTGCCTCGATGACTTCGGCACCGGCGGATGTTACGAACTGCCCGAAGTCGATCTCGGTCCCATGCAGTTTGGCGGGCTTGAAGATCAGGTACATCTGCTCGAAATAACGCAGGGCCTGATGCTCCTGGGCCGCGACGTCAGCCGCGTGAATCTGGCGCATCGTCTCGCCAAAGCCCGTGTCCACGTGGATACCGATCATCTTGTCTGACTTGTCAATCGTGAACTTGATCAGACTGAGTTCCGCCTGGCCATAATTCAGATCGAAATTCTGCAACTGGTTGTTGATCGGCTGCGGGTGATTCCAGTTCG
>DASYCD010000063.1:0-10220 GCA_036500405.1 Bryobacteraceae bacterium
GAATCGAAAGCGCAAAACCTGCTGCGGCGAAAACCGGGATTGTCCACCTCAACCACGAAATCTTCATAGTTCCTCAGCCATCACAAAGTTTACTCGATCCAGGATGTCATATTTCTACTCTGCCAGGCATTACTTATGTAAATTGCCGCGCTATGACCGGACAACAAGTAACAGCCACCCAACTTTATCGGACACCCATAGGCTGCGTCGTAGTTCTCAGTGCGATCTGGATGATGTGCAATGTCGTTCACGCCCAGATGCAGACTGCAGATCCTCCCAGTGCCCAGTTCGATGTTGCATCCATAAAGCCTGCCAGGCCCGACGGAGGTCAGTTTTCGATTGTTGTGGAAGAGAGCGGCCGATTCGTCGCGTTAAGTGCTACGCCGAAGCGCCTCATAGAATTTGCCTATTCATTGATGGACAACGAAGTGGCCGGAGGCGCAAGCTGGATCGATTCCGCAACATTTGATGTATTAGCGAAGCCCGGGAGCCCCCCGGCGCCGGTGAACGAACGTAGCGCCATGATGCGAAAAGGAGGGCCGTATCGCCTGATGGTTCGATCTTTACTGGCAGACCGGTTTCAGCTAACGACTCACATGGAACCCAGGGAATTGACCGTCTATGATCTTGTCCTGGCCAAACGGGGTTTCTTGTTGCAGCCTGCCACCGACATCAACGGCATGCGTTTAGGTCCAGGGATGATCGGTGGTCAGTTAACTCTGGACACTCTGGCGCAGGTGCTCACCAGACAAGCAGGACGAACCATCAACAATCACACAGGCCTGGCCGGCACATACGATTTGACGCTCCAATGTGAGCCCATAGCCGCCGGTGCGCTGAATACGGGCGAAACAGCGGCTTCCACGGACAGGCCGTCGATCTTCACCGCACTCGACACACAGCTTGGCTTAAAACTCGTGGCGCGCAAAGAGAAAGTGGAGATATTGATGATCGACAACATTCAGCATCCGTCAGACAATTGACCGGCGACGGCGTTTTCCTGGGCAGGAATCAGACTTTCCTCATGACGTGAACCGCGAACTATATTCAGTTTTCAGTCGGAGTCTTTTCGGCGTGATCGACAACCATGACTTCCATCGGCCCCTTCCGGGATTCCAGCTTGAGCCCCAGTTGTTCCTGAACGGCGGCGAAGATCGAAGCTCCCTGCTGGTCCTCTGGCGCCGGACGATCATCCGGCGTCCAGACGAGCTTCACCTCGAATTCTCCAGCCAGACCCGTCTGGTCTACGACCAACGCCTTCATGTAGCGCGACAGCACACTCACTACATCGGACATCGGCATGCGGTTGCTCAGAATATGGAGTTGGCCTTTGACTCCGGCAGGCATGATCGCCGGAGCGTCCGTCGGTCCCGGCATTTTGGCTCCGCTCTTCGCGACAACCAGCGCGTAATAGCTCAGCGGCCGTTGCTCGCGGTGATAAGCCAGCCCGAATCTTTCCGCGAGCAAAGCCTGCATCATGTGAAGAATCTGATCATGCGTGGCGCCCGGCGCCGCTTTCGCAACGATGTTATATCGGAACTCCGCCGACGTGATCCAGTCTGGCCCCGAAAGCTGCAACTTGCTGGATAACCCATACGCGAATTGGATGCAATCAGCCAGCGAGGCATTCGTAAACGTGATTGTGTCGTTTTGAATGACGCCAACAGCAATGTCATACGGCTGACCAATCACGTGGGGCGGCGGAATCCTGACGGACGCCACGTCGAAATTCTGGGCCCTTGCAATGCCCAGACCAGCCGCGATAAGAAGCATCATCATCCAGAACATAGGTTCTCTCCCGCAACTGAACACTAATTCTCTGTCGACGTCTGATCAATGTGATCGATGACCAGAACATCAATGGGAACATCCTTGACCTTCTGGAGCTTCAGCCCCAGTTGCTGCTGCACGGCACGAAAGATACTCGGCCCTTCGGACGTTCGGATTGAGCGGCGGCATCTGATACTCCAGTCGATGTCCCAGCTTCCCGCGAGCCCCGTTTTATCCGCAATGTGAGGCAACTGCTCATTGGATGCTCCGCCTCGGTTCGAACTCATCTGAGCTCCGATGAATCGCGTAAACATGGCCATCGTGTTCCGGTAACTTAGTTTAACGAGACCGCTCTGGCTTCTTAACTGAACTGCATAGACGGCTGGTTCGGAAGCATTACCCGGAACCCATTCGCATCCGTGCCCGCAGCCGGCCCGTTGCCCGCGCCGCTCTCCCCGAGCACATATTGCGGAAACTTCGGGCCACCCCGTAACACCGTCAGCTCGTAACCGGGACGCAGTTGCGTTTCACGGTGGAAGATCAGGTGAAAGCGTTCGGCGAGAAGGTTGCGCTGCATCCCGCAATACTGCTCTTTCGTCGTCGTCGCCGGAATGGTGGCGCTGATGCTGAACAAATGATCCGCTCTCCTGAGCGTGAAAGTATTCCCGCCGACGACCCAAAGCATGCCGAATTCGGCGGGCTTAGTGCTGAGTTTATGCGGCTTTTGAAAGAACTTCCTTAGATCCAGTTCCTCCGAAGAGATGCCGAGCGTTCGAAGAGCCAATGAATAGCGCTCAAAATATTGCGGACGTTGCGCATCGCCAAAAACATCCCCGGCGTTCATGACGATTGCCGCGTGCTTATTCTTGCCCAGGAGGGCGATCAGTCGCTCCGGATGATCCCCGAGCTGATGAGACGATAGATAGAGCTTCATCACCCACCGGGAAACGTGAAACGGAACGCGAAACTTTCAAGCCCCATAGCCCAGCGGCAACTGAAAACTCTCCCCTAAATAAATCCGCCGCACTTCCGCATCCCCGGCCAGATCATCCGGACTCCCGCTCCGGAAAATTTTCCCCTCGTTAATGATGTACGCCCGATCCGTCACGCTCAGCGTCTCGCGCACATTGTGATCCGTCACCAGAATCCCGATCCCCGATTTTTTCAAATCCAGAATAATCCGTTGCAACTCCAGCACCTGAATTGGATCGATCCCCGAGAACGGCTCATCCAGCAGCAGAAAACTCGGCTCGATCGCCAGCGAGCGCGCAATCTCCACACGCCGCCGCTCGCCGCCCGAAAGCACGTAGCCCTTGCTTCGCCGCACCGTCCCCAACCCCATCTCTTCAATCAGGCGATTCATTTTTTCCCGGCGTTCACGCCGCGAAAGCGGCCGCGTCTCCAGAATCGCCATCAGGTTGTCTTCAACAGTGAGCTTGCGGAACACCGACGGTTCCTGCGGCAGATAACTCACTCCCAGATTCGCGCGCTGAAACATCGGCACGTGCGTCACGTCGTTACCGTCCAGCAGCACTTTCCCCGAATCGGGACTGATCAGCCCCACCACCATGTAGAACGACGTCGTCTTTCCCGCCCCGTTCGGCCCCAGCAACCCCACAATTTCACCGCGAGTCACCGTGAGCGATACATCGTTGACCACACGCCGACCGCGATACGACTTTGCAATCTCCACCGTTTCGAGCGTCTTCATCGGCCTTCGGACCTAAGACTTCCCTCGAAGAATGTGGCCTTCAATTTTTTGCTTCGGAGCGCCATCGAGCACAAGCTTGTCGTCATTCGTGAAGTAAGTGATCTTCTCACCCTGCGTGTCCCCCCGCGCGGAATCCTTCAGGTACGGACGCCCGCCGGTCAGAACAATTTTGCCCTCTTCCGTATAGTATTCGCCATGCTCGCTTGTCCCGACGCGCTGCCGTCCGGGGAACTTCTGCACAATCTCCACCTTGCCGTCCGCGCTCGCCCGGTCGATGCGCGAATCCGGCGTCTTGCCGTTCACCGGCTTACCGTCATTCAGGAATGCCTGCAGGGTCGCGCATTTCACGGTAAGCACCTGCCGCGTCAGCGTCACGCCCCCGGTGTATACCGCGAGGCGGTCCGCATCCGTATAAACCATCTTCTCCGACCGGATCAGCGTCGGCGGCGGGACGGCTCCCGGCTTGCCATCCGGTCCAGGTTTGGGAGAATCCTGCAATTGCGAAAACACATGACCGTCCGCGGTCAGTTGCTTCTTCTTACGCTCGATATCCACTTGATCCGCCTGAATCCGGCTCCCTCCCTGCCACACCTGCGCATTGCCGATGTAGTGCAACTGCGCGCCACCCTGCTCGGAAATCACACGATCGGCCTTCCCCTGCATCGCTTCGCTGGGATCGAGCATGCCACTCCCCTGCCCGGAAGTTTTTCCGTTCGGTTTGTCGGTCGAAACATGGGTTGTCGCCACATTTCCCCGCGCATCGAACTCATCCGTCTTCTGGTCGATGCGGATATGGTTCGCATCCGTAGTTCCCGAGTCGTCCGCCACGCGGGCATGGGCATCGAGTTCCATCAGGTTCTTCGCATTGTCCATGACTGCCGTATCCGCTTGCGCCTTACGTACGCCTTCCGAATAGTGGAAATTGCCGGCCTGCTGGATCTGCTTCACCTGGCCTTTATCGTCGAACGCAACATCCATCGTGCGGCTGCTGGTCACCGCAATATCCTTCGCCGATTTCGGCTTCTCTTTTCTCGTGAGTTCAACCTGCGAGGGATGCGTCTCGGTCGAAGCCGTGTCGGCATGAAAATTCTGGATCGTGTTGTTCGCGCCGTATTTCGCCGTCATCCGGTCTGCTTTCACCAGCCGGCGTGACCGCGCGGGCTGGTTCGGCAGGAACTCCATCGTGCCCGGCGCGAGCGTGCTCACGTGGTCCAGATCCTTGCCGTCCGGTTTCATGAACACATCCACGCTGTCCGAATGGATAACCTTGGTGTCGTCGAGCGGCTCTTTTCCAACCGCGACGGGCTTCGATTCCAGTGTGGAGTTTCCCCGCGCCTGCGCCGAACTGAGAACGCTGTCATTCGCTGTCGCCGTGAAAAAGAGATTGATGCGCGCCGCGCCCATGGAGGTTTCAGCCGTTTTCGCGTGCGAGATCAGCCGCGCGTTGCCCGTACCCTCCATCTTTTCCACTTCGCCGTGATCGTTGTAATACGCCCGCAGCAAATCGGCCGAATACTCCAGATTGCGCCCGTCCTGCTTGCCTTTCTCTTTATCCACGCCGTGCGCCGATGGCGCTTCAATGTTGTCGATTCGCGTGGAGTGCTGTCCGTCCGGCGCCACTTCGCTCTTCAGATGAACAATCGTCGTGGCCGCCTGCATCACCGTCGCATCCCTCGTCAGCTTCGACCAGGGCCCCAGCGTCACCGTGGCCGCGTCCTCTTTATAAACCAGGTCGTCGGTTTCCACCTTCATCGGCCGGCCCTTCGGGTCGCGGCTCTTCAGGTTCAATACGACTCCGTGCGTCAGATGGATCTCGTGCGTCAGAGGATCGTAGGACGAGCCCCCGCTCACACCATCACCGCCGGCGAAAACGAACGTCGTGCGCTTATCGGTCTGCGCCGTGCCGGTTTCGCTGTCGTAGTTGATCCCCGCGGCTTTAATCGACGTCAGTTGATGCTTCGGCTCGCCCTCAGTCGGGACGTCGAGCGTAATCTCCGCCTCGCTGTCCGTCGTCAGTTTGTGGCTGTCGTTGTCGAAATTAGCGTAATCAGTGTGAACGCGGTCGTAAGTCTTGCCGCTCGGCGTATAAACCCGGAGCGCGATATTTTTCAAATGGACGGTCTTGCCGTCGGTCGAGAGCTGGTACTTCTCAGCAACCACGTCCACGCTGGGCTTGCCGTTCGTGCTCTGCCCCCACTCCCAATGGAGTGCAGTCGCCCGGTCTTCCTTAGCCATGCTGGCAGGCACAGGACGCTGATGGGCCTTCTGCGACTGACGTGCGACCCGATACACCTGAAAAACGCCCGCCGCGACCAGGGCGATCACGACGAGCAGGAGCCACCGCAGACTACGCATGTATGAAATACCAGTTTAGCGCCCGGAGGCCCCAGAGGGCTGGTTTACACTGAAATTTCCCATGCAATCCAGCCTTATCTGCTTCAACGCCGCTTGCCGCGCGCACTACGGCATCGGCGAAGTCATCTATAACTGCCCGAAATGCGGCGGTCTCCTCGAAGCCCAGTACGACTTCACGAACGTCGATCCGGCTGGCCTCAAACGGACGTGGCGCGAGCGCCGCATGTCGAATGCCCCGCTGGATCAGAGCGGCGTCTGGCGGTACCGTGAGCTGTTTCCTTTCGTGGAAACCGCGGCAAACGTCGTCACCCTGCGCGAGGGCAATACCCCGCTGCTGCAGTCGAAGCGCGCGGCGGAGTATGGCGGCCTCGCGAAAATCGCGTTTAAGCACCAGGGCTTCAATCCGACCGGGTCTTTCAAGGACAACGGCATGACCGCGGGCGTTGCGCAGGCGCGCAAGCTGGGCATGAAGCGCGTGGCGTGCGTCTCTACCGGCAACACCTCGGCCTCGATGGCGGCTTACGCCAGCGCCGGGGGACTCGAACCGCTGATCTTCATCCCGAACGGCAACATCTCCTATGGGAAGCTCGCGCAGGCTCTCGAATACGGCGCGAAGACGTTTCAGGTGGACGCGAATTTCGATCAGATCCTGGCGCTGGTCCGCGTCCTGACCGAACAGCTCGGCATCTATCTTCTGAACTCCATCAACCCGTTCCGCATCGAAGGCCAGAAGTCGATAGTGATCGAGATGATGGATCAGCGCGACTGGAAAGTGCCGGACTGGATCGTGCTCCCCGGTGGCAATCTCGGTAACGTTTCGGCATTCGGTAAAGGACTGCGCGAGTTAAAGAATCTTGGCTTTATCGACAAACTGCCGCGGCTGGCCGTGATCCAGGCGAAGGGCGCGTCGCCGTTCTACGAATACATGAAGGCGACGTCGAAGGGCTTCAATGCCGAAGTTCATCCGGAAACGCTCGCGACGGCCATCAAAATCGGTGATCCGGTGAGCTGGCCGAAAGCGCAGTTCGAGATCGAGACGTCCAACGGCACGGTAGAGAGCGTGACGGAACAGGAGATCGCCGACGCGAAGGCCGTTATCGGAGCCAGCGGTATCGGCTGCGAGCCTGCCTCAGCGGCGACGCTGGCCGGCATCCGCAAACTGAAACTCGATCGCGACGCCGACGTGGTCGCGGTCCTGACCGGCAACGTCCTGAAGGACCCGGATTACATCTACCGCTATCACACCGGCCAGTTGAAGGCGCCGGACGACTCGCAAATCAAACCCAACTTCGGCAACGCCCCGATCGTGGTTCCGAACGACGCCGAGAAGATCACCGAGCTATTGCGCTAGAGAGTTCCGCAAAGGTCATCAGCCCCGGATGATAGAGGGTCACCTTGCCGGCGGCGTTAATTAACACGAGCGTCGGTGTAGTGCTCACTCCGTAGCGCGTGAAGTTCGCCTCGCTGAGCGGGATCTCCACGTTGCCGAGCCCCGAATAGTAGGCCTTGAACACGCGCACGATGTACGGCGTTTCGACAGCGGGCGTCGCATCCTCGCCGCCCGCGACGTAGCCGTAGTGCTGCGTCGGCGCGATCACTTCGAGGCCGCGCGATTTGAACGCCGCCTCAATCCGCTGGATGATCGGGATCTCCTGCTTACAGTCCGAACACCAGTGCGCCCAGAAGAAGAGCAGCACCGGATGGCCGAGGTGCGCGCTTAGCGGACGCGGCCTCGGACCAATCAAGCTGCGCGTTACATCGAGCGGCGGCGCGGGCTTGCCCTCCAGCGTCAGCAGGTTGATGTTCTTCTGGATGCGGGGATTGATGGACGTGGTCTTCCACTTCGCCAATTCCGCATTGAGGAACATCATCGCTTCATCGCGCCGGCCGAGGTGAGTCAGAGCCTGCGCGCTGACTTCGATCGAAGCCCCCAGTGCCATCGGCAGGTTCGGATCGCTATCGAGCTTGCGGCTGCCGAGTTGCTTCAGCGAGAGTTCCCGGACTTCCGCCGCGTTATCGAGCGCGGCCTGATACTTCTTCGCCTGCAGATTGCCGCGACCGATCCAGGAATACGCCTCCAGATACTCGGGCGTCATGCCGCGCTGGTCGCGGTACATCTTCAGGATCGAATTGGCGGTCCTGAAATCGCCAGCCATCGCATACTGACCGACTGCGGCGGCGAAAACGGACGCGCCGAATGCCAGCGCGCCCGTGACCAGCGCGAGGATCGCCAGCCTACGAAGAGGCATGGTGCAGCGGAGCGGCCTTTTCGAACTGGATCGAAGAGTTGCTTTCCTTCTCCGCTTCTTCGAAGCGGCCAAGAGTGCGCAGCGCCGCGGCTGTGACATTCTCCGCGCGGAAGCCGAGCTTCTGCATAATCTCTTCGCCTGGCGCCGAAGCACCGAAGCGATCAAGGCCAATCGTGATCCCATCTGAACCCGCCCAACGGTCCCATCCGAACGTCGAACCGGCCTCCACCGTAACACGAGCGCGAACTGCTTTGGGTAACACGCTTTCCCGATATTTCTCTTCCTGGGCTTCGAAGAGATTCATCGACGGCATGCTGATCACGCGAGCCTTCACACCATAATCCTTGAGCTTCTTCTGGGCGCCCACGCAGAGTTGCACTTCCGAGCCGGCGCCGATCAGGATCACGTCCGGCTTGCCGCCTTCAGCTTCCGAGAGGATGTAAGCGCCCTTCGTCGAATCGCCTACGGCAGTCGAGCGATCGAGGTGCGGTACGTTTTGGCGCGTGAGCGCGAAGAGCGAAGGTCCTTCATGCTGAGCCGCGAAGATCCAGCATTCGGCCGTTTCCGTCGCGTCCGCCGGACGCATTACATTGAGGTACGGAATAGCGCGCAGTCCCGCGATCTGCTCGATCGGTTCGTGAGTCGGGCCGTCTTCACCGACGCCGATGCTGTCATGCGTGAACACCCAGAGCGACTTGAGCTTGCTCAGCGCCGAAAGCCGAATGGCCGGCTTCATGTAATCCGAAAACACGAGGAACGTCGCGCCAAACGGCAGCACGCCGCCGTGCCCCGCCATACCGTTAACCGCCGCGCCCATAGCATGTTCGCGAACGCCGAAAGCCACGTTGCGCCCGGCATAGTTCCAGCCGCCGCCGACCGCACCCATGTTCGATGCGCCTTCCACCTCCGGCTGAAAGTCGCCCATGCCTTTGAGGGCCGTGTTGGTGGAGGGATTGAGGTCCGCCGAACCGCCCATCAGGTTGTGGATGCGCTTGGCCAAGGCGTTGATGACTTCCCCGCCCGCAACGCGCGTCGCGATCGCCTTATCGCCGACCTTCCACTTCGGCACGTCCGCCGCGAAATCAGCAGGGAGCCTGCCGGCCGTGAAGGCTTCGAATTCCGCCGCTTCCGCGGGGAATGCAGCCTTATAAGCGTTGAGTCGCGATTCCCATTCCTTCTGTTCGTTGAGGCCTTTTTTCAGTTGCTGACGGAAGTATTCGACGGCTTCTTCGGGAAGATAGAACTTCTCTTCGGACGGCCAGCCGAGCTCTTTCTTCGTGGCCAGCAGTTCGTCTTCACCGAGGGGGCTGCCGTGCGAGGAGAAGTTATCGTGCTTCTTCGGGCTGCCGAAACCAATGTGCGTACGGACCAGGATCAACGTCGGCTTCTTCGTCTCCGCCTTCGCTTCGTCGATCGCCTTGCTCACCGCGGCGGTGTCGTTGCCGTTTTCGACGTGGATCGTCTGCCAACCGAGCGCTTCGAAACGCTTGCCGACGTCTTCTGTAAAGCAAAGATCGGTGCCACCCGCGAGCGTGATGCGGTTTTGGTCGTAGAGGAAGATCAGCTTGCCGAGCTGCAGATGTCCCGCGAGTGATGCGGCTTCGTTGGTGATGCCTTCCATCAGGTCGCCATCGCCGCAAATTCCGTAGGTGTGGTGATCGACGATGGTGTGATCCGGCTTATTGAAGCGTGCGGCGAGCCACTGCTCGGCGATCGCCATTCCGACTGCATTACTGAAGCCCTGGCCGAGCGGTCCGGTGGCGACTTCTACGCCTGGCGTGTGGCCGCGCTCGGGATGTCCCGGCGTCATGCTGCCCCACTGACGGAATTGCTTGATCTGGGCGAGCGGGAGATCGTAGCCCGTCAGATAGAGCAGGCTGTACAGGAGCATGGAGCCGTGACCCGCGGAGAGCAGGAAGCGGTCGCGATCCGCCCAACTCGGATTCTGCGGGTTGTACTTCATGTGCTTCGTCCAGAGGGTGTAGGCCATGGCGGCGGAGCCCATGGGCATGCCGGGGTGGCCGGAATTCGCGTTCTGGACGGCGTCAGCCGAGAGGATACGGATCGTATTGATGCACAGGTTTTCAAGCGCCTGCGGGTCTGTGGTGGGCAATGAAATCTCCTAAAAACTCATT
>DASYCD010000064.1:0-4106 GCA_036500405.1 Bryobacteraceae bacterium
CCGTCGCCTCGGCTTTGGGCAGCTTCACCAGGCGCGACCCCGGTCAAGCTGTGCGAACATACCATGTGGGTTTTTCAATAACCCTCAAAACCGGAACTTTCTACTTTGGTGAGAGTAGGAACTTTCTACTTTGGTCCGACATACAAACTCCTGTGACAGGAGAGTGGTTGTCGAGCATCAAAAGCACAGTGTGCCCTGCCAAAAGCGAACAGCTGATCATTCCGGTCGCGTCGATGCGCCGCTTTCGGGCGCTCTCCTACTCGCTTAGCATGAACGCGATGGCGACCAGGACCTCTGCTGGCCGTCAACAAGAAAGGTCTCTGGCCCATTGGAAGGACTCCCCGTCAGCGCCGAATGCCATAGGGTCTTTCCGGTCGCCGCATCATAAGCGACAAAATTGCCTGATTTATCGCCCCCGAATAGCAGGCCACCCGCCGTACTCAGCAAGCCCTGGACTCCGTTCGATGGCAAAGGATGGTTCCATGCAATCTTCCCGGTTTTGTCTTCGATCGCCCGAATTGCTCCGACGTTGCCATACGGGCCCTGTCCGCTGCCGGTTCCCGCATAGCCTTCGGGTCGTTCACTGTTATCCGAGAGGCGCAAGATCGAAGCAAAAATGAACGCTCTGCCGCAATTCATTCCCGAAATCGATGAGCCGGATACACGAAGTTTTTGGTACAAGGTGGCGATTGGGGCGCCATCGTCACGGAATTCATGGGCGTGCGGGCGGCTCCGGAACTCCTCGGCATTCATGCCAACAGGGAATCGCCTACTGTTGCAGATGGCGTTCCGGCCACAGACCTTGTACGGAATTGCGGATCTACGTGGCAAAACGTAGACATGTCGATCTAAACGCTGTTTGGCCGGTGGCGCCGCCGCCTATGTGATTCGTTTCGCTGTTGCCGAAGCAATTTCCAGATGAATCCATTTATTGGATTTCTGGTCGAGGCGGATCGTTATCGAGATCGGCCATTGGCGGCAAGCCACCGCAACAGATTGATCGCAACCAGCCAAATGTACGAATTCTCTACCTCGCAACCGGGATCATGACATAAGGCGTCTCGACATCAAGATCCGGATAGATCCTGCCCGTGCCCTTCTGGTCCACGATTTCGATGAAATAAATGAGGTCGTATTTCGGATCTATATAAGTTGCCGGTATGGCCGCCGAGTAGAGCCCTGTCTTTGGATCGCGCGTCATTATTGCCGTCTCGTAGTTTTCATGCTGGTTAACGTGACGATAACGAAGCAAAATAGTCTTAACGCCCGAGGGAGCTGAGACTCTCGCGTTGACCCGGAAATCGCGTGCGGGAACGGCTGGGCCGGAAGGCTTCAGAAGAGTCGCCACCGGCGGCAGCACCGATGGGTCGTACTTCCGGACACCTACAGGCGCGGCGCCGGGTTTGCCGGTCGCTTTCGCCCGCTCCGCAACCAGTTGATCGAAGTCGCGCTGAAGGATCGTGAGTTCGTCTTTCCAGTGATGCGGAAACCGGCGTTCAACTGGCCCGAACGACATGTTGTCGATGTAAAAATCACCAGCCGATGCGACTATTTCGCTCCACGCCTTCACCGCATTACGTTCATATCCCACGGCCGCGTCAAGAGCCGTAAGATCTCCGGCCTGCTTATAGAGATTGTAAGAAACACCGCCCAGTTGCCGGGCGGCATGGAAACGGGCTATCGCGGCGAGTATCTTCGCATCTGTCATTGTCGATTTGAATTCATTGGAGGGTGCGCTTTTCAGAGAAGACTCAGCCGCCGTTATTTCCGCGAGGATTTCATCAGATGTGCGCGAAAACCAGTAGCTTATCTCTTCAGGCCGGCGCTGCGCGGTATCCGTGCCCTGGAGAATACTTGCAGCTTCACTTTTCACGCTCATGAACTGTGCTACGTCGCTGGGCTCTTCGCGGTCGGCGAACTGCGGAAGTCCTCCCATGGGCTCCATCTCAGGCCATCCGGTTGTAGTCGGGAACATGCTGTAGAGATAGCTGGAGGCCACTACGTGCGGCAACACGGTACTCGCCAGTTGCACCGCTTTCATCACGTGCGGTCCGGCGGAAGGGCCAAATCGCTTCACGTACTCCTGTTGCCAGACGTCCGCCGGAGTATCGGGGTTATACATCAGCCGGCCCCACACTCGATAAAATGCCCAATAACGTTCGAACTCCCAATCGAAGTATCGGTACTTTTCGTTCAGAAAATCACGAGGAGGCGTGTTGTGCGGCTCACCCAGGAGTTTGGTTGCTTCCATCTCCGTAACCGCCATCGTATCGCCGTTATAAAGCAGAGCACCCCTGGCCATACGCCGCGCATAATCGGGATCGGCCCAGACCAGAAGGCGTTGCGTTCCTCCGTTCCAAAGGGTCCAGTCCATTTTGTATGTTTGTGGGTATTGAAGCAGATCGGCGTAACCGTGGCGTGCATTGTCCTGATCCTGCCTGTTGATTTGCGTGGGATGGTATGGCAGCCCCATCTGCTCCATCCAGATCTTGGTGTCGAGATTGACCGTGAGTCCCTGTGCCTGCGCATCGGTGATTGTCGTTCGGGACAGACCCTTAGCTCGCATCTCGATGGGCATTTTTGGCTCGTTAGTTTTGAAGAATGCCCATAAATCACGCCAGAACGGCTCGATCTCGGGTTTTCGCAGCCCCGATTCATCGTGCATTCGGAACTGCGTTTCGGCGATCTCCGGGAACGTGTCGTAGAACTTCTTAAGAGCCGCGACCGTGTAAGGGACAAGATTCTTGCCGTCCAGTCCCCATACCAGACCGGCGGTTGGTTTTGTTCCGTCGGAAGCCCAGGAATTCGCTCCCCGTTGGCCGCCACCCCGATAAATATGCTCCCAGATCCCGATTTTCACGTGTATTCCGCGCTCACCGGCGAGCCGCAGCATGGTCTTCATGGCATTGCGGTTGCGCGCCTGTTGTTCCGGAGTCAACCCGACAACCTTTACGTCCGGAAATCCGTCCACGTCGAAAAAGTAAGGATACGGCGGCGCCATGTACCCGCCGTCCTCGTAACCCAGCGTCAGCACGAGCTGGTTGATGCGGTCATCCGCGAGAACGGCGAAATAGCGTTCCCAGAACTTCTCATCAAGGAATCGGCTCTCGAAATATGCCTGATTCATCGTGAACATGACGACTCCTCGCTGCCTCAACATCGGTTTTTCAGTGGCATCGCGCACGAATTGCAGCGGATTGGCCCCTGGCGCCGCCCAACTGACCCGATCCGCCGTGTCCAGTGCGGCGTACATCAGGCCGGTTTCTCCGCCGCCCGCCAGAAGAATCGCGGGCTTCCCCTTGTATCGCGCCGCCTTTCGGATTGTCAGAGCCTCGTTCCCTCCCGGCGATGCAATCCCCATACTTCTGAGCGCAGACGCAGCCGCATCGTGGTTCGAAGCGAGTCCAGCAACAATCACGACATCGTCTTTGGGAATTGCCGCGGCATCTTCCGAGACCACAACGCCCTTATCGCGCAGCGCCGCCATCAGTTTTGCGATGCCGTACTTCGAAGCTGCATTGAGTCCGGTATCCGTCACAACGCCGACTCTATGAACAGCCGCCGGCATCACAGGGGCCGCAACGCCCGTGATTGAAATCCCGGCGCCAAATATACAACTGAGGACGGCGACCACGAACAGGAAGCTATACCGGAATTTCGTTTTCAGGAGCACAAGTATGACCTTTCAATTTATTCCTATCGTCTAACTGATGATTTCACCATCATATAGAATATTTTTCGCCAGTCAATCGATGCGAAATGCGAACGGCCCAGCGCGGACCGATTTGATTCACTTCAAATCCTTCCTGAACGACCTGACAGCTTCTGCCACCGGAATTCCCCTTCCTCCCGCGCGCCGACCCTATCGGGCTGGGGAAAAGGTTGCCGTGGCTTCCTGCCGTATGCCCTGTCGGAGCCAAATAGAAAGTTCCTAACGCCAGCCAAGTAGAAAGTTCCTAATTGGCGGGTTATTGAAAAACCCACATGGTATGTTCGCACAGCTTGACCGGGGTCGCGCCTGGTGAAGCTGCCCAAAGCCGAGGCGACGGAGTTGGCTCCGGAAGCAGTCGGCGCAAGCCCTCCCAGCGCTCGATGACACCCGGGCT
>DASYCD010000065.1:0-5572 GCA_036500405.1 Bryobacteraceae bacterium
TCCCCAACATTTGGCTGGTGGTCAACGTCCAGCCTCACACTCACCCGTTTCAGTCCCGGCTGGTCTTCGATGAATTTCGCCGCCGGTCGCATCGAAAGCGCCTCGACGTACATGTCCCCGGTTTTGGCTAACTCGTCCTTACTGGCCGCCACCCAGTTGAATGCGCCCAGATCGAACAGCACGAAAAGAGCTATCACCGCGCGAAGGGCCGGTTGTGGTGGCCGTAGAATCAAGCGGAATAAACAGGCTGACGCGCCGAGAATCAAGAGAAGCGACAGGCACGGCCAGATGCCGAGCGTGATCTGGGTGAATATTACGGGAACGAAGAGAGCGATTATGCAGAAGACTGAAATCCACTTCAATACCTGGAGCGCGGGAGCCCATTCCCCCCGCTCACCACTCGCGGTACAGATTCTGTCGAATCCGAATGCTGAAAGGAGCGCTATTGAAAATGAGAGCAGATAAACAAATCGGGCGCCGCCGCGAATCATCCATAAATAGGGAACCGCGGCATAGAGAACTCCGAACAAAGGAGAAAATTCTCCCAGGGTGATGGCAAAAACGATTACGGAACAAACGGTCAGGAAACGAACCCACGGATTTCGCCAGCACTTCCACATCGCCATGGCAGCGAGGAAACACGGAAATACGCCGACATAGTACGGCCATGGTTCCTCACCCCCCTCCTGCGCACCTGCCGGCACGAGCCCGGCCGTTATGCTTCCGGGCCACATCCCGTGAACGAGCCGGCTGTAGGGAATTTTCTCGGTGAGAGGGAACCATCCGCCGCTGATTGCGCGTAAACTGAGATGGCCGTACTGGATGGAAGGCAGGAGTTGCGCCGCTCCCATGCCGATGGCGGTCAAAAAGAAAATTCCAATGAGGACGGAAAGGCGCGCCCAGCGGCCCTGTGTCCATGTACCCGGAGCGAATCCATGATAGAGGATTACAGCCATGACAAAAATCCCCTGAAGCATCGAAAACTGTGCTCCGCCCGTCAGCGCGGATAAGCCAAGGCAGGCGCCGGCCAAAGTTGCATTCACCATCGCGCCGCCGCGATGTTCGGACCGAAGCGAACGGAGAACGAAGATCAGGATTGCCGGAAGCCAGATGCACGCTTCCATATACTGCGGCCACAGAAGCCTGCCGAGTAGCCCGCCCATCGAGAATGCGCACGCGCCGATGAAGGCCGCGAAATGGCTGCGGCGGAGTTCACGGACAAGAGCGAACATGAATATAGCGCCCAGAAGGCGATTGAGCGCGATGTACTCGTAATACAGATGCGGTGAAATGACCCCGTTTTTGTTCAGGGGGATCAGGGCGAAAAGCAGATGCAGGGGATAGAAGGCCGCCATTTCCTCTGTGAATGGCCGGCCACCGAAAGCGTTTGGATCCCAGAGAGGAATGTGGCCGCTCCAAAGCGATCTGATCCAGGTGTGCAGCCAGGAATATGTCTGATTGACGCCCTCCGTGCCTATGATCATGGTGAATTGATCGGTAAGCAGCGTCTTCCAGTGGAATGTGATGATCGCCAACGCCAGAAAGCCGATGTATTTTGCCGTCGCTCGACTAATGAAATGCGTTGATCCGGCTGTCGAAGATTGATTTCGAAATTTTTCGGAGATCGGCATTCAGCGTTTACTCGGCTGCGACTGTATCGCGCCGCCACAACGATGCGGACTTGTGACACGAAGAAATGGCTCGCGGCCGCGCGCATGCGCAGGTAAATCAGCATAACTATCTTTCATGAGCGGACGTTAGTGCACTCGATGCGCCGTTTGTTGTAAGTAGCGGCCGCGGTCCGGTATAAGGTCGGCGCGGACGGACGCCCCCTGTCAGCTCCAGTAGTTGCGATCCAGACTGCGGTACTGAATCGCTTCGGCAATATGTTTGGCGGCGATGGATGGGGCTGCGTCCAGGTCGGCGATGGTGCGGGCAACTTTGAGGATGCGGTCGTGAGCGCGAGCGGAGAGACTCATGCGCTTCATGGCCATTTCGAGGGTGCGTTCGCCGGTGGCGTCGAGGGCGCATTGCTGGCGGATGAGGCGGGTCGGCATTCTGGAGTTCGTGCAGCCGCGCGATTGCTGGGTTTCGCGCGCCTGGTTGACGCGGGTGCGCATGGCGGCGGAGGTTTCGGTTTCTTCGCCGGCGCGGAGTTCTTTGTAAGGGACGGCGGGGACTTCGATCTGGATATCGATGCGGTCGAGCAGCGGTCCGCTGATCTTGCCGAGATAGCGCTGGATGATGGCGGGGGTACAGCGGCATTCGCGGGTGGGGTCACCGAAAAAACCGCACGGGCAGGGGTTCATCGCGGCGAGGAGCATAAAGCTGGCGGGAAAGTTGAGCGTCATGCTGGCGCGGGCAATGCTGACCACGGAATCTTCGAGCGGCTGGCGCAGGATTTCCAGAACGTTGCGCGGGAATTCGGGGAATTCATCGAGAAAAAGGATACCGTTATGGGCGAGACTGACTTCGCCAGGCCGCGGCATGCCTGCGCCGCCGCCGATCATGCCGGCGTCAGAGATCGTGTGGTGGGGGGCGCGGAAGGGGCGGGCCCAGAGGAGTCCGCTGCCGGGCTGGAGAGTGCCGGCGATGCTGTGGATGCGGGTGGATTCGATTGCTTCCTCGAATGCGAGCTGCGGAAGAATGCCTGCCAGGCGTTTCGCAAGCATTGTTTTGCCGGAGCCTGGAGGGCCGATCATGATTGCATTGTGACCGCCGGCAGCCGCAACGAGTAGAGCGCGGCGTGCCGTCGCCTGGCCGCGAACGTCCCGAAAATCCGGCGCGGTAGATGTGGCGGATTCGAGTGGCGGCGTAGCGCCGGAGCGAACGGGCGAGAATTCCTCGGGGCTTTTGAGCAGCGCAACCACTTCGGCAAGATGGCGGACACCGAATGTGCGGACGCCTTCGACGACGGCGGCTTCGGCGGCGTTATCGGCCGGAAGGATGAGGTTCTGGATGCCGTGCTCCCGCGCGCAGACAGCCATGGAAAGCGCGCCGCGAACAGGGCGAATGGCGCCATCGAGCGAGAGTTCGCCGGCGCAGAGGTGATGGTCGAGTCCTTTGAATGTGCCCATGGCGCCCAGGATGGCGAGCGCCATGGGGAGATCGAAGCCGGAGCCTTCCTTACGAACGTGGGCGGGCGCAAGGTTGACGGTCACGGCCTGGTTCGGATAGCCGAAGCCGGAATTCATGAGCGCGGATTTGATACGCTCACGGCTTTCGCGGACAGCAGTATCCGGCATGCCGACGAGCATGAAGTCTTTGGCCATGCCGCCGCGGTAAAGATCGACTTCGACGTCGACAGGGTGGGCGTCGATGCCATAAACGGCGGCGCTTCGGGTTTTGAAGAGTGGCATGGTGGGAATCCCGCTAGTGGAGGTAGTGGGGTGGCGAACCGTTTTTCTCTAAAAAGTTTTAGTAGAACGTTCCGTGTTTCGCGGGGAGGATTCGGCGGGATTCGTGGACGAGCTGTCCGGCCGGGGTGCGGTAGTCGACGGTGAAGCAGGACTCGTCGTTGCGCGCGCCGGGTTCGAAGACGGCTTTGGCGGCCACGCTCCTCAGAACGTCGACGGAGACGAAGTTGGGGAGCGGATCGCAGGAGATTCGGACGGTTCCATCGGAGTGGAGTCCGGCGTCTTTCATCAACTCGGAGGGGATGGCGCGCTCGCGGAACTGCGACATCTTTTTCACCCAGAGGATTTCGAGATTCAGAGCGAGAGCGGCGATACAAAAGATGGCGAAGAGAGTCTGGCGGCCCGATTCGCGCAGGCGCGCGGCGGCCGCGCCGACTATCCACGCAAGGCCGAGGCTCGCGATGTACGTGAGTCGGCTTGGGACCTGAAGCTGATAAGTGAGAAAGCAGTAAGGGAACAGGCCGGCGATGATCCAGACGGAAGAGATCGCCAGCACGCGCCAGTCGCTGCGTTTACGGCGCCAGAGGAGCACGGCGATCGCAATCAGTCCCCAGACGAAGAGGAGTTTCCACCAGCTATTCAGCAGGATCAGGAGCCAGGGGGCGGAGAGAGCGAAGCGCGTGTCGTGATAGCCGGGGGCGGTGATGCGGGAAGTCCAGGTCCAGAAGACGTATCCGGCGGAGATTGCGAAGAACGGGGCGAGCGCGGCGAAAATGCCTCCGCGGCGATTGGCGCGATCGAAGACGACGGGCAGCAGCATCAGCAGGGCGAAGATCCAGCCCGATTCCTTGGACGCGATGGCGAGGAGGAATGCGATGAGCGTGGCAACGTACCATTTCCACGATTTCGAACGCAGCCACTGGAGCCAGCAGAGCCACGCCGCCATGCCGAAAAGAAAAACGAGAAGGTCGGCGGCGGCCGCGGGCCAGATGACGGCTTCCTGATGTCCTTCCTGGACGGCGAAGAAAGCAGCGGCGAAGAAGGCGGCGGGCTCGCCAATTTCGATCCAGAGCGCGGTTGCGTAAACGAGCAGGACGCAGAGCGCGTGCAGTACGATGCCCGCGAAATGAAAGATGAATGGCGAGAAGCCGAAGGCGCGGTCGAGCGCGGCGCTCATGAACATATAGGTGGCGCGGGCCCGAAGTTCGTGATTGGCGTACAGCGGGGTCCAGCCCTGGGCCGCGAACTGGCGGGCGAGCGGGATCTGGCCATAGTCGTCGGCGATGAAGGGGATGTTGAGGGCGGGGAGATAGGCGATGAATGCGAGCGCGAGAAGGATGATGGCTCGGCGTTGCGTTGCGCTCACTCGGGAAGCCGGATTCAACGCTCCATTATAGGCGGCGGTAATGCAGATACTACTCTGGTGACGAGTGTCAGAAAATCTCACTGTCCGGTATGGGAGGCGAACGTCGAAGCGCTGGCGTGACCGTCTGCGCAGGATGGTCGAACCCGCCGCCACTCGTTATGAACCCGGCTGAGCCGAAAGATTTTCCACTGGGACGCTGGAATCTGTATGTGGGCGGGGCGGGTCGAAACGTGGCGGGGTACGTCAATCTGGATTTATTCGCCGTACCAGGCGTCAGTGTCTGCGGCGACGTGGAGCGCCTTCCGTTTCCTGACGGCGTTTTTCAGCGGGTGGAGTGTGACGCGGTGCTGGAGCACGTTCGCGATCCGATTATGGCAATGCAGGAGATTACGCGCGTTCTGGCCCCCGGCGGATTCGCGCACGTGGTGACGCCGTTCTGCCATCCCTTCCACGAATATCCGAAGGATTACCGGCGGTTCAGTATCGATGGGCTGAAGACGCTTTCGGGGCCGCTCGAGGTGGTGGCGACCGGCTGGCGCACGGGGCCGACGGCGACGGTGCTGGTGGTGTTCATCGAATATGTGAAGCTGCTTTTCCCGTCGCGAATCTGGAGAGGAATTGCGCATCTTGCGCTGGGATGGACGCTGTTTCCACTGCGATATCTCGATCTGCTTCTGTTGCGCGCGCCGGATGCCGGACGGGTGGGGAACCATTGTTATATCTGGTTCCGGAAGCCGGGAATGGAGTCGTCGTAAGATTGAAGAAGACTTTCGGGCTGGAGTGGCGGAACTGGCAGACGCACGGGACTCAAAATCCCGCATCCTTCACTGGGTATGAGGGTTCGACCCCC
>DASYCD010000066.1:0-10897 GCA_036500405.1 Bryobacteraceae bacterium
CTCCGTCAAGAACACGCAGCAGATCACCAAGGCTATGAAAATGGTCTCGGCGGCCAAGCTGCGCCGTGCGCAGGATCGCGTGATCGCGGCCCGGCCCTATGCGGCGCAGATGCGCGAGATGCTGGTCAATCTGGTGCAGGCCGCGCAGTCCGATGAACGCGCCGGGGAGAGCCCCTGGCTCGTCGTGCGCGAGCCGAAGCGCATCGACCTGATTTTCATCACCAGCGACAAAGGGCTCGCCGGCGCGTTCAATTCCAATCTGATCAAAGCCTCGCAGCGTTTTTTCGAAGAGCATGCGGGCGCTGATATCTCGCTTTCGCTCGTGGGGCGTAAAGGCCGCGATTTCTACCGCCGCCACCCTGCTAAGGTCCTCGGCGAGCACATCAATGTTCTGGCGAAGCCTTCACATCAGGATGCCTGCGACATCGCGCGCGAGGTGATCCGGCGCTACGCGCATGGCGAAACCGACGCTGTTTACATCATTAACAACGATTTCAAGAGCGTGATGGCGCAGACGCTCTCCGTCATCCAGTTGCTCCCGCTTTCGCTCAACGCAGCGGGGCAGGAGGCGGCTGCTACCAAAGACTACATCTACGAACAGTCGCCAATCGACATGCTGAATCGCCTGATGCCGCGCTACATCGAAGTCGCGGTGTTCCGCGCCATGCTCGAAACCGCGGCGGCCGAACATGCCGCCCGCATGACCGCGATGGATAAGGCGTCATCCAACGCGAAGGACGTGATTGAATCGCTGACGCTCTACATGAACCGCGTACGTCAGGCGGCCATCACCAAGGAAATTATTGAAGTGGTCAGCGGCGCGGCAGCCGCCGGTTAGCGCACCCTGACAGAGGAAAGAATTTTATGGCAACTACAGCAACCAACGCAGAAGTGGTCGGAACCGTCGTGCAGATTGCCGGCCCCGCGATCGACTGCCAGTTTCCCGAAGGCCAGATCCCCGAAATCCACACCGCCATTCGCATCATCAGCGAAGGCTTCGACGTTCCCGCGCCGATCGATATCATCTGCGAAACCGAGCAGCACATCGGCGAAGGGCGCGTCCGCACGATCGCGATGCAGCCGACCGAAGGTCTCGTCCGCGGCATGAAGGCGATCAGCCTCGGCGGTCCCATCAGCGTTCCCGTCGGCCCGCAGACGCTGGGCCGCGTGCTCAACGTTCTCGGTCAGCCCGTGGACAACATGGGTCCGGTCAGTACCGAGAAAACGTATCCTATACACCGCCCGGCGCCGTCGTTTGAGGACCAGTCGACGCGCCTCGAAATGTTCGAGACCGGCATCAAGGTCATCGATCTCCTCGAACCCTATCTCCGTGGCGGAAAAATCGGCCTGTTCGGCGGCGCGGGCGTTGGCAAGACCGTCATCATCATGGAGCTCATCAACAACATCGCCATGAAGCACGGCGGTGTGTCGGTGTTCGCGGGCGTCGGTGAACGCACCCGCGAAGGTAACGATCTCTGGCTCGAAATGCAGGAAGGTGGCGTCATCGACCCGAAGGACTACACCAAGTCCAAGGTGGCGCTTGTCTATGGACAGATGACAGAGCCGCCAGGAGCCCGTCTCCGCGTGGGTCTGACCGGCCTCACAGTCGCGGAATTCTTCCGTGATGAAGAAGGTCAGGACGTACTGCTCTTCGTCGATAACATTTTCCGCTTCACCCAGGCGGGTTCGGAAGTATCGGCGCTGCTTGGCCGCATGCCGAGCGCCGTCGGATACCAGCCCAACCTCGCTACCGAAATGGGCGAGTTGCAGGAACGCATCACGTCGACGAAAAAGGGTTCGATCACTTCGGTGCAGGCCATCTACGTGCCCGCCGATGACTACACCGATCCCGCGCCGGCCACTGCGTTCGCGCACCTCGACGCGACAACCAACCTCTCGCGCTCCATCGCCGAACTCGGCATCTACCCTGCGGTGGATCCGCTGGCTTCGAGCTCGCGCATTCTCGATCCTCGTATCATCGGCGAGGAGCACTACAAAACCGCGCAGGCCGTCAAAGGCGTGTTGCAGCGCTACAAAGATCTCCAGGACATCATTGCGATTCTCGGCGTCGACGAACTGAGCGAAGAAGACAAACTCGCCGTCTCGCGCGCCCGCAAGATCCAGCGCTTCCTCTCGCAGCCGTTCCACGTGGCCGAACAGTTCACCGGCTTCCCCGGCAAATACGTCAAACTGTCCGACTCGATCAAAGGCTTCCAGGAAATCGTCGACGGCAAGCACGACGATCTGCCGGAACAGGCGTTCTACATGGTGGGCACGATCGAAGAAGCGATCGAAAAAGCCCGCGGGATGAAGGGCTAAGCAATTTCGATGGCCGACACGATCCTCTTCGAGTTAGTGAGTCCGGAGCGCGTGCTCGTCAGCGAGCAGGTGACCGAAGTGCAGATTCCCGCGCGCGAAGGTTTTATCGGCGTGCTGCCGGGGCATGCGCCGCTGCTTGCTGAACTCATGGCGGGCGGCGTTCTGACCTACAGGTCGGAAGGCTCCCTGAAGGTGATCGCACTGTTCGGCGGCTTCGTGGAAATTCTGCCGGATCGCGTCCGCATTCTCGCGGACGCGGCCGAACGGAAGGAAGAAATCGACCTCGCCGTCGCTCAGGCGGAACTCGTAACTGCCCAGAAACAGGTCGATAGCATGATGGCGGGCGCCGCCGATCCCGCCGTGGCGCTCGATCAAGCCATGCAGGCCCAGGCAAAAGTCGACGCCGTCACCAGGCACTAAAGGGGACAGACCCCTTTTTCATCCGTCTACTTGAATCGCCACACCAACCCGCCGCTCACCACAAAATTGAACAGCCCATTGTCACTCGGCGTCCCAAAGTTCGGGCTGCCCGTGTAGTACCCTCGCGCTTCACCGCGCAGCACGTATCTCTTCCCAAACGCATAATCCACGCCGCCGCCGAAATCGATGGCATAGGTGCTCTTCGACCCACCCGCCGCCGGACCACCGTCGATCGCCGTATTGCCCGAGTTGTAAAATGCATAGCCCGCGCCCGCTACGAGCCACGGAGAAACCGGCTCCTTCGGCGTAAAGCGAAGCCGCAGCCCAGGCGTTGCATAGATGCTGCGAACCGTGTGCGTAGCATTAACCGGCGTTCCGGTGACGCGCCGCAACGGCCCCACCAGCCCGTCCACTTCCCAATAAAGCGAACCAAAACCGAGCTCACGAATCTTCTGCGCGTAGCTCACCCCGGCCGCAATCCCGGCCGTCAGATCCAGGCTGCCCGCCGCCGCGTTCGGCGCGCCGCTGCTCAATTCACCGATCGAAATTCCGAATTCCCGGCGGCCATTATTGTCTGTCTGAGAAGTCTGGGCCGGAAGGAGCGCCGCTACCGCGATAGACAGGGATATAGCGGCGAAACAATTGAAAAGTCTCATAGGGTCAAAATAGATAAACTTCTATCCTGGCACAGAGGTTTCTCACGATTGTCAATTCACTCCCGGCAATGTGAGTTGGAGCCCATTCACGGCCGAAATCCTTATGAAGAGCCAATAAAAAGATCGCGTCTCTCGAATAGAGCCAGTTCACGGGATAATGGTAGAACTTGCGCCGCACCGCACATTCCGTCTGCGCGCTGGATTGCCCGGACACCTGTTCCATCCTCGTCGATATCGACGATACCGGCCGCGGCCTGCGCCTGCGCGGCAATCCGGATCATCCCGTCACTCGCGGATTTCTCTGCGGCAAAGTCGCCCGCTATCTCGAACACGAATATTCGCCGGACCGGCTTCTCTATCCTCTGCGCCGCACCGGCGCCAAAGGCGCGGGCCAGTTCACGCGCATCTCCTGGGACGAGGCGCTCGACGAAATCGCCGCCCACCTCAGCCAGGTCTCAGCCGAAAACGGCCCCGAATCAATCCTTCCCTACAGCTACGCCGGCAACATGGCCGTGCTGAACTACGGCGGGATGGATCGCCGCTTCTTCCATCGCCTGGGCGCTTCGCGCCTGGAGCGCACCATCTGTTCCACCGCCGGCATGGCGGGTACGAACGAAGCGCTCGGACACCGCTATGCCGTCGAGCCCGAACAGTTCCGACACGCGAAACTGATCATCGCGTGGGGCGCCAACATTCTCGGCACGAACGTCCACCTCTGGCCCTTTATCGTGGAAGCCCGCCGCAATGGCGCAAAGTTCTACACAATCGACCCGCATCAGAACCGCACGGGCCGTGCTGCCGACCGCCACTACGCCATCCACCCTGGTACGGACGCCGCTCTTGCGCTCGCCATGATGCACGTGATCGTGCGGGAAGGTCTGGAAGACCGCGACTACATCGAGCGCCACACTCTCGGCTTCGCGGAATTGAAGGAGCGCGTGCGCGACTGGACGCCGGATCGCGCCGCGCAGTTGACCGGCATTCCCGCGAAGGACATCGTCGATCTCGCGCGCGAATACGCCACCACGCGGCCCGCCGTGATTCGCCTGAACTACGGCGTGCAGCGCTCCGACCGCGGCGCCATGGCGGTGCGGCTCATTTCTCTCCTGCCCGCGCTCACCGGCGCATGGCGCGACGTGGGTGGCGGCGTTCAGCTCTCCACTTCATACGCGTTCCAGTTGAATTCGAAAGCCGTCGAGATGCCGGAGCTACAGTTGCGCTCTCCGCTCGGCCGCGAAGCCCGCACTGTCAATATGACGCAGCTGGGCGACGCACTCACGAAGCTGAGTGATCCGCCCGTCCGCGCGTTGGTCGTCTATAACTCGAACCCCGCCGCCATCGCGCCCGATCAGAACACCGTCCGTCACGGACTCCGGCGTGAAGACCTGTTCACCGTCGTGATCGAGCAGCTCCAGACCGATACCGCCGATTTCGCCGATATCGTGCTGCCGGCCACCACGTTCCTCGAAAACACCGATCTCCACAAACCGTACGGTCATTACTACCTGCAGCTCGCGCGGCCCGCGCTGCAGCCGCCCGGCGAAGCGCGCTCCAACCAGGCAATCTTCCGCGCCCTCGCCGCTCGCATGGGTTTCACCGAGCCCTGCTTCCAGGATTCCGATGACGACATGATTCGAGCCGCGCTCTCGAGCGGCCATCCATTTCTGGAAAACATCACGCTCGAAGCGCTCGACCGCCACCACTCCATCCGCCTCAACATTCCCGGCCCATTTCTGCCCTTTGCGGAAGGCGGCTTCGGTACTCCTTCCGGCAAATGCGAGTTCCGCGCCGAAACGCTCGATTATCAGCCGCCTGTCGAATCCCGCCACGGCGATGCCTCGCTCCGCAGCCGCTTCCCGCTGGAGCTGATCTCACCGAAAGGCGATAACAACGTGAACTCCACGCTTTCCTCGCGCCCGGAAAACGCCCATCTGCAGGGTACTCTCACGCTCCATCCCACAGACGCCGCCGCACGCGGCATAGCGACGAACGACGCCGTCCGCGTGTTCAACGGCCGCGGAGAATGCGAACTCACGGCGCGCGTCGAAACCACCGTCGCTGAAGGCGTAGTCTGCGCCCGCTCCACACGCTGGCTCCGCCTCTCGCCGGACCGCCGGGGCATCAATATGTTGACCTCGCAGCGGGTTACCGATAAAGGCGGGGGGCCGACGTTCTATAGTTGTTTAGTTCAGGTGGAAAAAATCCTATGACGTCAAAATTCCAATTTCGCGGTTTCATCGTATTGTGCGCGCTCGCGCTCCTTGCCTCCGGCTGCGGCCAAAAGGCTAATGAGACAACGCAGAAAGATCAGGGGGAGCCTGCTGCAGCACCCGGCACGCAGCTCGTCTCATCTCTCAAGATGAACGCACCGACCGCCAAAGAGCAGTTGACGAAAGGCTTCTTTCAACTCGAATCGGGCGCGTGGCGCTGGAGCGCCGGCAACTTCACCATCACGCTCAAGACGCCTCCGGGCGCCGCACAGAAGGGCGCCACGCTGACGCTCAATCTCGTCGCGTCCGGCTCCGTGCTGAAGCAGGTGCATTCTCAGAGCCTGACCGCAGCTATCGGCTCCAAACCCCTGAAGACCGAAAAATACGTCGATGCCGGCGCCCACACCTTTACGGCTGATGTTCCCGCCTCGCTTCTGACCGGCGATACCGTCGCCGTCGACTTCTCGCTTGATAATTCGCTGCCCCCCAGTGCAGCCGATCGCCGCGAGCTTGGCGTCATCGTCACCGCCGCCTCGCTCGATTCGAACTGATGGCGGCTTTCCGCGCGGCGTTCCGGCGCGTCCCGGACGCCGCTCTCTGGCTGCTGCCCATTCTGTTCCTGCTCTGGCTCTACCGCGAGGCGTTCCAAACCTGGTTCCTCACAGATGATTTCGCCTGGTTGAGCCTGACCCACCTGATCGCCAAACGCCACGATTTCCTGCACGAGTTGTTTGCGCCCGCGGCGCAGGGCACCATTCGTCCCTGGAGCGAACGCGGGTTCTTCATCCTGCTCGAATCCGTTTTCGGCCTGAACCCGATTCCGTTCCGCATCGTCGCATTCGCCACGGCTGCAGCCGATGCTCTGTTGATCTCCTGGACCGTCAAAAGATTGACGCAATCGCGGCTGGCGTCAGCCCTCGCTCCCATTCTGTGGATCGCGAATACCGCGCTCGTTCGCCCTCTCAACTGGAGTTCCGCCTACAACGAACTGATGTGCGCGCTGTTCCTCCTCTCCGCACTGGCGCTGCTGATCCGCTACATCGAAACCGGGCGGCGGGTGTTCTGGTGGATGCAGGTCGCGGTGTTCGTCCTCGGGTTTGGAGCGCTCGAAATCAACGTCGTTTATCCCGCAATTGCCGCCGCGTGGGTCATTCTGATCCAGAAAGCCGATCGTCGCCTTCTGCGCGACCTCGCGCCGCTTGCTGCGCTATCTGCCGCATATTTTGCCCTGCATCGGTGGCTGTCGCCCCTTCCAGCCTCGGGACCGTACGCACTGCACTTCGATTCCAGAATCTTCGCGACCCTGCGGATATACGCCGGTTGGGTGATCGTGCCGGAGCCAGCCATCCGTATGGGGATGAGCCCGACCCTCGCCGCGCTGACCGGAACGGTTTCCGCCGTTGCTCTGGCCGCGTGTGTGGTGGCGGCGTGGAGAAGGCGGCGCTCGTTCCTGTTCGGGATCGTCTGGTTCGCCATCACGCTCGCCCCTCTGCTGCCGCTGGCGGACCACCGCACTACCTACTACCTCACCATCCCGTCCATCGGAATCGCCCTGTTTGCCGCCAGCGGAGCAGTGGAATTCGCCAGAAATTCGCCGGTGCTCCAGATACTTGCCGCCACTGTCATCCTTCTTTGGCTGGTGGCCGTGGTCCCGGTGACCATAGGTGAGTCTCACTGGTGGCGCGCCCGGTCGGAAAACGTCCGCATCCTGGTACTGGGAGTCCTGGATGCCCGCCACACCCATCCCGAAAAGCCGATCGCCGTACAGGGCGTTACAGCCGGTCTGTTCGACTCTTCTTTTGGGGAGTCCGCCTTTCAGTTTCTGGAAATCCCGGATGTGTATCTAACTCCAGAGACTGTACTTACCGGTACGCACACGAATTCTGCCCGCTTCCTGCTGGATACGAATGTCTTCCATCACGCGATCACCCACGATGAGGTTGTGGTATACTCTTTCGAAAGTGATCACCTCCGGAACATAACGGAGGGATACCGGCGGCAGCAGTCAGACCGCCACGTCGATCGGTTGCCGAATCGTGTCGATATCGGCAATTCCCTTTATTCCTGGCTTTTGGGACCGGAATGGTTGCCTGCGGAGTCCGGCGTTCGCTGGATGCCCTCGAAAGCAACCCTTAGGCTGGGTGTCCCCGCCGGGGCTAAACGGCTGGTACTGGAGGGCCGGTGTCCGAGTACGCAACTTTTCGCGGCGCCGCGTACTCTAATGGTTCTGATCGACGGAAAGACGATTTCGAATACGCGAATTTACGATTCAGAACGTATTTTCCATCGTCTAATCCCAATACCGGCCGATATGTTGGCAGGTAAGAAGTCAGTGGAAATCGGGATCCAGGTGGACCCGGTGGATCGTATTGATGGTCAGGACTACGGTTTGGTATTCGGGGCGCTGGGACTTGTCCCGTGATGGCAGATGAAACATTCTGGCCGTTAAACCTCACCGGGAGTATAGACAAGGACCAGAGGTTGATATAGGATGTAAGACCCGAGGTTGGGGATGGGAAGTTTGGCACCGGGATTGCTTGGCTCACGCGTGTTGGGCTTAGGTGTCATAGTGAAATGTGCTGAAGATCGCAGTTTCTCGGCTTTATTGAGTAATATTTAAGCTTTCGGTACTCATATTTTTTGAAACTTTGATGGCAGATATTCGTCTTTAACACAGACGACACGAAAGAGAGGCCTCAGCGGTAAGTAGCCCCAGAAGGCGAGGATTGGAAATGACCAAGGTTGATTTGGAAAAATTTAGAAAAACACTGGAAACGAAGCAGTCGGAATTGACCGGCTCCCTCCGAAACCGTGACGAAATCGTAATCGAGAAGGCGCCCGACGCTCTCGATGAAGTGCAGTTGGCGGGTGAACGTGAATTAGCGATTCGCAATCTGGATCGCGACTCCAACATGTTGCGCCAGATCCGCCGCGCACTGGCCCGTATCGAAGATGGTTCGTACGGTATTTGCCTGCATTGCGACGAGGAAATCTCGCCCAAGCGCATCGCTGCGGTGCCGTGGGCGGCGTTCTGCATCAAGTGTCAGGAACAGGTCGACCGTCACGAGATCGAAGTCGATGACAACGCCGATTTGTTCGCGCCGGCGGCCTAAAAGCAAAAACGAACCCAATTGAGGCGAATCTCGGGGCGGGCCCAAAAGGTCCGCCCGACGTGTTTTCAGGCGATCCTGCTAACAAAAGAGAGCATTCGCCCGGCCTGTTCCTTTTCTCGGCGGAACGAGAAATACCGGTCCGCCCGGCAATAAGTACAGTCTCCCGACTTCCATACCCGGTGGACGCCTTCTTCCATAAGCTGGTGTTCATTGATCGAAGGAAGATCCAGATGCGGCTTCAATTCACCATGAGTGGTGGTTCTCCACCGGTCGAAGTGGGCTGCCGTCTCCGGACTGACCTCGTAGCAGCACTGGCCGATGGAGGGCCCGATCGCCGCCACAATGTTCTTCGGATCGGCTCCGAGCGCTTTCATACGCGCCACCGTACCAGCCGCGATGTTCGCCGCCGTTCCCCGCCAGCCCGCGTGAGCGCAGGCCACGATGCGCGTTTCCGGATCCGCAAACAGAATCGGAACGCAGTCCGCTGTGCGAATGCCGATCGCGATGCCGGCCTCCGCTGAGGCGATGGCGTCGCCCTCGCCGATCTGCTCACCCCGGCGGCCGCATGCATCAAGAATCTGCGCGGAGTGAATCTGCTTCACCGTGGTCAGCTCCGGCGGCGGAACCGACTCGCGCGTACCAAAACCGTGTGCAAGCCAGTCGAGATCGAGAAGAGGGGAACGGATCAAGCGGGGAACCTCATTCTATAGTAGGGTTTAATGACCGACAGGCGGATTCCCCGATCCTTCCATCTGCTTCTTCTCGGTATCGCGATCTTCTGCCTGATTCCCCGTCTCATTCTCGGAGCCAGTCAGTACGTCGAGTATGACGGGTATTGGCATGTCTGGATCGCCCACCAGATTCAATGGGGCAACTTCATCAGTGAGTACCAGGCAAACGCGCACCCGCCGCTTTATTTTTTTTTGCTGCGGCTGACGTTCCTGTTCGGGCACACCAGTCTGACTTACCGGGCGATCTCGATTCTCACGGGCGCAGGCTCCGTATATCTCGTGGGTATGATTGCCTGGCGGGCGGTGAGTTCCCAACTCTGGGCCGCGCTCGCCGCGCTTGCCTATGGCCTCGCGCTGCCGTCCATTCTGGTCTCGGAAGAAGTCCGCACTTATATGATGGCCGCGTTTCTGGTGCAGGCCTCCTTCTGGTATTACCTGGATCTGATTGGCGACGGCCGTGGTCCGCTGCGCTCGCGCATTTTCTTCGGAGTGCTGACGACACTCGCCTGCCTGACCGAATACTATGCGCTGATCTATGCGGGCGCGGCGTTATTGTGCGCGCTCATTGTTCAGCCGCTGCGCGCGAAGGATGGCGCGCTGCGGGCGGCCGGCCGTGAGTTACTGACGTTCGTTCTTCTGATGGTGCTTCCGGCCTGGGAGTACATCGCGCACTTCCACGGTAAGCCGACCGCTTACAACCATCTGCCCGATTTCTACTTCGAGCCCGGCGGCGCGGAATCGGTGGCCGGATTTTTCCTCCGCAATCTCCGAACCGAGTTCAATGGGTTCTCGCCAATTCAGATTCCCGAAGGAACGGCGTTTTACGCCATCCTCGCGCTTTGCGTTCTCGTGGCGGCGGCTATCTTCTGGCTGGCGCGGCGCTGGAGTCAGGACCGCGACATCGCCGCGGCCGCCATCGTGATTGTCCCTTTGGCGATGCTGGGGGCCATCATGTTCGGCGGCGCGGCGCGGGTCTACCCTTTCGGCGGCGCTCTGCGCCAGCAATACATCCTGTTTCCGTTCTTTGCCATTTGCCCTTTTCTGTTCCTCGATCGGGTGTTGGCAAAAACGCCGCGATTCGCTGCGCTTGCAGTCGCCGGTTTGCTGGCTGCAGGCATCGGCTACGCGAGTTATGTGGATTACCAGGCATATCCGAAGGACAGCACCCCGCAGATGTCGGATCAGATGAATCGCTACAATCGCCTGTTTCCCGCGGCGCCTGCGGTTTTCCTTGACCAGTTCGATCTCACCGTATTTTTCCTGCAACACCATGACTGGAACTGGAACTTCGTCTCCGACCTTCCGGCGAGCAAAACGGTGGATGTCTACAAGCTGCAGCGCGACGGCCGCTCCATCATGCTGTTCCGCGATAAGGACCGCTGGAATCTCGATCTTCGCGACCCCCAGCTCTATATCGAGATGGCGCAGGCGATGAAGACCTGGCATCT
>DASYCD010000067.1:0-1501 GCA_036500405.1 Bryobacteraceae bacterium
GCGTTCGAACGCGCGGTCGTGTACGACGAAACCCAGTTCTTCGTTGAGAAGTTGCTCTTCCGTGCCGCGCGGCATACTGGCGCGCTGCTTCAGTGCGCCGACCTCATACTCCGCTCCGCCGCGGCACAGCCGCACATAGAGATCGTCATCCACGCGAATGCCGGCAAGACAGCCTTCCTCCACGCCGGCGTTGCTGCGCAGCGCAACGTTCGCGCCTGGCAGCGACGTCTGAAGCCACGCCTGCAGGTAGCGCGTTTCCGGTCCCGCTTCGCGCCCGCCATATTCGATGGCGATTGTTCGCGCCTGCCGTTTTTCCAGAAGCTGGGCCAGCAGCGCGCGGACCGGCGTCAGACATGTCCACGCCAGATCGCCTGTGATGTGGCCGGAATCGAGCAGTCCACCAAGCTCTCCAAACCCCGGCGCGCCAGTGCGCCGGGAATCTACAATGATCTTGTCGCCCAACTGGAGCACTTTACGCAACGCTCCCGCGCGCACGATTCTCGACGAGCGCAGCAGCACCACGCGCGGAAGGTCAGGCGCCGCCAGCGGAGCCACGATCGAAGCTGCATCCGCCAGCCGGTTGATCGACGCGGTGACCTCAACATACTCGCAGCAGATCTGTTTCTGATGCCCGAACGGCTTCCAGCACTGCGCCGAGACATGCGCCGAAAGCTCATCCTCGCCGTCCTGCAGCCGCACCACGATCAGGCGGCTGGGGTGCTCGCGCATCAGCGACGCCAGCATTTCGTTCAGCGTGGCCGCATCTTCTTCATCGTCGGCGAAGCATGTCAGCGTCATCGAGCAGGCGCGCAGCAGTCCATCGCCCTCACCGCCCGGTTCGCCGAGGTCGCGCCAGTGCGCCGCGAGCTGCTTCAGAATTTCATCGGGCCGGACGGCCTCCGCGGTTGCCATTTACGGTCGCCTCCACGTATGTCCGCGGCGCGTGAGCATCGCATCCGCTTCCGCGGGTCCCCATGTTCCCGCGGCATAATTCGGGAACGCGAACTTCTTCGCAGCCCACACATCCAGAATGGGCTGGACCGCTTGCCAGCTGGCTTCCACCATGTCCTGGCGCGTGTAGAGCGTCGCATCTCCCACAATCGCGTCGAGCAGCAGCGTCTCATAGGCTGAGGGCGAGCGCTCCCCGAAGCTGGCGCCGTAGTTGAAGTCCATCGAGACCGGACGCAGCATCATTCCCGCGCCCGGACGCTTCGAAACGAACTTCAGCGAAATGCCTTCCTCCGGCTGAATGCGCAGGATCAGGAGATTCGGGGCCGTCGTTCCGGGCTCGTCGTTATTTCGAAATACGGAAAGCGGCGCGGAGCGGAAATGGATTGCGATCTCGCTTACTCGTTTCGGCAGATATTTTCCGGTGCGGATATAAAAAGGAACGCCCGCCCATCGCCAGTTGTCCACCAAAAACGTGGCAGCCGCGTAAGTCGGCGTGGTCGATTCCGGATTCACGCCATTCTCCTGCCGGAATCCGATCACCTGCTGACCA
>DASYCD010000068.1:0-15641 GCA_036500405.1 Bryobacteraceae bacterium
AGGACACCTTCCGGAGGGTGGTGCCGTATCGCAAGCCTGAGCGCCGGCCCCGCCCCAATTCGCCCACTACTTTTCCAACAACGTGACTCAGCTTTGAGAAACTAACGGAATGACCGCGGAAGAAATCGCCGATGTTCTTCGAGCGAATACGGGCAGACGGCTGCGCGTCGTCTTTTCAGACGGAATCGTTCAGTCCGTGCTGATCGGCTCCGTCGATGCAGAGGGTTTTGTGCATAGCTGGCCAGATGGCGTACCTCCAGACTCCTTTTGGACAACGTTTGAAGATGTTGCGTCGGTTGAGTTACTTCCTGACGCCGCGCGGGCGAACTCCGGGCCTCATGTAAAGTAAAGCCGAGGTACCCGTTGAGCGGCGAAAATCCCACCGAACGCAAAAGACTCCGCAGCGAAATCTGGTTTAACGATCCGGCCGAGCCCGGCGAAACCGCCATCTATATTGACCGTTACATGATCTGGGGGCTCACCCGCCAGGAACTCCAGTCCGGCCGCCCCATCATCGGAATCTCCCAGTCCGGCAGCGAACTCACCCCCTGCAATCGCATCCACCTCTCGCTCGCCGCGCGCGTCAAAGACGGTATCCGCGACGCAGGCGGCATCCCCATCGAATTCCCGCTCCACCCGATGCAGGAAAGCTGCCGCCGCCCCACAGCCGCGCTCGATCGCAATCTCGCGTGCCTCGGCCTCACCGAAATTCTCTGCGGCTACCCGTTCGATGGCGTAGTCCTCACCACCGCCTGCGATAAAACGACGCCCGCCAGTCTGATGGCCGCGGCAACCGTCAATCTGCCAGCCATCGTGCTCTCCGGCGGCCCGATGATCGATAGCTATTACAACGGCAAGCTCGCGGGTTCCGGAATGGCGCTCTGGGAAGCCCGCCGTCTCCGTGCTGCGAATCAGATCACCGATGACGAGCTGATCGAAATCACCTGCCAGTCCTCGCCCGGCCCCGGCCACTGCAACACCATGGGCACCGCTCTCTCCATGAACTCCGTGGCCGAAGCCCTCGGCATGTCCCTGCCCGGGTGTGCCGCCATCCCCGCGCCCGATGGCGCTCGCGCCCGCATGGCCTACGAAACCGGCAAGCGCATCGTCGAAATGGTGCGCGAAGATCTCACTCCGAAAAAGATCCTGACTCGTGAAGCGTTCGAAAACGCGATCGTCGTCAACTCGGCGATCGGCGGCTCCACGAACTGCGCCCCCCACATCACGGCGATCGCCCGCCACATCGGCGTCGAAGTCACCGTCAAGGATTTCGAGACCGTTGGACACAACGTACCGCTGCTTGCGAACGTGCAGCCCGCGGGCGAATTCCTCGGTCAGGGCTTTCACCGCGCCGGCGGCGTACCCGCCATCATGGGCGAACTCCTCCGTGCCGGCCGCCTGCATGAAAACGCGATCACAGCCAACGGCCACACCGTCGGTGAAAACTGCCGCGACGCCCAAATTCTCGATGACAAAATCATCCGCCCCTACGCGAATCCAGTGAAGAAGGAAGCGGGCTTCATGGTGCTGAGCGGCAATCTCTTTACCTCTGCGCTCATCAAGACCTCCGTCATCAGCCCGGATTTCCGCAAACGATTTCTCTCCGACCCCAACGCCGACGAGTGCTTCGTCTCCCGCGTCATCGTCTTCGATGGCCCTGAAGATTACCGCCGCCGCATCGAAGACCCATCTCTCAACATCGACGAACACAGCATGCTGGTCGTGCGCGGTACCGGTCCGCTCGGCTATCCGGGCTCATCCGAAGTCGTGAACATGACGCCGCCTGGAGCGCTGGTCCGCAGCGGCGCCCGCATGCTGCCCTGCATGGGAGACGGCCGGCAAAGCGGCACGTCAGACAGCCCTTCGATTCTCCACGCCGTGCCCGAATCCGCCGCGGGAGGAAACCTCGCCATCCTGCAAACCGGCGACAAAGTTAAAGTCGACCTAAAGAACCGACGCGTAGATTTACTAGTGAGCGACGAAGAAATCGAAGCTCGCCGCAAAGCTCTCCCACCCACGGCGCTGAAGAACGATTCCCCCTGGCAGGAGTTCTATCGCGCCCACGTAGGCCAGCTCGATACCGGCGCATGCCTCGAATTCGCCGTCGATTATCACGACCTGCGCAAAACAGTCCCGCGGCATTCTCACTAATCGAGACACGGGTCCCGCAATTCGATTGACACGCCCCAGGGTCACGCCCATAATCGACCTTGTGCGATGGTGCATTCTCCTGGTCGCGCTGTCCGCCTGCAGTTCGATTGCGCCCGGAGCCAGAGGTCACCGAGTCATGCGTATTGACATAGCGACGAGTGGCGGATTCGCCGCAATCCCCGGCCTCAATTCCGAAGCATCCATCGATCTCGCCGGCAACACCGCCCGCGTCTCGGACAAAACCAGCGGTTACACGCGCACGCTCTCAGCCGACGAGACAAAAAATATCCGCGGCATGATCGATCCCAACCATTTCTTCAAACTCCCAGCTGAACTCCGCCCATCCAATTCATCCGCGGCGGATCAGCGGCAGATCGATATTACAGTCCATCTCGATGACGGCGCCACCCATACGGTCAGTGCGTCGGAAGGCATGTCCACAGAGCTGAGCCGAACCTCGCCCGGCCTCGGCCAGCTCCTCGAATGGAGCCAGAAAGAATTTAACAGTATCCGCGAGTATAAGGTGAAACAGCACTAAAAATGACGAGTCGGACGGAGGCTATCGGACAGTGACCTAAAAGGAGAAGCACCATGTGTCAGGCAGCGCATCGCCATTCAATTTTTTGTATCCTCCCGCCGGATGTTCTCAGTAACATCGCACGAAACGGGACCCAGGAACAACGTGAGGCCGCAATAGACGCGTTGAATTTGGACGCCACACTGCGCTCGCAACGCCTTACCTTCAACCTTCTCGGGGGACCACTCGGGAAAATCGACGCCTCGGGCGCTCCGCCCGCCGTCCGCCGCACGATTTCCGATGCCGGTGGAACCCAGCAGCTACCAGGCGTCCAGGTTCGCGCCGAGGGCGCTCCGGCCAGCACCGATGTCGAGGTTAACGAAGCCTACGACGGGCTCGGCGATACCTTTACTTTCTATCTCCACGCCTACGAACGCAATTCCATCGATAATGCCGGGCTGCCGCTCGATGCCAGCGTTCACTTTGGAAAGAAGTACGACAATGCTTTCTGGAATGGCCAGCAAATGGTGTTTGGCGATGGCGATGGCGTGATCTTCAACCGGTTCACCATCTCGGTCGACGTGATCGGCCATGAGCTGACGCACGGCGTCACCGGCAGCGAGGTGAATCTGACTTACCAGGGCCAGCCGGGAGCATTGAACGAATCCGTCTCCGACGTGTTTGGCTCGCTCGTCAAACAATACAAACTGAAGCAGACCGCCGCCCAGGCGGACTGGCTGATTGGCGCCGGCCTTCTCGCCAAAGGCATCAACGGCGTGGCGTTACGCTCCATGAAAGCGCCGGGCACGGCGTTTGACGACAAGGTGCTCGGAAAAGATACGCAGCCAGGCGACATGTCCGGCTTCGTTCACACCTCGCAGGATAACGGCGGCGTCCACACGAATTCGGGCATCCCGAATCACGCGTTCTACATCGCTGCCGCGGCGATCGGCGGCAACGCCTGGGAGAAGGCAGGGCAAATCTGGTACGACACCATCTGCGACAAGACGCTCAGTCAATCGGCCACTTTCTCCCGGTTCGCCGGCCGAACCATCGCCCACGCAACCCAGCGCTATGGAAGCACCAGCAACGAGCGTAAGGCCGTAGCCGATGCATGGCGCCAGGTAGGAGTGAAAGTCTCAGCAGGAGCCGCCAGCGCCGTCGGATAGACAGTTCACGATGGGGGCGGATTCCGCGCCGCATGCCAGGCATCCGCCCACACCGGAAACACAGCCGGATCTCCCAGCCACACCAGCATCCACTCAACCATCTCGGCCTTGCGCGCCCGTAACGTCTCATCCCCGCCCGCACGTCGCGAAATCCACCGCGCCCGATCCTTCGCCGCAATCACCCGATCCCGGCACAACCGCCGCAAATCCTCGCGCTCCGCATAAACACTACTGAACGCCCGCAGCGATTCTTCCAGATCCTCGAAATCATGCGTCCGCACTCCGCACCACGGAGCATCCACCGCAATCCCACACTGCTGAATCGTCGTCTCCGAAACATCCGGTAACTCACGCCGTAGTTCATTCCATTCGTCCTCGCCGATCTTCCCCCACCCACGCAGGGACGCGTAATGCAGGACCCGCTGCTTTTTAGTGATGCTGGTTGGTGGCACGACGATAAGCGGTCACAGCCGCCTCATGCTGCTGGAGAGATTCGGTGAACGTATGCCCGCCTGAACCATCCCCCTTAGCGACGAAATACAGAAACGGCGTAGCCGAGGGAGTCAGCGCAGCCTCAATGGAACCAACCCCGGGATTCGCAATCGGCCCCGGTGGCAGCCCCGCATGTGTGTAAGTGTTATACGGATTCTCACTCGCGAGATCCGATTGATGAATCACGCCAGTGTATTTGCCATCGAGCAGCGCCGCATAAACCGTAGTCGGATCGCAACCGAGCTTCATCCCCATTCGCAGCCGGTTCTGAAATACCGACGACACCATCGTCCGCTCCTGCGGCAATCGCGCCTCGCGCTCCACAAGCGATGCCAGCGTCACCGTATCGTGCACAGACGCGCCAGCCGCGGCCCCCAGGCTCTTCCAGTGCGCGCGAAATGCATCCGTCATCATTTTGCAGATCTCGCGCGCCGTCGTCTTGCGCAGCACCCGGTACTTATTCGGAAACAAATAGCCCTCGAGCGTCTGCGCCCGCGGATCCAGATCCCGAATCAGCGAAGGATCGCGCGCCGCCGCCAGAAACGTCTCTGCCTGCATCGTCCCCAGCTTCGCCACGTCACTCGCGACATCGAACATATTGAAGCCCTCTGGCACCAGCAGTTCCATGTAATAAATGTCGCCACGCGCGATGCGGCCATAAACATCGAGCGGCGAAGCGTCGCGGGTGAACTGATATTCGCCCGCCTGCAGATGCGCCCCGCGCCGAAACAGCCGCGCCGCAAGAAAAAGCCACGGCGACCGAATCACGCCTTCTTCCGAAAGTTTCGCCCCCATCTGCCCGGTCGATGTCCCATGCGGAAACTCCACAATCACCGGCTCGCTGAAGCCTTTATAGGGCTGCCGCAGTTGCCATCCAGCATAGGCAATCACCGCAATCGCCACGATCGCGAACAACGCCAGAATTTTTTTCATTCGAGTGAGCGCCTCATCCGGAGGGAGTCGAGATAATCCTGCAACAAGATCACCGCGGAAAGCTTATCGATCGTCGCTTTGCGGCTGCCGTTCGCAACGCCGGATCCCCGCAGCGTACGCTCCGCCGCCCGGCTGGTCCAGCGTTCATCGCGAAATTCCACCGGCAGCCCCGTCTTACGCTCCAGCTCTGAGGCGAACTCGCGCGTGTAGTCGCCCTGGCGGCTCGTCTCGCCGCTCATGTGCAGCGGATCGCCCACCAGAATTTTCGTCACGCCGCGCTCCACGGCCAGCCGCCGCAGGTCTTCAATATCGTCGCGGCGGCCCCGCCGTTCCAGCGTTTCGAGCCCCTGCGCCGTAATCCCGAGCCCATCGCTGATCGCCAGACCGATACGCTTTTTCCCCAGATCGAGCGCCAGAACACGGCCCGCTGCTTCCATGCCTTCGATTGTAAATCCCATCGTTCAGGCAGAGGGTGTCAAATAACCCACTACACTGGTGTCAGGGAAAATGGGGATCAGTCTTCGCAGCATCGGCGCTCCGGCGCGCGAACCGCACAGCGTCCACAACTACGCTCTGTCGATCATCGCGGCTGGAGTCATCATCGCGATCCTCTACTGGGCGCGCCCGGTCTTCATCACCTCGCTCGCCGCCGTCATCATCGCGTTCCTGCTCGAACCGATCGTCGGCTTGCTGACGCGCTTTCGTCTCCCGCGTCCGCTCGCCTCACTGGTCGTCTGCATGATCGCTGCGACCACCGTCTACTTCACCGGCATGGCGATCTGGACCCAGCTCTCCGGCGTCGCGAGAGAGGCGCCGGAACTGCGCCGCAATCTCACGAAAACTCTGGAAGGCACCACCGCCGCCGTCCAGCACATGGGCGATTCAGTGTCGCAAATCCTCGGCACCGCCCCGCGGCCCGTGGGCGCTTCCGGAGCGAGCGGCGCAACAGCCACGCCGCCGCCCACAAAGAGCCGCCGCAGATCCGCCGCCCCACCGCCGGCTCCCACGCCTGAGCCCGGCGCTATTCAGGAAGTGCGCATTCACGACGATCGCAATCCAGTCGCGGACTGGGTCGTCGCCCGCCTCGGCACGCTGTATCAGTTCGTGCTGATGTCGTCGTTCGTGCCATTCCTCGTGTATTTCATGCTGAGCTGGCGCGACCACATCTATAAAAGTTTTCTGCGCTTCTTCGAAGGTCCGGATCGTCTTGTCGTCGCTCGCAGCGTCAGTGGTGTGTCAACCATGGCCCGCGCTTTCGTCGTGGGCAACTTCATCATCGGCATGCTGCTCGCGGCCCTGACTTCCATATTGTTCGCGACCGCGCACGTCCCTTTTTTCTTCCTCGCCGGCACTCTCAGCGGATTCCTGAGCCTCGTCCCCTACATCGGCTTGCCGCTCGGCATGATCCCCCCGCTGCTCGCAACTCTCGCCGTGGGAACAGACAGCACCACGATCCTGTTTTCATTCCTGATCGTGATCCTGCTGCACCTCACCGCGATGAATGTTTTTTATCCGAAGCTGGTAGGCGCGCGCGTCCACCTGAACCCGCTCGTGGTGACGTTCTCACTGATGTTCTGGGGCTTCCTCTGGGACGCCGCTGGCCTGGTCCTGGCCATCCCCATCACCGCCGGCGTAAAAGCCATCTGCGACAACGTCGCCGGCCTCCGCTCCTTTGGCCGCTTCTTAGGCGACTAACTCACTCCGCCCAACCCCAACCCGTGCGCCTTCCCGACGCGCAGGTCCGGACTCCCTCACTACCCGCAAGTCAGTTGTGGGATTCGTTCAAAATGACGATCCCTGGTTATGAAAGTCAAGTCGTGTTCGAGAACGAGGGCCGCGATCCACAGGTCGTCGTCCGGCGCCGGCGTCTCCGCGTAACAGATCGGTGAGACGATTGATATCGACCGCGACTCTCACTTCCCTTCTTCCGATCGATTTGCCGTCCCGCGGCAATAATCTCGTCAAATGCGGGGTCTGGCGTCCATTTCCCCACCAAATCCGAAAAGTCTGCCCGCTTTTTCGCCCCCAGCGCGGCTTCGCTCCATGCCTCAACAATCACCCGATTGAGACTGACCCAGCGACTCGCTGCCTTCTGCCGCAGCGCGGCGTCCACCTCAGGAGGCACACCTCGAACTGTATATTGCACGTTCCCAATCTGTGCCTTCATTTACCCCACATCAATATTCACAACCCGATGCCGCTGCACCCACCAGCAAGGCCTCGCCCCCCAATGCGGCAACAACGTATTCGCACACTGCTCATCAATCACCGGCAACGGCTCATAACTGAACTTGTTGTACTTCTCATGAATGAAGTAATACCGGCGAACCGTCACCGTCGAATACCGCGGACGCGCAGGCACACCAAACCGCCCCGAGAGATCATCCACCCCGTAGATCACCCCCGCGGCCACAGCCAATCCGATCGAAACCCGCTTCCACCGCGACATCTACTCAAGCACCAAACGCAGAAACGCCTCAGCGGCGTAACTCACCGCCCGCCGCGCGGGCTGCACCAGATAAATCTTCCTCTCCACCTCGATCTCCGGCACCCGCACGGACACCAGCCTCCCCTCTGAAATTTCCTGCTCCACGCACATACGCGGCAGAAAAGCCACCCCTACATTTCGCTCCACCATCCAGCGAATCGTCTCCACCGTCGGCATCTCGAGTTCCATATTGAGCCGCACCCCGCGCTCATGGAAGCTCCGCAGCACGATCTCGCGATACGGCGAGAGCACATTGTGCGCGACAAAAATCTCGTCGCCCAGCTCCACGATCGGCACATCGCGCCGCCCCGCCAGCCGATGCTGCGGCGACACCACGAACGCCAGCGAATCCGTATAGATCATGGTCGAGACCAACCGCTCATCGCGCGGCTGATAACTGATCACCCCGAGCTCCAGATTGCCGTCCGCAATCTCGCCCGGAATGCGGCTCGAAAATCCACGCCGCACCTGCACTTTAATTTTCGGATACATCCGCCGGTATTTCTCGATGTGCTTCAGCAGATACAACCCGGTCGATTCGTTCGCCCCAATCGCCAGACACCCCGCCGAATGATCGCGCAGCTCCGCGATCGCATTCCCCAGCTCCGCTTCCAGATTTTGAAAACGCCGCGCGTACTCGAGCACCGTCCGCCCCGCATCGGTCAGCACCACATCGCGCGCCGAGCGATCGAACAGCTTTTCCCCCAGTTCACCCTCCAGCCGCTGCAGCGCAAGCGACACCGCGGGCTGCGTGCGCCCCAGCTTTTCCGCCGCGCGCGAAAAGCTGCGCTCGTTGGCCACCGTCATGAAAACCCGAAGCGGCGTCAGCTCCATTTCTCTAAAGAGTATCGTCCGCCGAATCGCCGAATCCAGTCGCCCGAAAAGCTTATTGGGTGGTTAACGAAACCGTGTTCGATTGCGCGGTCACCCCAGTCTGCGGATCCACCGCCGTGATCACCAGCGCCGCGCTGCCGGAAGCCACTCCGTCGGGAACCTGAATGTTGAGTTGATAGAGCCCGGCGAAAGTCGGCGTCAGACCGGCAAAACTAACGGGCGCGTCAACGCCGCCAATCGTGGCCGTCACCGCGGCAGTCGTATGGAATACCGCGCCCTCGGGAGCCGCCGTTCCGTCTGCCGGCGCGGCTTCCCCATCTGGACCCACGACGTTGCCGAGGCCCGTGCAATAGACCGTCAAAAACTCCTGGCCATGCGCCGCGTTCTCCACGCCGATCATAGCTCCGGTAAACGAGTCCGCTACAACTGCCGGCCCCCGGCCCGAAGAATCCAGCGTGTAGATTCCCGGCTGCAGTTCGTTTACCGCAAGCGGGAGCGGATTCGATTGCGCTGTTCCGTGAACCACCACAAGCGGGTACGAGGCGTTTGGCGCGAGACCCATCGGCACAAGCGCATTCACCTGACTGGCGCTGGCATAGAGTAGCGGAATCGCGACGCCACCCAGAAATACCTGCGTACCATTGAGCGTAGTGGATAACGGCAGCGATGCTGCCGCTGTATTTTCGCTGTCCGCAAGATCCGACCCGTAAATCGCGATATAACTTCCAGGAGAGATCACCTGCGGCCCTGCGCCACTCGCGGCATTCAGAACACTGCCTACCGACGGTGTGACCGCGCCGCCCGATGACGGCGAAAATACGATTGTGATCGATCTGCTCGCCGCATAATTTGCGTCGCCCGCATAGGAGCATGTCAGGAAGTGCGTGCCGGGAGTAAGCGATTCGGCGCGGTAAGCGGCACGCCCGGAGCTATCGAGAGTCACCGCGCTGCCAGCCTCCAAATCGAGCGTGAAGGTGGCTGTGCCGGTCGGGACCACACCTCCCGAATTGCCGATGACAGATACTGCAAAATCAGCCGCAAGATCGCTATCCTGGGTCAGGAAAGGGCCGGCCAGGCTCGTCACACTTGCTGTCAGCGGCGGCGCCACGATAATGACTGCCGTCGAAGAGAGAGACAGCGCGTTCCGATTGTCACCGTTATAAATAGCCTCCACCACGTGCGCTCCGGGCGGAAGACTGCTGATCGTGAACGTTGCGTTGCCGCTTTCCGTCAGTGAAGCGGCTCCGATAACGGCTTCATCCGCGAGGAACGTCACTACGCCTGCCGGGGCCGCCGTGGAAGACACGCCGGCTGTCAGCACGGCAGGTGAACCGGCGCCCACAGCGCCGTCGGCGACGCTAAGCGTGGTTTGAGTCGATGTCTTGCTGTTGAACTGTGAATCCAGAAAGCCGAAGCGCAGATGGAGCCAGTCCATGTAATATTCAATCTCACCGCTATAGCTGTCCGCCGCCTCTGCATTGGGCCAGATCCGGATGCCCTGCACGGGCCACCGCGAGAAGTTATTTCTCTGCGATTGATCCAGGTCCCCGGCCTCGTTCTCGATAGATTTAAACCATGCGTCGAACACCCCATTGGTTTTCAGCGCGTTCCACTGAGCGGCGACATCCGCGCTGAAGCCCGTATCGCTGAACAAACGCGAATACCAGGGCGCATTTGTTTGCATCCACGGAATCACAGGATTCACGATCGGCGAATAGTTGACGTTCCCTGAACTGATGTCGAAATCCCACACCGGCCCCATGTAAAGCAAAGGGTTGCCCCGGTCCTTGTAGAGATAGTCGCTACTGTTAAATGTCCCCCCGTCCTCGTTGCCCATCAGATCGTTAACGATGTAGAAGTTAATCGCCGCGGCTTCATCGAAGTATGCCCGCCATCCCTGGTTCGGATCGGTGTAGTCGTCAGCAAAGAGGGCATTCTCAGCCGCGTTTACATAGTTGAAAATATAAGAGGTCTGCTCCGGCACTTCGGGGTTGGGCGAAAAATCCGGATCGGTCAGACCGATAGCGACGTCCTGGGGCGTAACGAACGAATACGTCTCTTCACGACGCTGATCGATTTCCATCAGGTAACCGCCTGTAACCTGCTTCGTCGAGGTATCTGTTTCAGCCATTTCCGTGATATTCACTCTGTGGCTGTCAATCTTGATTTCTTCGACCAGTTGGTAATTTCCTTCATAGACGCTATTGACAAAAAGTTCGACGAACAGTGAGTGCGGCGCCCAGGGCAGCAGCGCGCTGGTGCCGCTGGGAGAGGGGGACCCCGCCGCGGAAGCCAGATACCCGGCGCCCATTGGAATCGCATTCGCGAGCGCCAAAGCCGACCAGTCGCGCAGCAGGGTCTTATCGTCGTAATTTGCCAGAAGAATAAAGCTCTTGCTCTTGTCGCATATTGCTTTACCCGAGCTGCTCGCATAAGGGCATTGCAGCCCCATGGCTTCCAGCAGATCCACACTGCTGTTCAGCTTCACGTGATACGGGAGCTTCGGCATGTAAGAGGTGGAGTTGCCATGCACATGAAATGTCGCGGAATTGTCGGTCGCGCTGGAGCTTGGCAGATAAGAAGTTTGCCCGTCAGCCGACGTGATCGTGATCGTGCCGGGGACATCGACGGTCTTGCTTTCGATTGCCACATTTCTCGTATCGATTCGAACGATGGGCAGATTGATAGCGGACGCCGGCGGCTCAAACGAGCTGTTCGAAATCGAAATCGTCAGCGAGAAGGGAGCTGTGGCCTGAGAGGTTCCGGCCGCGGCGACGAGGGTGAGAGGCGCGGTCCAGCTGGTGATCTGCCCGTCCAGAATAGTGGGATCGAAACCCTCCTGGCCGGCAGAGCGGCTGGCGCTGATGTAGAGAACTCCCGAAGCGCCGGGGTTCAATGTCAGAGGAGAAATCGTTATTCCGGATGGCAGGCCTGTCAGTGTGACGTCAATCAGCCCGGTATACGTACCGCCGCTAACGCTCACCGTCACGGGAACATTTTGTTGACCCGGATAAATCGTGACCGACTGCTGCGTTGCCGCTACATGCAGCCCCTGCGCACAGCAAACGGAAGCAGCCAATGAAAGAATGATCGCGCGAAGTGCAAGTGCGAAAAATTTTCGAAAACAGCAATCCTTCATCTGTCGCCTCTCGGGAGATTTGTTCCTGCCGGGAAGCCGCAATAATTAGTTCGCGTCAAAATGAAATCGTCGTCAGGTATTGCGTATATAGGCAAAAAAGGTTTCTGAGATCGTACCTGCCAGACTCATTGAAGGTTTGAAACAGCACTTTGGTGCGTCACTAATCCCAATCTGTTGGATGCAAAGGCTCAAAATTGCCTCTGTCAAAGGCGTCGCCCGGCGATTGTAAAGTTTTGTGATAGCATGTGGCAGTTTTGTCTCCGGTATCCAGACGCGAGTTCCTGGTGGCATCTACGGCAGTCCTTGGACTGTCGAAATGGGCTCGCGCGAGTACCGGTTTTATTCGAAAGCCCTATCTGCAGCGTTTGTTGGCGGATAAGGCGTCGGTTTTATGGACGACAGCCGAGGCAGGTACAGGCGCGGTCATGGTGATCGGGCCGGATGGTGCTTCGCAATCCTTTACAGCGACGGCGACGGAATTCGACCCTTCCGTCACAGGGATGCCGACACCCTTTTATCAATATCAGGCTGACATCATGGGCCTGCATCCGGGCATCGGCTACCAGTATCGGATTTCGATGGACGGCGAGTTATTGTCCGCCGACCCTTTTGAGAACGCATTCCGCACGCCGGCAGCCGGAAACACTTCGTTCCTTGTCTTTGGCGACAGCGGGTGCGGTTCTCCCGAGCAACTGGCGTTAGGCCAGAGCATGCTGACGGAGCCGAATATCTCGAAGGTCATTCACGTGGGCGATATCGCCTACTACGCGGGGAGTTTCTCTCAGTTCGAAGCCGGCTATTTCGCTCCGTATGCGCCCCTGATGAGCCGCGTCCCTTTCTTCCCGACGCCCGGAAACCACGAGTACCTCACTGACAACGCGGCCGCTTATCTGGCGGTGCATGCTCCGCCGGCAAGCGGCGTCGATCCGGAAGACGTGGGACGCTATTATTCCTTCGATTGGGGCGACGCGCATTTCGTTTCCATCGATTCCAACCGTCTGTCCGATCCCGCCGCGGACCGAATGCTTGCATGGCTCGATGCCGATCTGGCGGCGACAGGGAAATACTGGAAAATCGCATTCCTGCATCATCCTGCCTATCCCACCGGCGTGCATTTGGGAGATCCACTCTGCGTGCTGGCGCTGCAGAATGTCAACCCGATCCTCGAGCGTCGCGGTGTGCAACTTGTTCTGGCCGGCCATGAACACGGGTACGCACGATCCTTTCCTCTGGTGGGGAACGAGACCGTGGATTCATCAGTCCCATCCACAACCTATCTGATCACCGGCGGTGGTGGCGCGGGTCTCGTCAATATGGGACCGTTGCCTCAATGCGCGGTCGTCCAGAGCGCATTTAACTACCTGCGTGTGGACATATCCGAAACGGCGCTCACTTCCACCGCGACCGGGCTGAATGGCGCGGTGATCGATCGTGTGACGTTGACGCCCCCGCCTGTGGTGCCGAGGGGTGGAATCGTGAGTGGCGGGGATTTTTCGCCGGCAATTGCGCCTGGTTCTGTGGTGAGCATTTTCGGTCGGAACTTCGCAATTCGGCCCAATTCTTTCAGCAGTCTTCCGCTTCCCATGGAGTTGTCAGGGCTATCGGTCACAGCCAATGGCGTTACCGCGCCACTTTTCTATGTGTCTCCCGGCCAGATAAACATCCAGATGCCCTACGAGGTTTCGGGTCAGGTCGAACTGAAGACTACAACGCGCAATGGTTCCGCAACGGGGATGGTCAACGTTACGCCGGTTGCGCCCTCTATTCTGGCAGTGGTTTCGGGCAACGATCTGGTGTCGTCGTCCAATCCCGCTATTCCAGGGAACTATCTCACTGTGTATGCGACCGGCCTCGGCAAGCCCGCGGGCGTTTGTCCCACCGGACAGGCTACGTCGGGTGCGATGGCCGTGACTGCGCCCGTCCAGGTTCAATTCGGAGCCGCAACGCTGCAACCGGCCTACGCAGGCCTCGCGCCTGGGTTGGCAGGATTGAATCAGGTGAACGTTCAGGTTCCCCGCGAATTGCCGCCCGGGGTTTATCCGCTCCGCGTGGTTGCATCGGGCGCTCTGAGCGGTTCTGTTTCAATCGAGGTCGCTGGCCCGGGCGCCCCGTAACCTCCTCCCTTCAATCCCGCGAAACCACACGGCCCCATCCTCCGTCCGAGCCATTAGAATAGGTACGGAAGGGACCCTGAGAAATAACTGAATTTATGCAGCGTTTCAATCGTCTGATACTGAGCGGATTTGTCGTCTGCTCGATGGCCACCATCGCATCGGCCGATAATCTCTACCTTCGCGATGGCCAGACCGTCACCGGAACATTCCTCGGCGGCAGCGCGCGCCAGGTTCGCATCGAAGTCAACGGACAAATTCGAACCTACGACGTCGGCCTGATCCAGTCGCTCACGTTCGACGCGCCCCCGCCCGAACCGCAGCCCGACCGCTTCTCCGCCGCCCCGCCACCGCCCTCGCGCCCATATGAGCCGCCGGCGCCGATGTCGCCGCCACCCACTCCTGAGCCCGCACCGCGTTCGGCCTCCGTATCCGCCCCCCACGGCGCCAACATCCCGGCCGACACGGAGATCACCATCCGCATGGTCGATTCGGTCAATTCCGAAACCAGCCGTCTCGGCCAGACCTTCATGGCCAGCCTCGATGAACCAATCGTCGTGGATGAGAAAGTCATCGTTCCGCGTGGCGCCGACATCATGACGAAGCTCGTCGACAACGAAGAAGCGGGCAAGCTCCAGGGCCGAACCGTCCAGACTCTCGCCCTCGTTTCCATGAACGTCAACGGTCAGTGGATGGACTTGAGCAGTAACGACGTGCGCACCGAAAGCAGCTCGCAGGGTTCCAAAACCGCGAAGCTCGCAGGCGGCGGCGCCATACTCGGCGCGATTCTCGGTGGCATCGCCGGCGGCGGCAAAGGCGCTGCCATCGGCACCGTTTCGGGCGCGGCAGTAGGCACAGGCGCGGCGGTTGCCACGAGCGGCCAGAAGGTCGTGATCCCCTCCGAAACCCGCCTGACCTTTCGGTTGCAAAACTCCGCCCGCATCCCCTAAGTCGATGCAGCTCATCCCGGCAAAACGCATTCTCGCAGCGGCGGCCCTCGTCCTTTCGACAGCCGCCGTTGCCGCCACAACCGACATCGTTGAGGGCAACCCTGACGCCCCGGTCAAGGTCCTGATCTACACCGACCTCCAGTGCGATTATTGCCAGTCCTTCCGCACCATCCTCGACGAAAAGCTCCTGCCGAAATACGGCAAAGACGTCGCCTTCGTCCATCGCGATTTCCCTCTCCCCCGCCACAAATGGGCCCGCGAAGCCGCCATGGCGGCCCGCTGGGTCTGGGAGCAGAATCCCCGCGCCGGCGTCGTCCTCCACCGCGAACTCCTGGCCGAGCAGGAGCACCTCACGGAAAATTCCCTGAAGCCGTGGCTCATCCAGTTCGCCGATCGCAATAAGCTGAGTGAGCAAGGCATCGTCGCCGCCATGACGGACCAGCGTCTCGGCGCGCTCGTCGATTCCGATATCCAGGCCGGCACGGTGCGCGGCATCAAGACGGTCCCCACCGTGATCGTCGCCGGCAAAACGTTTTCCGAAACCATTGTTTACGACAACGTCGCCCAGGCGATAGACCAGGCCCTTCCCCATTGAAGTCGTAGGGCGGGGCTTCGGCCCTGCTCGCCGAGCTTCCGCTCGGCGCAACCGCCCGAAATCAAGCTAGCGGGCCTGATATTCTGGTACTTCCGGCCGAACACCGCCGGACCACTTTCTTCCCCGAGGTAAACCCGAGTTGGCATTTCTGGAAGGCTGTAAGCACGAGCTGGAAATTTCCATCCCCGCGACCGACGTCGCGAAGGAGACCGAAAAGGTCGCCGAAGAGGTCCGTCAACGCGTCCACCTCAAAGGATTTCGC
>DASYCD010000069.1:0-9217 GCA_036500405.1 Bryobacteraceae bacterium
TGTCAACGCCAAATAGAAATGTCCTGATCTCTGCCAGATAGAAATGTCCGGTTTGGAGCAGGGCTGCGGAGGAGAGGGTTTAAGTTGATGGTGTCCGGACGGGGTCGCGCCCGAACGGATGCCCAAAGCCGAAGCGACGGAGCTGGCTCCGGAAGCAGTCGGCGCAAGCCCTCCCAGCGCTCGATGACACCCGGGCTGACCAGCCCCTTGCGCGCGGAGGGCTTTCCTGTAGAGGACGACCATCTGCTTCTGGTGAGGCTCCCGAGCCGAGGCTTTGGGCTGAACAAGCGCGAGAGTTCGCCGGGCCGGTTTTGCCCGGCGTTCCTTGTTGGTTTTCAATCCTTCGGTCTGGAAGGGTGGTTGTTGTCGATCTTGCCTGCCGCCCATACCGGCATTCCCGGTTTGCGCAGAAGATTGTCCATGACGGCCCGCATGGCTGGCGACGGACCTGGATGTTTCGCTTTCCGGGAGCGATTCGGCGGAGTTACTTTGGCCGGCGCTGCTCGCCGTTCGACAGCGGTGACGTCCAGATAACGTTCGCGAAAACGCATACAGATCTCTCCGTCGAGCCGCTTCTCGACGCGTACCGGCGCGCCACGTAGTCCGGCGACGATCGACGAACTCGCGATCCGGTAGAACTGACCCTGGAACTGGATCGTGTAATCGTTGTTCACCTGACGGGTCTCCACTATCGAGAGCACCGCCGCCAGATCGCAGTCCGGCGTGAGCGGCCGGTGCGCGTCGGCAGCCGTGGCCGGCGCGACCACCAGATGCTGATTCCACCAGGGCAGAAACTCGGTCTCCAGATAGTGATTGGCTTGGTCCAGTGTGCAGGCTCCCGCCACGCGCAGACCCTTTACCAGCCGGTCCTGCGCAGTACCGAAGCTCCGCTCGACCCGGCCTTTGGCCTGCGGTGAATGCGCCGCGATCCAGACAATGTTCATTTCCCGCAACGCACGGCCAATCTGCGTGGGCGGCAACGGGTCCAGTTCGTCGCGCGCCAACTCCTTCTGATTGCGCAAGACCTTCGGCGTGTTGTGAAACAGGCTGGCTTTGTCCGTGTAAAAGCTCTGCGGTCTGCCATGGCGCTCCAGCCAGGTCTGCAGCAGTCGCATGTTCTGTTCGGTCGAATCGCTCGGCACAAACCGCGCCAGTAACTCGCTGGTGGCGTCGTCGATCATGTGGATCAGATAGAAACGTTCGCCACGGCCCTCCAGCCAGTCGTGGTCGGAAGTGTCCCACTGCACCATCTCGCCGCGCGAACTGCGCCGCTGTCGCCAGTGATGAACCGCTTCCACTTTCTGTCCGCGGCTCCGCCATAGCCCCGCCTGCCGCATCAGCTGACGCAGGGTTTCGCGTCCGATCGTAAGCTTGTGCTTCTTCGCCAGATACTCGCTGGCCAAGGTGGGACCGAAGCCGCGGTAGACCTCGGCGGAAAGAATACGAACCGCTTTCTCCCGCTTTTCCGCGCTGAGTTTGCGGTTGGATTCGCGTCCCCGCAGGCCGTGAATCACGCTCTTGTCGCCCGCCTCGCGAAGACGTACCAGCAGGCGCCGGATGTGCCGCTCGCTGAGTTCCAGTTCCTTCGCCGCCTGGTTCTGCGTGATCAGTTTCTTCTGCGCTTTCTTCAGTACCACCAGTCGGTCTCGGTCCCGCTGGGTCATGGTGAGAACTCCTTGTTCTGGCACCTCCCCAGCCTGACCTCGTCAACAGGACATTTCTACCTGGCACTAATAGGACATTCTCACTTTGCGACGACACTCGCAATTCACCTGGTTTGACGCCAGCAGTCTCGCGCGATAAACTCGCAGGCCATTATGCTACCTGCAAAACAGCAGTACCTCGATTCAATCCGTCACAACAGCGCCTATCCGACTTACCGCGGGGTGATCGGCCTCATCGCGTTTGTGTTCTATGCCATCGCCGGTCTTTCCGCTCTCAGCGCACTAATCGGAGGTTTGGGCATCATGACGACCTCCTTCATTGGCGGTCTGGCGACGCTTGTTGCAGGCGGACTGTTCGCCGCCTTATTCTTCCTCCTCGGCAGGCTTTACAAAGAAGCCGCACTTGTCCTTGTGGATATGGGCGACTCGATCATCGACGCGAATTCCCAAAGCCGCAGCGTTTCCGCATCAGCTGCGCAGTAAGGCCTCGCAATCCGCGCGGGGTGATGCTTCCGTTTTCAACTTCCAGGGCTCAACTGCCTCACCGATGAGACAGGCCGACACGCCCCCGCGTTCAGCATGGATCGTAAGCTGTGAGGATTTCGAGAATACCCCTGGCATCATAAGTGCGCGCGAACTCTCGTGAAAATCTATCCGCTTTTCCTGCTTCTATCGCTGGCCTCCACAATTCCCGGGGCTGCCTCTGAGTTCACCGTCTGGATCGCGGGTAGTAATTCCTATAAGATCGCGCGCGTTGCCACGGACAGCGCGGGCGACACCATCATCGCCGGAACCCGCACCCTTCCATACAGGAGCACCGACATTTTCATTGTCAGGCTGGATCCCGCCGGCGATATCGTACTCTATCGCGAAATCTCGGGCGGCGCCTCCGATCAGGCCACCGATATGGCGCTCGATTCCGCGGGCAATATTTACGTCGCCGGCTCTACGAGCTCCCCCTGGTTCCCCCTGGTCAATGCCATGCAGACAACACCCGGCCCGGGTTTTCTGTTCAAGATGAGCGCGGATGGTAACCAGTTCCTCTGGTCTACTTACTACCGCGAACCGATCGCAGGGCTGGCGGTCGACACATCGGGGGATGTCTACATCACAGGTTCAACGGTGGATACGAAATACCCGGTCACCGCCGGTCTTCCCGCAAACCCGGTAGTCGGCTTTTTGGGCCCCACGGGCGCATTCCTCACCAAGATTACTCCGGCAGGCGACCAGATCGTCTACTCAACCGTGATTGCCGGTTCCGGCGTTCTGTGTCCTCCCTCGAGCAGTTGTTTCCTGAGCAGCCCTTTTACCAAAGGAGTTGCTGTAGCGGTCAACAGCGCGGGTGAAGCATTCATGGCGGGAAACACGGACGCCGCGAAATTTCCTGCCACCACCGGAGCAGCGGTCACATCAGGCACCGGCGCATTCGTTGCCGCGGTAAAAGCCGATGGTTCCGGTATGAAATATGTAACGCTCATCGGCCCGGGCTACGTAGCTCTGGGAGGACCTGAAGTCAACCCCGGCAACGTGGCTACGGCGATTGCAGCGGACGAAGCAGGCAACGCCTATCTCACCGGAACAACTTTCGACACGCAATTCCCGGCGACCACCGGCGCCCATCAGACTGCTTTCGGGGGCCCGGAACCGGGTTCGAGCCTGGCTATTCCGGCGACAGACGCGTTCGCTCTGAAACTCAACAATGGCGGCACGCAGATCACGTGGGCCAGTTATTTAGGCGGAAACTCAAACGACACGGCGAATTCCATCGCGCTCGATGCGTCCGGTCAGGTCTGGATTGCAGGCACAACGTCTTCCGCAACGTTTCCCGATACTCAAGGCGTCACGGGTGGAGGCGATTTCGTTGCGGGCTTCAGCACTTCCGGCGCGACGCTGAACTATTCGGCGCGTTTCCCGAATCACGCCACGTCCCGAAGCATCGCGATCGACGCTACTGGCGTTGTCCATGTCGCCGGGCCCACCGGAACGGTCTCAACCCTGCAACCCACAGGCCCCATCGCATCCAGAATTTTGGGCATCGCGAACGCGGCGAACGGTCCACTGGACGGCCGACTTGCGCCCACTGAAGTGATCTCTATTTACGGTCCGCACATCGGACCCGCGACGCCAGCGATTGCATCCGCCGATTCGACCGGCAACTTACCTACGCAGCTGGCTGGCTATCAGGTCGTTGCCGGAGGAACGCTGCTGCCGATTCTCTATGTTTCCGATTCGCAGATCAACGCGATTGAAACATCACCGTCGGTCGCAGTGTACAGCGTGAGAGGACCTTCCGGGTCTACACCCGACTTCAATGGAGGAATCGTGACTTCGCGTCCGGAGATTTTCCGCAATGCGGATAACTCCGTCATCGCCATCAACCAGGATGGCACTCTGAATTCGCAAACCAACCCCGCTGTTCCCGGAACGGTTGAGGCGATGTGGATGACGGGTTCGGGTGTTCTGCTCGGCGTAAATCCGGGCCAGATCGCCACGGGCGCACGGGACTACCACTGCTGCTCGGTGGTCATCGGCGGGAATCTGGAAAGCGCGGATTATGGAGGCGAAGCGCCGGGGACGGCCATCGGAGTTTCACAGGTGAACTTCCACGTGAACCCCACCACCTATGTCGGCCCCCAGCCCACTGCCGTGGATTTGCAGGTGCAAACTCCCGATGGCACAAAGTCGCTTCCGGTTTCGCTCTGGGTGACGCACTAAACTGGATGCCGGATGTCTCGCTACTGCCTCGCGCTGCTGACCGTGGCCGCGCTTTGCGGGCAACCCGCTATCACGCCGCGCGCGCAGCAACCGGCGCGCACCAAACTCCGCGTGGATGCCAACCTGGCGCTCATTCCGGTCACTGTGCTCGACCCGCTGGGACGCATGGTGACCGGTCTCGACCCGGATAATTTTCAGGTCCTCGAAGACGGCATCCCGCAAACAATCACTTCTTTCGGCAGCGAAGATGCGCCGCTCTCCATGGGCATCGTGCTCGATACGAGCGGCAGTATGGGTAACAAACTGGCGGACTCGAAGAAGGGTGTGACGGAATTTTTCAAATCGGCGAATCCCGAAGACGAAGGCACCCCATCCACGCAAAGCCCTGATTCTGCTCTCCGATGGCGGCGACAATAACAGCCGCTATAACGTGGCGGAGGTCAGAAACCGGCTGAAGGAATCCGAGGTGCAGATTTACGCCCTGGCGATCAACCGCGTGCGGACGTCATTCTTCCCGGAGCGGAGCCTGCTCACCGATCTCGCCGACCTGAGTGGCGGCAGGTTTTACTTAGTAGCGCTGCCGGATCTGGCCGATGTAGCGGAAAAGATCGGAATTGAGTTGAGGGACACCTACTTACTGGGTTACTCGCCCACAAACGCGGCGCGGGATGGTAAATACCGGTCGGTTGTGGTGAAGGTAACTGCCCCGCGAATGCCGAAGCTGAAAGTATCCTGGCGCCGGGGTTACTTCGCCCCTGTCCGGTGAGTCTACCGCCTGATAGCCGCGAGCGCTTTGCTGAAGTTTGCGGGTGAGGAAATGAGGAAAATCTTCCCCTTCAGATGCTGGACACTCTGCTCGATGAAATCCGGCTGATCCGTCCTGGGGGGCAATGGCGTCACGGCGTCCCGCATCGAGCGCCCGGCGTCCCTCTCCTCAGCGCCCCGGGCAAGCACACTGGGCGCGTATCGACTGGATCCGGGGAACGGCGGCGGGTGGCCGTATTTCAGATAAAAGAAGCGGGGCAAGGTTTTCGGCCCTGGCATTCCCGGCGGCATGTTGTCGAACCGTCCCTCCGGAACGCCCAGATAGATGACGGTATCTGGCGGTGATGGCGCGTCGATCTCTTTGTTCTCCAGGTCGCGGAGAAGATGCCATTCACCGGCGGGGTCCTGCGACGCGTGGTAGTCCACGGTCCAGTGTTGTTTTGCATTTGCCACTCGAGCCACATCGTTCATGTCTTCCGCGGTGAAGTTGTCTTTCCGAAAAAGTTCGCGCTGCCGCTGGCTATCAAAGGCGACGACGCGAAAGCTCGTCTCCGGCATTTGTTCCAGAATCGATTCCAGCATGCTGAGCAGCATGCCCCATGAGTTATCGGGCTGGCCGCCCCTTCGAATGACGGGCATGCCCGCGTTCAGCAGTATCGTGACGTGGCGCGATTTTGTCTCGGCCCTCGAGCTTTTTGTGGACCGCAACGAAAGATCGCTTGCCGAACCAGGCGGCATCTCGACTTTTTGGGACCGCTCACCGAGGGTCAGGTGCGCATCTACGGTCCATTCCTGGCGGCAAACACGGCCCAGGTCGTCCATCAGGCTCCATTCGACGTTGTAGCGTCCTTCGCCTGTCTGAAATGCACCGCTGTCTTCGCCGATTAAACCATTCAGGCTCCGGGCAGGCAGATCGATGGTATCGAAAAAATAACCGGCGGGCCGGCGTTGTTTTCGGGTGTTACGCGGAAGACGGTATACCAGTGGTGTTCGGCGTCGAGGTAGGGATCGAGCGACGTTTCGAAGGTATATCCCGTCTGAAACCGGAAGCTGAAATTGAGCTCGGGTTTATCGGTGTGAACAGTGCAAGGCAGAGGCTTATGCCTTTGGCCGTCGTTAAATGCGCTCGCGGCCGCCGGAAGCTTGCCGAGGCTCGTGACCTGTTGCGCCTGAATCGCAGGTTCCCAAAAGAGTGTCGCGCTGGCATAGAACAACATCGCTGCAACGCACCGCATGACGTGTTAATTATGACGTGCCGGAACGCACGAGCCATTCCGGAAACAAGACACTTTCACAGGGACGCCCAGGACCTGCTGGAGTAACGTTATCGGCCGTCGAAACACATGTGGAGGGAATGGAGTTTTGTAATGGCCAATTTAGCTCTGGAAATCGCGCTGATATTGGTGGGGGTGGTGTTGGCCGTGATCGCTCTCATCAGGGCCGATCGCCTGGTGGGAACACCTATCAGCTACGCATCCCAAAAGTTCGGCAATCTCTCGATTGAACCAGTTCCTTTTTTTATTCTTCTTGCTGTTACGCTGTGCGCCGGCGCCGGCTGGCTTATGTGGCAGGATCAGAAAATCAAAGAAAAGGCGGCGGAAGAGGCCCAGATAGGCCTGGAGAAGGTAAAAGAGGAACTCAGTCTCGAATTGCAGGGATTAAAGAGCGACAGCCTGACAGTGCATCTGGATTTCAACGCTCACGCTCCGGATCCCGACGATGCGGAGGTGATTCCCGTGGTCATCCGGCCAGACGGGAGATTACTGACGCTCTCAGCCGTACGGCCGGAGCTGAATCCCCAGCAACCACAGACCCTGATCGTGCATCTTGATTCGCTGCACGCCGGAGAACTTCTGGCTCTCAGCGTCAGGCAGAAGAAAACGGGACACGTGCTTCAGGCCGCACAACCCATTGCGATTGCGCAGGCGGCCGTGTTCATGGGAGACAAACCATGATACGCGCCGCAGCGCTTACGCGCGTGAAGATTGTACTTGCCGCTCTGTTGTTACTAAGCGCGGCGTCTTACGGTCAAAATTTCGGTTGCTCAGGCCCTCTCGCGCTTGAACCGGAACATTACATGCGAATTGAAAACAACCAATATCTGTATGCCGGGAGCGCCGCGGCAAGCGGACTGCGGATGACGGTCTTCAGCGCAAGTGCGGGCACATTGAATCAGGCGGGTCCGCTCCCGGAGGCCACCTTTAACAGTCGATTCCTGGCCAATCGAACCACTTCCACTTATTCGGCTGTCGTCCAGAAAGCAGGCGATTCGATGATTTTTCGTGGAGACCGGTTTTCGAGGATTGTGTTTGTGGGGCGCTCACAGGCGGGCCCGCGCCCCACAGTGAGATTCATGATTTGTCCGCGTTTTTGATATTCGCGGGTACGGTCATTTCACCCAAATCTGAACGGGCTGAGCAGATTTGGCTCAGCCCCGCAATCTCGAACGGAGCCTGATCCACCCACGATGGCGCGGCCCATGCAGGAAAAGTCGCATGAATATCCAGGTACTGCGTTCCTCCAGCCATCACCGTCAGCGTTGGGGTCAGCAGGGGGAGAGGCACTGTATCGCCATCGGCCGGGATTGAACTCAAGGGACCCAGACCAGTAGCGAAGAGCGAAATGATTGACCCGCGCGGCGCCGGATTCGATTGTGAATTAATCGTACCGTCCTGATTGACCGCGGCTGCATAGGCCGGGCCTGGCGATATAGAAGGAATAGTGAAGATTCCCGGAGCACCAACGCCGAGTTCGGCATCCATGCAGCTCGGCGCGTTGGAGAGGTAAGTCACGCAGACGTGAGTCGTATTCTTCGCTCCGAAGGGGACGACCGTGTTGATTTGATTGTTCGATACGTAGAGAAGCGGCGCCGCGACGCCATCGAAGGTGACGGAAGTCGCGCCGAGAGCGGGGGATACCGGCACACGGGCGGCGTTGGCGGGTTGGCGCCGGGTGAGGACACTGCCGTGGGTACGCCGACGATCGGCGCCGCCGGCCCGATCCCCTGACCGAACAGACTCACAATTTCGCCCGCGGCAAGCGGAGACGAAAGCAAGGTGGCGCTGTTCCCTATGCACGCGAAATTGACTGTAGGGACCGATCCGAGCGTGAGGATCCGGAGGGAGGGCAAAGTGCCCTGCCCCCCGGGCAGGACGGGAGTCCATGCCGCGGCGGTCAGCGAATTTCCGTTCACTGAAAGATCATCAAACTGCGCAACCCCGTTCTGACTCAGGTAGCTCGCCTGGCGGACCGTTCCACAGCGTCGATCTGTACCAGATAACCGTTCCCGGCAATGGGGATTGCGTTTGAAAACCAGCAGGTCCCGGTCGGATTGATGAGCGGAGCGGTGATGCCGCTGACCGAGGAAACAACGGTTGTGTTGCCAGCGGAGTCAACAGCCATGGCTTCGCTATCAAGGAAACCGATCGGAATGCCGGTTGAAGCAGATGATGCGTCGAAAGGAATCGCCGACCCTGTTGCGTTGTACCGGCGCAAGCCGAAAATTCCGAAGTCGCCATAGAGAACCTGAAGATCGTTGGCGCTGTCGAGCGCCAGCACACCTGGTCTCTCTCCATTGGGCCCGAGGGTTGAAAACAGAAGCGTGGCGCCATCCGCGCTGAGCTTGGCGTAAAAACTCTCCGGCTGCGGATTCGCCGGGGCGAAAGTCGTACTGACGGCGTTGGGCGTCGTCGGGAAATTGTCGGAGCCAAATAGAAAGTTCCTAACGCCAGCCAAGTAGAAAGTTCCTAATTGGCGGGTTTTTGAGAAACCCACATGGTATGTTCGCACAACCTTGACGAAGTCGCGTTTGTTGGGGTTGCCCAAAGCCGAGGCGACGGAGTTGGCTCCGGAAGCAGTCGGCGCAAGCCCTCCCAGCGCTCGATGACACCCGGGCTTACCAGCCCGCTGCGCGCGGAGGGCTTTCCTGTCAGGGACGCGTTCTGCTTATGGTGAAACTCCCGAGCGGAGGCTTTGGGCCATAAAAAGAGCGCGTCTTCCAAATTGCCTTCAGGCTCCTTCTCCGATCAGCCGCCACAGCGGAGGCGTGGGGCGGTCAAAGAAGCCCTGCATCC
>DASYCD010000070.1:0-34196 GCA_036500405.1 Bryobacteraceae bacterium
GATGATGGCAAGCGTACCGATGACGCGGATGGCGGTCAGGCGCCGCAGCCGGATCCAGAGCGCCGGAATGCAAAGCAGTGCGAGCGGCGCGTGCTGACCTTTAGAACCCGCCAGCACGGCCAGCCAGATCGCGGCCGAGACAATCCACTGCCAACTCGGCTCGCGATCCAGCGCCACTTTCGCAGCCGCCGCAAGTGCGCCTGTCAGCGTGGCGAATGACAGCGCATCGAAATACAGCGTGTTAAACATCGGCACATAGACGGCATTGCAGAAAACCACAATCCAAACCACCTGCGCAACGATCGAAAGCTTCAACGTCACACGGCGCAACGCGCGCTGCATCGTCGCGAATCCGCCCAGAAAAATCAGGCCGTAAACGATCCCCATATACCGCAAATCGAAATCGCTCTGCGAATGGAAGATCCGATTCAGCCGCCATCCCACCGCAAACGCGCCTTCATTCGTCGATCTCATCGGCCAGTCAATGCAGGAATCGGCATCGTACTTGTAGTGCAACACCGCATAATCGAAAAACGGCGTCTGGTTGGTTTCGCCCGGCGCGTAGCAGATATGCCCAAGGACTTTCTCGAAATCGTGATCGTTCGCAACGCTGAGAATCGGCGGGATAAAGAGCTGCCAAACTACCAGCAGGAGAACCACGCCCGCAAGCGCGAAGTCCCAGCGGTTCCGTAGACGCCCCGACACTGTTATATACTTGCACCTGCCTGAAAACGGCGGAGGGCCCCATGAAGATATCGCAAAGATGGATCGCATTTTCGGCCGCTGTGGCCGCGGCGGCGCTGGCCGCAACATTCGCGCCCGCGCAGCAGCCGGCGCCGCTTTATAACACCGCGAAAGCCAAGCTGCTCGCGGGAAAGCAAGTGTTCAGCTTCACGCAGTCCACGCCCGACCCGGCCGGTTACTGCGAAAAAGCGAAGCACTACGATTACACGTGGTTCGAGATGCAGCACTCGACGCTCGAATTTCGCGACGTGGAGAAGATGATCGCGGCCTGCCCGCGCGTGGCCGCTACGCCGATGATCCGGCTGCCCGACGCACAGGAATGGCATATCCAGCACGCCATGGATATCGGCGCGCTCGGCGTGATTGTCCCCACCGTGGACGATGTGGACCGCGCGCACGAAGCCGCCCGCTGGGTTCGCTATCCGCCGACAGCCCATCGCAGCGCGGGCGCGGGTCAGTACAGAATGATCTGGGGCATCAACGGTATCGACTACCGGCAGACCATCAATGACAATACGCTGCTCGTCGTCATGATCGAATCGCCGATCGGTGTTGCCAACGCGTACGACATCGCACGGGTGGAAGGCATCGACGTTGTCATCACGGGCAACAATGATCTGAGCTCATTCTCCGGATATCCGCAGAAGGATCCGCGCTACGAGGCGCTCGTGAAGCAGGTACACGACGCCACCATCAAGGCGGGCAAAATCTTCGGACAGGCGGCTGCCGTGTATGCCACCGGTCCGTATAGTTACGACGCGCGGTTCTTTCAGAACGGGCCGTCGAACGATGGCTACGTGCCTCCCGCCGTGGGCGGACGTCCAGTCAACGTGAATGCGGCGCCGAAGGGCGAAGAGCAGTAATCCGAAAGGAATCGAATCATGAAGAAGGTACTTTTGTGGGCGGCCGCGGCGGCCCTGATCACTGCAGCGCTGTTCGCGCAGAAGCCGGGAATTTCACGGACGATCCTGCAGCGTAAGGATATTTCCATCCCCGGCCATGAGGCGGTCGTCGCCCGCGTCGAAATCGCGCCCAACGCATTCGCCGGGCGCCACACGCATCCAGGCGAAGAGATCAGCTACATTCTCGAAGGCGAAGGAGAAATTCTGATCGAAGGCCAGCCGCCGCTCAAGGTGAAGACGGGCGATTCGTTCATCATTCCCGCCGGCGCGAAGCACGACGCGCACAATACATCGTCGACGCCGCTGCGGCTCGTCGGCGTTTACGTAGTCGACAAAAGCAAGCCGATGGCGACTCCGGCGCCGTAATTCGCGCGTGTACCATGAGGGTTGGAAAGGGCTACATGCGCACAAAACCACTGGGGCAAACGGGGCTGTCCGTTCCCGCCATCATGCTGGGCGGCAACGTTTTCGGCTGGACGCTGAATGAGGCGGATTCGTTCCTCATCCTCGACGCGGCGTTCGACGCCGGTCTGAATTTCATCGATACCGCCGATATTTACTCCACGTGGGTGCCCGGCAACAAGGGCGGCGAGTCGGAGACGATCATCGGCAAGTGGTTCGCGCGCAGCGGCAAGCGCAATCAGGTGACGATCGCGACGAAGGTCGGGATGGACATGGGCGGCGGTAAGAAGGGCCTGGCTGCGAAGTATATGGAGCAGGAGGTTGAGGATTCCCTGCGCCGTCTTCAGACGGACCACATCGATCTTTACCAGTCGCACGAAGACGACGCTTCCGTGCCGCTCGAAGAGACGATGGGCGCGTTCGACGCGATGGTGAAAAAGGGCAAGGTGCGCTTCATCGGAGCTTCGAATTTCAGCGGCGCTCGCCTTCGCGAGGCGATGGAGACGGCGAAGCGCGCCAGCCTCGCGTCTTACCAGACGCTGCAGCCGCACTACAACATGATGGATCGGTCTGGATACGAATCGGATCTCGCGCCGGTGGTGGCCGAATACAATCTGGCGGTGATTCCGTATTTTTCGCTGGCGTCCGGATTTCTAACCGGCAAGTATCGCGGCGCGGCGGATCTCAACAAGAGCCCACGAGGCGGCGGGATGAGCAAGTATCTGAACGATCGCGGACACCGCGTGCTCGATGCGCTGGACGCCGCGGCGAAAGAGTACAACTCCAGCCAGGCTTCCGTCGCCCTCGCCTGGCTGCTGGCGCAGCCGAATATCGCGGCGCCGATTTCGAGCGCCACGAAGGTCGAGCACATCAAAGACCTGGTGGCGGCGAGCGAGTTGAAGCTCGGTCCGGAATCGGTTCAGAAGCTGAACGTGGCGAGCGCCAATTAGGGCTTCGCGGCGTTATCCGCCGTCTGAACAATCTGATCCGCCTTCGTGATCTGGTCGGCGGAGCCACGCATGACGAGCGTCGCAGGGCTCGTCTTCAGAAACGCTTTCTGAATTCCCACATTACTCCGAACCGCTGTCAGCGTCTGCTGTAGAGCCGTGCCTTTCAGGTTCGCGGGATAGAGCACCTGCAGAGAAGAACCGCCGGGCATCGAAGGAGATGCTGTAAATTCCCGCGTCGACGTTTTCGCATCGGCAGGCAGATCGAGCGAGCGAATCATCCATTCTGCCGCTGCGACAGTATCGGGCGAAGCACACAGGACCAGCGCCTGCAGCGGCGTAAAGTTGAAAACCTTCTGAACATCGAGCACAGTTCGCAGGTTGGTGAGGATTTCCTGAATCTGCTGGGGAGTCGAACTGTGCGCCAGATAATAAATCCGCACGGTATCCGTCCTTCTCCCCGAAAAGTAGTGATATTCCGGCGTCATCGTCATCTCGGCTCGCTGCGGGTTCGGTGTTTGATCGAGTGAGCCGATCATGGATCGCACAAAATCGAGCTCAGTCGCCGTACCGCGCACCACGAGATCCGAATGATCCGTATAAACGAAGACTTTCTGAATATCGCCGACTGTGCGAATGACTGTGATCATCTCCTGGACCGCCTGCGGTGATTCGGCAGCAGCCCGCGTCAGATGAAACATGCGAATCCCGTCATCGCTCTTGCCGGCCACCAGATAAGGATCGGACGATGGCGAAGGCTGGTCCAGATTGCGCATCATCCAGGCAGACATCGCGAGTTCGTCCGCCGTCCCGGTAACTTTCACAGCCGCTGTGTCCGGATCCACCGAAACGTTGTCGAGCTTCCCGACCACACGGAGAAGCGTGGCAACGTCCTTCAAGCCCGCGGCGCTGGGCTTATTGGCGAAATCGAACGTCTGGGTTTGAGTTTGGGCAGCCAGGCTGGCAGCGAAGAGCAAAGTGAGGCAGGTAACGCGCATGGTGAACTCCTGTCCGTTTGACGCCGCACTTCGGCCAGCGTGCAAACGGAATTATTGCCCCTCGGGGCGTTTGGCCTGCTCCCGGGGCTCGGCCGGAATATCGAATGACGCCAGCGGATCGGGGTGAGCCGGGTCGAACGCCGGAGTATCCACCAGATACGGCTCCAGCAGGATATTCTGCTGCCGGATCGCCGTCACAATGGCCTTCGCGAGCTCGTAACTCCCGTAGTTATCGTGATGCGTGGTATCGCCGTCGGCGAAAGCCTTCGGGGCAGTCGCCGGTCCCAACGCCTCATAGAATTCCCGGCTCATCGCATTCAGATCGATCACCGGAACGTTTTCCTCCACACCGACGCGGCGCACCGCTTCCGGATAATCGCCGAGGTTATTCACGATCTTATTAGCATCCGCGCCAATGCCCCAGGACAAGCGGCTCACGGGCGTCACCAGAATCGTCTTCACCCCCCGCTTCCGCGCCGCATCGACGAACATTTTCAAATCTGCCGCATACGTGGTGAACGCACCCACGCCCTCGCCTTTCTCCTTCTGGTCGTTATGCCCCATCTGGATTATGAGAAAATCGCCAGGCTTGATCACGCTCATCAGCTTCGCGAAGCGCTGCTCCCCAATGAAGCCGCGCAGTGATTCGCCGGACTCCCCGTGGTTCGCCACGGCGATTTCGGGCCCAAAGAATCGCGTGATCATTTGACCCCAGCTGTTATACGGTTCTCGCGGCTGATCCGTGGATGTCGAATCGCCCGCAATGTAGAGCGTCGGCAGCGAGTCATCCGCTTTTTCGATTTTGATCGAGCGCACCGCCGGATGCGGCCCCGTGAATTCGAGAGTCAGCTTGTTATCCCACGCCCACGTTTCCGTGGCTTTCTCGCGATCCTTCAGCCGCACCTCGCCGCCAGTGTCGATCTTCGTCGTGCGCGTGTTGACGATGAACGTTCGGGTCTCGGTCTTGCCGGCAGGTACACGCACAGCTTCCGCCATGAGCCGCCGCAGTTCGGCCTTGATGGTCGTATCGGACGCGGCATCGTCGCCCAGCGTCACCGTGACCTTGTAGTTGCCTTCACTGGGAACGCGCGCTGAGAAATAGTAGGGCGGGCCCGAACCCTCGAATCCATTACCGCGCTCCTCGGTGTATGGCGTCGACCGTGCGGCCTTCGCAAGTCCCTCGCCGAAATCGAACTTCATTGACGCGACACCCGCCTTTGCTACCTCGACCGCGAACACATACGTCGGGCCGAACATGTTCGAACGGAACACAATCCACTTTTCATCCGGCGTGAAACTGACATTTGGCTCCAGCTTGTACTGATGCCTGGACATGTTCACCAGCTTTTCGGCATGAAACGCGCCAGGGTTGACGAACTTCGGATCGGTGACCCCGCGGTTCTCAATCAGCTCCGGACGGAACAGATAAATCCACTCGCCGTCCTTCGCATGCGCCACCTGTCCGGGATCGCCGCCATCGCCGCAGAACAGCTTGCCGTCCTTCGTGACGTTAAAGTGAATCGACCACTCATTGCGCTGCAGGTGATACCAGGTGCGCGCCTTCGTTTCCACGTTGTAGCCCGCCAACCAAAAATCTTCGCCGCGCGGCGTTTGCAGGTCATACCAGATGGTCTGGCCATCCGGCGCCCAGAATTCATGCCCGAAAATCTCCATCGCCATGCTGCGTGTGTGGATCTGGGTGATGTGGCTGCCGTCCGTGCGAATGGTCCAGATGCGATCGACCTTATGCCACGGGCCTTCGTGGCAGTACATGAGCAGCGTGGGATCGGTCGGCGAAAATTCAAGATGATTGAGCCAATCCGTGCTCTTGAGAATCGTTTTGACTTCGCCGGTTTTCGTGTTGACCGTGAACATCCCCATCGGGATATGGGCGGCGAGACGCTGCTCCATCATTTCGCCTTTGTTCGGAGCCTGGACGAGCTGCTGCGGCTGGCCCGGCGCGGTGACGTTCACGCTGGGCGCCTCGCGCTCCGTGTAAGTGCCGGCCAGCAGCGTTTCATCCGCATTGACCGTGACTACGGAACTGCGCGCCGGAACTTTTGCGATCTCCCGCGTCGCGCCGGTATCGGCATTGGCGGCGAAGATCTTGTCGTCCTGCAGGTAATAGACGCTCTGCGTTTTGCGGCCGGTCACAATGACGCGCACTTTACCGGTCACGATGCGATTCGTGGCGTGCGTTTCCAGATTGAACGCGGAAATCCCATCGGGCGTGGTGTAGATCAGCTTATTGCCGTCGGCCGTGTAGCCGTTCTGGTTGAAGTAAAGGCTCGCGCTGTTGGGCTCATCGGTGAGGCGCACGATACGATGGCCGGTATCGGGATCGATCCATGTTTTGGGCGGCGGCGTAGTCTGGGCAAAAAGCGGGCACACGAGGACCGCAGCGAAGAAAAGAGCCGGAAAAGCGCGCATATCTGAATTATGGGGCTTTTCCCGCTTCCCACTGGGATACTAAGCAGTTAGGTGAAAACTCCGCCACACAGCGAGCGGCTTCGGACCGCACTCGCGGCGCTCGCCACTGTACTGCTGGCGGAAGCCGTTTACATGCGGCCGGAGATCCTGAGCGGCAAAAGCTCGCTCATGGGCAGCGATTACGAAATGCTGCACCGCCTGCGCCTCTGGTTCGCGCAGCAATGGCTTTTCGGGCCGGCCCACCGCCTCCCCGCATGGAATCCGCATGAAGTACTGGGCGCTCCGTTCGCCGCCAATCTCCAGGCTTTCCCGTGGATACCCACCCGGTTTGTGTTGCTGCTGGTGGACCCATCGGTGGCTTACGGACTGGGCGTTGCGATCGCGGCGGGACTCGCTGCCCTGTTCGCATTCCTCTATTGCCGAAGCCTCGGGCTTTCCCGCATCGGCGCGGGCGCGGCGGGATGGACGTTCGCCGCGGCCGGCTTTTTCTCTTCGCGCGTCATGGCGGGCCATCTGCCATTGCTCGAAGCCTACCCGTCGCTGCCGCTGCTGCTCTGGCTTTCCGATCGCGCTCTGCTGCGCGCGCGCCGTTTCGACTTGGGCGCGCTGGCCCTGGCGACCGCTTGCACGGTTGTAGCGGGCCATCCCCAGATTCCGGCATATTCGGTCGGCGCAGCATTCCTCTATATTTGGTGGCGCGGCCGCGGCTCCCCCCTCAGACCTCGGCTGCGCGTGACCGCTGCCATGCTTCTCGGCATCGGACTTACCCTCGCCGCCTGGTGGCCCATGCTGCTGTTCATCGGACGCAGCACGCGCATCCTGCACCTCGCGCCGCCGGATAACGACGTTTTCATGCCGTGGAGCCGGCTGCTGGCGCTGATCGTGCCCGGCATGCAGGGCTGGGCGACCCCGATGGATCTTTCGGATCAGAACCCATTCACCGGCTACCCCAATTCATCCTGGTTCTGGGATACGGCGTCGTACATCGGGCTGCTGCCGCTGATTGCAATCGCCGGGCTCGCGATCCGCGCAGTCATTTGCCGCCGTCTGCCGGATTGGCGATGGCGTTTCCTGACAGTACTCGGCACGGCGTCGCTGCTCGGTGCGCTACCGGTTGCGCTGCCGATTCTTCACCTGCTGCCAGGAACACTCTTGAGGAGCCCGGCGCGGCTTCTCTATCTCTCCACATTCTGCGCAGCCGCGGCGGTCGGCGCCGCAGTGGACTCAATCCGCGCGCTCCCCTGGCCCCGCCGTGCACTGCACGCCGCGCTCGCCGTGATCCTCGCCCTGCACTTCGCCGATCTGTGGCGATTCGCAAACCGGTTCGTCCAAACTTATCCCCGCGACGAAGGCCCGGCGGCATTCGAAGTCACGCTCGATCGCGAAATCGGAAACGGCCGCATCGCGGACCAACGCGACGGCAATACGCCGCTCTACGGCGAACGCTATGACGACGCCGGCGGCTTCGATTCCGTCTTCCTCGCACGATACAACAGAGCCTGGATGGCGCTCGCGGGAGAGCCGCCCGATACCAACGAACAGGTCTTCGACGCGTCCGCCCTGCCGCCGCGCGCTCTCGAAGCGTTTGGCGTACGTTTCGTCATCGGTGAAGATCTTTACCGGGTCCCGCATCCCGCCCCGCGAGTCCAGCTCTTTCCGGCCGCACGCGCCGAATTCGAGCCGCAATCGCAAATCCCCGAAATCTTCGCCGCCGGATCCTGGGATCGCCTGCTGCTGGAGCCATCAGCCAAACAGCTCATCCCCTCCGGCGCGGCCGCGAACATTCCACCCCGTCTGAACTATTCGCGGCCATCGCCAGACGAAATCCGCATTCAGGCATCGAATTCCCAGCCTGGCTTCGTTTATGTCCTTGAGTCCTTCGACCCGGGTTGGACAGCCAGCGTCGATAGCGCCCCCGCCCCAGTGCTTCCCGCCAACGGATTTGCGATGGCGATCCCCATTACACCTGGCGTCCACGCCGTCCGGCTGACTTACGAAACCCCAGGCCGCGGGACAGGCCTCCTGCTCTCCCTGACCAGCCTGGTCCTGCTGGGCGTCTTGGTCCGTTACCCAGGCGGGGGGCGGGATGGTTTAATATAGTTCAGTCCGTGGAGGGTTGTCATTTTCGCGCCCAACGCGGTCCATTAAGGAGACTCTTTGTAATGAAGAAATTCACAGTTGTGGCCTCTCTGCTCCTCGGACTTTCCGCGCTCGGCATGGCGGAAGAGTTCAAGGGTTTTGTCGAAGATACGGCCTGCTCGACCAAGGCTGAAATGAAGAACAACGCCGATTGCGCCAAGAAGTGCATCAAGGGCGGTTCGCCCGCGGTGCTCGTGACGGCCGACGGCAAGGTTTACAAGATCGCCAACCAGGACAAGATCGTTGCGCACGCCGGTGAAGACGTCACCGTGACGGGTACCGCCAAGGGCGAAACGATCACTGTCGCCAGCGTGAAGTAAGCTTTCGCGAAATCGCGATTACAAAGAGCCCTGCAGGGCGCCCCGTTTAACCGGATGGGGTGCGTTGCGGGGCTCGTCGTGTTTTACTTGTCCTTTGTCAGGACAACGTGCATGGCCGACTCAAGTCGAGACGTGTTGCGAGCACCGGTAACCCAGTTCCGTCAGGTCGATACCGGTGAACAGGTTCTCGCCCGATCCCAACAGGATCGGGCGAGACGCCAGATGCATCTCGTCGATCAGCCTGGCGCGAAGATACTGCCGGATGGTCGCGGCGCCGCCGCCGATCCGTATATCCTTATCCCCGCGGCAGCCTTCGCGCACTCGAGTGCGGCCTGAATGCCATCCGTCACGAAATGAAATGTTGTCTCGCCCTTCATTTCGAGCGGAGGGCGGGCGTGGTGCGTCAGGACGAACGTCGGCACATGATACGGCGGTTCTTCGCCCCACCAGCCTTTCCAGGAATCGTCAGGCCCGGGACCGCGCACCGGGTCGAACATATTGCGTCCCAGAATCCAGGCGTCCACGTTGGCCATTCCCCGCTCCGCCCAGTCGTTATCGACGCCGTTCGAGCCGCCTTCCTGCCCTTCGCGCATCTGCTTCCACGTACGGGTGGAGAAAACCACTGGAATAATTCGGGTCCGCCGACGCCAAGGGGATTATCCAGGTCTTTTCCGCAGGAATCGGCTTGAGGGCGTCCTGAATTTTGTGTAAACGTTCTCCGAAAATAAAGGAGAGCGACATAAAGAGAGCAAAGCAGGACAGGCCAGTCAGCGACGGCCTGATCGATGAGTGGCTAAACTAAAGCAGGGGCGGAAGCCGGAAGAGGTTCAGGGGGTTCTGCAGCAGATCACCAAAGCGGTGCTGGAAGACCGTGCGGGGCGATTTCGGCGAGATCGAACTGGAAACGCCCGCGACCGCAATGGCGAATTCTCGCCGCAGATCATTCAGAAGAATCAGACGCGCTGGACGGGATTTGACGATAAGATCTTGTCGATGTACGCGCGTGGGCATGACCACGCGAGAGATCCCAGGGCCACCTGAAGAGATTTATCAGGTGCAGGTGAGCCCGAGCCTGATCAGTGAAGTGACCGGCGGGGTGATGGAACAAGCCAGAGCCTGGCAGAACCGGCCGCTGGAGCGTTCTGCGGGATCGTGTTTCTGGACGCGCTGTACGTGAAGATGCGGCACGAAGGGCGGGTGGAGAACCGGGCCGTTTATGTGGCGATCGGAATCAACCTGGAAGGCCGTAAGGAGGTACTGGGATTATGGGCGTCGGCGAGCGAGGGCGCGAAGTTCTGGATGAATGTACTGACGGAACTGCGCAGCCGCGGAGTGAAACATCCACCTGGTGCGCGTAGATGGGCTGAAAGGCTTTCTCAGGCGATTGAATCGATTTTCCCCCACGCCGAAGTACAGCTCTGCATCGCGCAGGTGGTGCGAGCGAGCCTGAGCTATGTGACGTGGCAGGACCGGAAGAAAGTGGCGGCGGACCGGAAGCCGGTCTACCGCGCGGCGACAGCAGATGAAGCGGAGCGGCAACTGAGCGAGTTCGAAAGCAAATGGCCGAAGTATCCGGCGATTGTCAGGGTGCGCGCTCGCTGCGATGGCGAATCGGGCGAAGCGCCGTTGGATCCACTCTCCCCAGACGGGCCAGCGTTTCAGCATCGACGTTGTCCGACTTCCGGCTGCTTTCCGTGATTAGCTTCAGCTGCCCGCGGGTTCGCCACGATCACTTCATGCCCCAGTTCGGTCAGCAGTCGACTGATCCACGGCGAGTGCCGACTTCGATTGCCATCCGGCAGGGCTTGAGTCCTCTGAACTTCTCCGTCATCGCTTTCCGGGTTGTTGCGACGCCACCCTCGCTGACCGTCTCGCCGGCGTCGTCAATGACGCAAAACCTGCTCGTCTTGTCTCCCAGGTCCATTCCAATCGTTAAAGATTGCATTCTGCGGATCGATTTCCGCTTCGGACTCTGGCTTGCCGTATTACTCTTCATGTGTCGCCTCCTGGCTTCGATGGATTCGAGTAGCTATTCAATCGCGAGATTACTGCATGGCGCGACGAGCAGCCTCTCATCCCATCTCCGGCGGGATGAGCTTAGGGACCCATCCGTCAAAACGCGAGGATGTTTACACGGAATCGCGGACACTACCAAAGCCGCTACAGTATAGATATCCGCGCCCTGTTCCCAGTCCTGCCGACCCTCGCCGCTATCGCCCTGACCGCGCACGCCCAAACCCCAGCCCAGCTCCTGGTCGTCATCAACAAACAATCCCCTATCTCCGCCGCGATCGGTCAATACTACGCCACCGAACGCTCCATCCCCTCCACCAACATCTGCGCCATCGATACCCGTCCCGACGAAAGAATCACCCGCGCGATCTACGAATCCGCAATCGAAACTCCCATCAGTCGCTGCCTCAACCGCCGGCGACTGACCGAGTCGATCCTCTACATCGTCACCACCCAGGGCGTCCCCCTCGGCGTCAACGGCGAAGGCAAAGAACTCCAGCAAACCAGCGCCTCCGTCGATTCCGAACTAACCCTCCTCTACGCGAAACTGCACGGCAGCACATTCGCGCCCGCGGGCGCTGTCGTCAACCCCTTCTTCGGCCACCGGGACGCACCCTTCCGCCACCCGCAATTCCCCATCTATCTCGTGACGCGCCTCGCCGGCTACAATATGGCCGACCTGAAACGCCTTGTCGATCGAGCCCCGCAGGCCCGTAACACCGGCAAATTCGTCATCGATCTCCGCGCCAACAATTCCACGCCGGGCAATGAGTGGCTTCGCGCCGCCGCCCTGCTGCTGCCGAAAGACCGCGTCATTCTTGATGACACCGCGAAAATCCTCAGTAACATTCAGAACGTGATCGGCTACGCCTCCTGGGGCTCCAACGATTCCGATCGTCACGATCGCTTCCTCCACTTCCAGTGGCTCCCCGGCGCCATCGCCACGGAATTCGTCTCCACGGACGGCCGCACCTTCAGCCAGCCTCCCGATCAGTGGAAGCTCGGCTCGTGGGCTGACCCCCAATCCACCTGGTTCGCCGGCGCCCCGCAAACTATGACCGCCGATTACCTCCGCGAGGGCGCATCCGGAGCCTCCGGACAGGTCTACGAACCCTACCTCACGTATTGCCCACGGCCCGATTACGTCCTGCCCGCCTATTTCCAGGGCCGCAACCTCGCCGAAAGCTTCTACCTGGGTATCCCCGGCCTGAGCTGGATGACCGTCGTCGTCGGCGACCCCCTGATGCGCCTGCAATAGCAGCATTTCCACGCCTCCCGCTACAATAAAGTTTCATGACAGCCGAGATAGAAGGCGTCTTATTACACCTCAGCCACCCCGATGACCTGACGGCCAACTGGGTCGGCCAGGAGGAGCTGATGCGTCAGCTCCTCGCCGCATGGATGGTTCTCAACGATGCCGACATGCCGATGAATCCCCGCCTGATCGGCAAACCCGGCGTCGGCAAAACCACGCTCGCTTACGCCGCCGCCAAACGCCTCGGCCGTGATGTCTACATTATGCAGGCCACGCTCGATACGCGTCCTGAAGATCTCCTCATCACGCCCGTCATCGAAGGCGAAGGCCGTTTGCGTTACGTCGCTTCAGCGCTCGTCAGCGCGATGCTCACAGGCGGCGTCTGCATTCTCGACGAAGGCAATCGCATGAGCGAGAAAAGCTGGGCCAGCCTCGCGCCGCTGCTCGACAACCGCCGCTACGTCGAAAGCATCGTGGCCGGCATCAAGATCAAGGCGCATCCGGGCTTCCGCTTCGTCACCACGATGAATGATGACGCCTCCACGTTCGAACTACCCGAATACATCCACTCGCGGCTGCAGCCGCAACTCCTGATCGACTTCCCCGAAAAAGACGAAGAGTTCCGCATCCTCAAAGAAAATCTGCCTTTCGCGGAAGACCGCGTTCTCGAATATGTGACCGAATTCCTCCAGCTCGCGCACGCCGCCGACGAACGCTACAGCGTGCGCGACGGCATCAACATCGCGCGGTTTGCCACCAAGCTCGCCAGCATGGCGACCGGCCGCGAACACGAACGCAGGGCGCTCGAAACCGCCGTGCTCGAAACCCTGGGCGAGGAGGCGCTGCGGTATGCCAGACCCCACAGGCCCGTCTCTTCCTGATTTCGGCTCTCTCGATCGCGGCCAGTTCAGCTATCTCCCCGTCGTTCCAGGCCGCCTCGAATTTGCCGCCGAAGCGCGCCGCCGCATCCTGGCGGACCGGCCCGATATCGTCGCCGTCGAACTGCCGCAAACTCTCGAAGACCTCTATCTCGAAGCGGTGCGCCGCCTGCCGCAGATTTCTGTCATCTTCTATAGCGACACCTCCCTCGCTCCCGATCCCGCCTATCCGCGGCGGCCTGAGGAAGATCGCGCTGTTTACGTTCCCATAGAGCCCGCCGATCCTTTTGTGGAAGCCATCCGTACCGCGCACGAAGTCGGCGCGGGCGTAATCTTCGCCGATCCCGATGCCGCCGAGCGCCCGCACATCCCCGGAGCCTACCCTGATTCCTTTGCGCTCCAATCAATCGAATACCGGCAGTACATCGAAGCCTACCGGCTCTATCCTGCCCCACGCACGCCCGAGATCGAACAATTTGCCCAAGCCATCGCATGGAAGCTGCAGGGGGCCGATCCTGACGCGCGTGTACTCGTAGTACTCTCTCTCAATTTGCTCGACCCGGTTCTCGATGCGATGGAGGCTCCGCAATCGGAACCTGAACGCCGCCGCCGCGAACAACTCCAGCTCGTCAATCCGCATCCCGATTGCCTCGGCGAGATCACATCGGAATATCCATTTCTGCAGGAGCGCTACGAGACATTCCGCGAATCGATGGGCGCGCTCGAAAAGATCGATCGCCGCCGCGCGCAGTTCGCCCTGTTTCGCGAAGCAGGCCAGTCCTACGAAATCAACACCGGCGAAAAATTTCAGGCGTGGCAGAACCGGCTGCTCGCGAAATATGTTCGCAACCTGGCGGCGATGAATCGCGATCTGGTGGCATCGCTGTTCGATCTGACAGTCGGGGCCCGCTCCATCGTCGACGAAAACTACGCCTGGGAAGTCTGGGAAACCGCGTCGCGCTATGGCCCGCAGCAAACCGCGAGCGATATCCCGACCGTCAATATCTCCGGCGACGAAGTCTGGCTGAACACTCGCCGTATCCGTCTACGCCGCCGCCTCCCGAGCACCAAACGCCGCATGGGCAATCTCGGACTCAAGCCGCGCAAGAAGGAGCAATTCCCTGGCGAATGGGCGCCCGACCTCAACAGCGCCAGCATCTGCTCCTATCCGCCCGAGGATATGGTCATCGAAAACTTCGGCCGCTTTCTCAAGAAGAAGGCGAAAAGCGTTCTCTCCGAAGAGCGAACCACGGTGGAACCGTTTACCTCTTCCCTGCTCGATGGCATCGATATCCGCGAAACGATACGCAACTGGCATGAAGGACAAATTTTCGTTCGCAACATTCGCCGCGTACATGGCGACGTCGGTTCGGTCGTGGTGATCTTCGATGAAGACCGCACCAGGCGCTACAACTACCAGACCACCTGGCTCGGCGAACACCAGAACGAATCCGACATGGCGTTCTATTCCACGGCGCCATTCGATCACATGATCGGCCCCGGCATCGGCCGCGCTGAATACGGCGGCTTTCTGATGAGTTTGCCCGCGCGCCGCATGTATGACGTCTGGGCCGATCCCGATTACGATTTCGCCGAAACCAAAGCCGAGCGTCTCCTGCTTGCGGGTCTCGATTATTCCGTGCAGAAGTACGTCGTCTACGTCGCCGCGAAACCGCCGCGCTCGGCATTCCGCACCATCGCCGCCCGCTTCGGACGTACTATTGTCTATGTCCCGATCGGCCAGCTATCGCCGGTCACGATGAAAAAAATCCGCGTCGTTCATGTCCTCGATGGGTATGACAAACGCGCCATCGCCAAAGACATCATCTGGTGAGGAAAGTATGAAGTCCGCTTTTGTGTCCACGCTGCTCGCAGCCTCACTGTTCGCCGCATCCACTGAACCTCCGGCGACACTGGATGGGCGGCGTCTCGCGGCTTCGAGCCTGAATGACCGCATCGAAGGCCTGATGCATGCGAACGCGGCGCCCGGCCTTGGCCTCGCCATCATTCGCGGCCGCAACTCCTGGATACATGCGTACGGCGTCCGCAATGCGAAGGACAAGCTTCCGCTCACGCCGGATACTGTCATGTACGGCGCCTCGCTTACCAAAGCCACGTTCGCGTACATGGTGATGCAACTCGTCGACGAGAAGCGAATCAATCTCGACCGCCCCATCGCCGAATATCTTCCGCAGTCGCTGCCGAACTACCCGAAGTACGCCGACCTCGCCGCCGACGACCGATGGCGGAAACTTACCTTCCGCATTCTTCTCGATCACACCTCCGGCCTCCCCAATCTGCGGCAGTTCGAGCCGGACGGCAAGCTGAAGTTCCACTACGATCCCGGCGCCCGCTTCGCCTATTCCGGCGAAGGCCTGAACCTCGCGCAGTTCGTTCTCGAAAACGGTCTTCACCTCGACGTCGGGCAGCAAATGCAGCGGCGCATCTTCGATCGCTTCGGCATGAAGCGCACCGCGATGAAATGGCGAGACGACTTCGCCGCGAACGTCGCTGACAATCATCTCGAAAACGGCGACGTAGCGCCGCATTCACACCGCCGCAATGTCGGCGCCGCAGGCTCCATGGATACTACGCTCGCCGATTGGAGCCGCTTCCTCACGGCAGTCGTCAACGGCGAGGGGCTGAGCCGCGCGTCGAAAGCGGAAATGATCCGCCTCCAGATTCCCATTGACAGCGCTGTCCAGTTCCCCACTTTTTCGGAAGCGAAAACCGATGAGTACAAGCCAATTCATCTTGGCTACGGTCTCGGCTGGGGCGTTTTCGAAACTCCGTTCGGCCACGCCTTCTTCAAGGAAGGCCACGACGATGGCACAGCTAACTACGCGCTCTGTGTTGAGCCTCGTCGCGCGTGCATCCTTTTGCTTTCCAACAGTGTCCGCGCCGAAGGCATCTTCAAGGCGGTGGTGGACGAAGTCATGGGCGATGTCCACCTGCCCTGGAAATGGGAAGGTTACACCCCGTACGACCTTCGCCGGTGACCGTCAGTTCTCAGTCGGCTTGCGATTCACGTGATCGATCACCAGCACCGGCATCACGCGCTTCTGCACTTCCATCTTCAGTCCGAGCTCTTTATCCAGCGCCTCGCCGAATGTCATGGTGCCCGTAGGGTCGGGAGGCATTGCCTGGCCGCCATTATTCATTGGCGCCGCGCTCGCCATCAGGCGTGGAGGCGTCCAGGTCACCGTAAAATCCCAGCCGCCTTTCATGCCGGTCGCATCCACCACCGGATGGCTCAGATCGAACCCCACCATCTGCTGATCTATTTTGCGGGCGAACTCATCCATCGTGATATTCCGGCACGTCCACGCATATGCCGGCGTACCGCCTGTGTTGACAGTCTTCTGTCTGCACGCCGAACGCGCCCGCGGATCCGCTTTCTCCAGCTTCGGCTTGTGAGCCACAATCGCAAACACGTCCGCAGGGCGGTCTTCATAATGCCAGACCATTCCAAAGCGATCATGCAGCAATGCCTGCCACATCAGCCGCAACGCAGTCACATCGACCGGCGCACGACCCGGACCAGCGGCGATCATCGCTGGCGGCATCTTCGCGATGAAGTCGAACCGATCCTGATCGAACCAGTCGGGAACGCCGGCCACCATGTCACGGCTGCGAGCTGTCCATCCTCCACGAAGGAGTGTTGCCAGCGTGGCTGCGCGCATGTTGATCCGTCCGCCAGGCTCGAAGCCGTCTCCCTTCATCACGGTTCCCGGTTCGGTCGGCCGTATTGTCGCAACTTCGAACTGAAGGTGAGCCGGCCACAGTTTTTCCCGCACTCCTGGCAGGTTCGCTGTCGGCGTTCGATTGACGTTCTCCACCACGATCACGTCCATCGGTACATCGCGCGCTTCCAGCTTCAATCCCATCTGTTTTTCGATCGCCTCAAATAAAGACAGCCCTTCCGCCTGTTTCGAAAGCAGCCACCACTGATTCGTCCACTGAAGCGAGAAGTCCCACCTGCCCTCCAGTCCAGTCTCGTTGGTGACTGGCGCATCGACATAACTCTCATCCAGGCCGCCCGCCAGCTTCGCTGTGAATTCGTCCATCGTCACGCCATGGCAGACATAAATGGGATACCGCCACCTGCAGCCGGTATTGTCGGAATCCTCTGCCGCTTTCAACGACGGATGTTTTCCCGCCGAGAGAACGAAACCCGGCAAGCGCCTCTTGTCTTCGTGCACCTTCAGGCCGAAACGATCCGCCAGGACCTTGCGCAGCATCGTTGGCATGGAGGCAGGCGGCGTCCCCGCCGGAGCCTGAGCAATCACGTCGAACCGGTCGAGGCTCAGCCAGCTCGGTCCGCTCACAACGCGCTCAGGGCGCACTCCCCAGGCCGTGGAAATCAGATCAAGCAGCGTGGCCTGGTGCAGCGCATATCGATCGCCGCGCATTGCCCCGCCTTCCATAGTGAGGAAGGTCGTGGGATTCGCATGAACATCCACCATTGTGAATTCAGGCGTGGAACTCTGAGCCTGAATCCGCAGCGCAAAACCGATAACACATAGCACGCCGCACACCACAATCGACTTGAAACGCGACGGTTTCATGACCTGAGCATACCTGCCAACGGTGTCCGCTGACAATGCCGTGCCGGATCTCACGCCACTCTTCCACATTCGGCGCGGAGGCTTTCTTCGGCCCTGAAATAGCGGTAACATCCAGGCATATGGCTCAAATGGTACATGGCGTGGATCCGGCCAACAATGCAGCCCTTGCCGAACTGGAAGGCAAGACAGGACCGAGCAATTTCTATCGACTGATGGCCCACAAATCCGATGTGGTAGCCAGTTTTCCCAAGCTCTACGGCTCCATCATGGGACCGGGAGCGATCGACCGCAGAGTGAAAGAGATGGTTTATCTCGCTGTCTCTTTCGTCAATGAATGCGACTACTGTACCGAAGCGCACCTGAAGGGCGCCCGTAAAGCCGGTCTTTCCGAACGCGCCATCGAAGATCTGGAAAGCGAGACGAATCAGAACTTCACCCTCGCCGAGCAGGCCGCGCTGCACTATGCGCGCGAAATGACCCGCGCGTGCGCCGAGGATTTCGATACGCGCGAACATCTGCAGGAGCATTTCAATGAGGAGCAGATCGTGGAACTGACGCTGGTCATCGCGATGGCCAATTTCACGAACCGTTTCAACAATGGCCTCAACACGCAGGTGGAGCACGAGGTCGCGCTAAGCGGCCGGGCCATATAATCGGGCTTGGCCGTTCTCATTGGATTTCACCCCGTAGTAGAAGCTCTGCGCGCGAAACGCCCGCTGGAGCGCGTGCTCGTCGCGAAGGGTCTTGGTGGCGGACGTGTGCAGGAAATCATCGATCTCGCCCGAGGTGTCGGCACGCCGGTGCGTTTCGAAGACCGCGCGTCGCTGGATCGCCTCGCCGGGGCGAAGTCGCATCAGGGGATCGTTGCGCTCGGCTCGGAAAAGAAGTACGCCGAGCTCGAGGACATCGCGCCGCACGCGCCACTGGTCGTCGTGCTGGATGGTGTGGAAGACCCGCACAATCTCGGTGCGATTATCCGGACTGCGCACGCCGCGGGAGCGGGAGCGGTAGTCGTCGCCGAGCGCCGCGCCGCGGGCTTGACTGAAACCGTCGCTAAGTCCGCTGCGGGAGCGCTCGAACACCTGCCGGTCGTCCGCGCGACAAACATCAACCAGACGCTCCGCAGCCTGAAGGATATGGGCTACTTCGTCTACGGCCTCGACGAACGCGGCGAGACGACCTACGACAAGGTCAATTTCGCCGATCACTCCGTCATCGTCATGGGCGGAGAGGGGAAGGGCCTCCACGATCTGGTGAAAAAGAACTGTGACATGCTGATCCGTATCCCCATGGCGGGCAAGATCGCGTCATTGAACGTTTCAGTCGCCGCGGGGATCGCCCTCTTCGCGTGGAACCGTTCACGCGCCTAGGGTTCTGGCGCCCCTCCATATGCGACATTGAATCTGGAGACCCGTTCCATGCCTGAAGCGGTCATTGTCGATTGCCTCCGCACCGCGGTCGGCAAAGCCCCACGCGGCGCTCTGCGAAACACACGGCCGGATGACCTCGCCGCCACCGTCATCAAAGCCCTTCTCGAAAAATACCCGCAGGTGGCGCCGCAAGATATCGAAGACGTCATCCTCGGCTGCGCGATGCCCGAAGCCGAATCCGGTTCCAACATGGCCCGCATCGCCGCTCTGCGCGCCGGACTCCCGGATTCCGTCCCCGGCGTCACCATCAATCGCTTCTGCAGTTCCGGCCTCCAGTCGATCGCGCTCGCCGCGAACCAGATCCGCGCCGGCGCCGCGCACATCCTGATCGCCGGCGGCAGCGAATCGATGAGCCTCATCCCTTTCGCCGGCAACAACCCCGCGCCCAACCCCTGGTTCACCGAGCATCGCCCCGAGGTCTACATCAACATGGGCCTCACCGCCGAGAACGTCCGCGAGCGCTATAAAATCACTCGCGAGCAGGCTGACGCGTTCGCGCTCATGAGCCATCAGAATGCGCTGCGAGCGCAGGCGGAAGGCAAGTTCGACGCCGAAATCGTTCCCGTGCGGGTCGAGTCTACGGTTCTCAACGGAACCGGCAAGCCGGAACGCACCGAGACCGTCTTCAATAAAGACGAAGGACCGCGCGCCGATACTACTCTCGAAGCCCTCGCTAAACTCAAGCCCGTCTTCCGGACCGACGGAACCGTGACTGCCGGCAATTCTTCGCAAACCAGCGATGGAGCGGCCGCGGCGCTCGTCATGTCGGACACGAAAGCCGCGCAACTCGGCCTTAAGCCCATCGCGCGCTTCGTCAGTTTCGCCACCGCAGGCGTGCCGCCCGAAGTCATGGGGATTGGCCCCGTTGTCGCCCTCCCGAAAGCTCTCGCCATGGCGCGCCTCAAACTCGATCACATTGGCCTAATCGAACTCAACGAGGCTTTCGCCGCCCAGGCGCTGGCAGTGATCAAGACCGCGGGCCTCAACCCCGATATCGTCAACGTCAACGGCGGGGCGCTCGCGCTCGGACATCCGCTGGGCTGCACGGGCGCTAAGCTCACGGCCACGCTCCTCCGCGAAATGCAGCGCCGCGACCTCCGCTACGGCATGGTCACCATGTGCGTGGGAGGCGGTCAGGGCGCCGCGGGCATTTTCGAATTACTCTAGAGGGTTATGGCAAAAAGCGGCGGCTCCTTTCTGATTGAAGAGCACCCGGCGAGCAGCGTCTTCACGCCCGCCGATCTCACCGAAGAACACAAGGCGATTGCGCGTACTGCGCGCGAATTCTTCGATCGTGAGGTTGCGCCGAATGCCGAGGCGGTTCTCCACGGCGATTTCAAGCTCGCCGCCGCCACGCTCCGCAAAGCCGCATCGCTCGGCCTCGAAGCCATTCTGACGCCCGAAAAATACGGCGGCATGGAAATGGACATGACCTCCGTGATGGTGGTCGCCGAACAGATCGCGGGCGATGGTTCATTTGCCGCCTGGCACGGCGCGCACGCCGGAATCGGCACGCTGCCGCTGCTCCTCTTCGGGACCGAAGAACAAAAGCAGCGCTATCTGCCAAAGCTGTCTTCCGGCGAATTTATCGGCGCCTACTGTCTCACCGAGCCGCAGACCGGCTCCGACGCCATGGCGATCAAAACCCGTGCTGATCTGTCGCCCGACGGCAATCACTACGTCCTCAACGGCCAGAAGATGTGGATCACCAACGGCCGCCACGCGGACTTCTTCACCGTCTTCGCGAAAATCGGCGGTGAACAATTCTCGGCGTTTCTTGTCGAGCGCGCTTTCCCCGGCGTTTCGAACGGCGCTGAAGAAAAGAAGATGGGGATCAAAGGAAGCTCCACCACCGCCGTCTTCTTCGATAACGTCAAAGTCCCCGTCGAAAACCTGCTCGGTGAACCCGGCCGCGGCCACATCATCGCTTTCAACATCCTGAACATCGGCCGTCTCAAGCTCGGCCCGTTCGCCGTGGGCGCCGCGAAAAATGTTCTTGCCATCTCGCTCGCTTACGCGAAACAACGCAAGGCATTCGGACATGAGATTGCCAGTTTCGGCGTCATCCGCCACAAGCTGGCCGAAATGGCGATCCGCATCTACGCGGCCGAATCCGTCGCCTTCCGCGTCGAAGGTCTGATCTCCGAACATCTGGAAGGCTTCTCGTGGGATGAGCCCGACGCCGCGCGGCGCATGATGAAAGCGGTTGAAGAATTCGCCGCGGAGTGCTCCATCGTTAAGGTGTACGGTTCGGAAATGCTCGACTACGTTGTCGATGAAGGTGTGCAAATTCACGGCGGCTACGGCTACCATCAGGACTACGCGGTCGAGAAGGCCTATCGCGACTCCCGCATCAACCGCATCTTCGAAGGCACCAACGAAATCAATCGTCTGCTCGTGACCGGCATGCTGCTCAAGCGCGCCCAGCAGGGCCGGCTCGGTCTGGTAAAAGCCGCGAAATCGCTGATGGACGAAATTCTCGCCGGTCCTTCGCTCACTACCGATTCCGCGCCCGAAGAGCATCGCCTCGTCCGCAACGCGAAGAAGATCGCCCTGCTCCTGCTCGGCAGCGCGTTCGAAAAGTTCGGCGCCGACATGGATCAGCAGCAGGAAGTGCTCTCCGGAATCGCCGACGTGGTGATGGAAACCCTCGCGATGGAATCGGCCCTCCTGCGCGCGGAAAAGACATCGGCCGGCAAAGACATGACAGCGGTCCTTCTGCACGATTGCATGACCCGCGTCGAAGGCTTCGCTCGTCCCGTGCTGGCCGCTTGCGGCGAAGGCGACGCTCTGCGTGCGAAGATGACAGTCCTCCGCCGGTTCGCGAAGCATGAGCCCGTCGATTCCGTCGCCATTCGCCGCCGCATCGCGGACCGCCTGCTCGCCGCCGGGCACTATGTCGCCCTGTAAGATCGTGCTGGCCGTCGGACTGCCGGGTTCCGGCAAGTCGACTTACTTCGAACGCATCGGAGCCAACGCAATATCTTCCGACGCTATCCGCCTGCAACTGGCCGACGATCCCACCGATCAAACCATCCACCGCCACGTCTTCGGGGCCGTCCGCTATCTGCTGCGGCAGCGACTGGCGCTCCGCCGCCCCGTGACATACATCGACGCGACGAACCTGACCGCGAAAGAACGCCGCCGCTATCTGAAAATCGCCCGAGACCACGGCTGCGAAATCGAGGCGCTCTACTTCGACGTCTCGCCCGAAATCTGCAAAGCCCGCAACGCAGGCCGTCCGCGCGTGGTGCCGCCCGAAGCCATCGATCGCATGGCGGCAAAACTGACGCGCCCCACCACCGCCGAAGGCTTTACCCGAGTTCAGATCGTAAACGGCTGACGCCTTCCCGGAAAACGTCCGCACGCGTCAACAGGCTCAATACCAGACTGCCCGAGTCCTCGAAGTCATAGAAATACCCGGGCTGGACCAGAACGTTCTGTGACCGCAGCAGCAACTCGGCGAAATCGTCGTCCCGGCCGCTGGTAACCGTCGCATACCATCCCGCCTCCACTTCGAGCACGCGCAAACCAGACGACCGCAGATACTGCAGATTCTCCTTCAGCCGCGCCACAATTTGCTCCTGAATCGGGCCTCGCAGCGCAAGCAGCGAAGGCAGCGCGCACTGCACCGGAGTCGCTGCCGAAAGATACGTATCGGCGATCATCTCCAGCCGTGGCATCGCCGCATTCACCACAGCCCGCTCACCGCTCACCACCATCCACGCCAGCTTCATCTGCGGCAGTCCCACAGCTTTCGAGAGCCCATGCAGCGTGAAGGTCAGCGCACTATCCGATCCCCCCAACGTCACTACGCTCTCGGCCCGCGGAGCAATCGCATAATCCCGAAACACCTCATCCGAAATCATCGCGACGCCACGATCCGCGCAAAGCGCCCGCAATTCCCGCAGCTCATGCCTCGCAATGAAATGCCCTGTCGGATTATTCGGATTCACCACCACTACAGCCCGCGTCCGCGCATGCAGCGCCCGCTCGATCGTATGGAAATCGATGCACCATGCCCCATGGTCGTAAAACAGCCCGTAGTGCCGTACCGAAATCGATTCGAGCGCCGCCAGATAATCGAACAACGGATACGACGGCCGCGGAATCAGAACCTCATCGCCCGGATCGCAAAGCAGCTTGAACAGCCACGAATACGCCTCGCTGGTGCTCGCCGTCATCGCCACATTTTCACCACCGCCCGCGTCATATTCGGCGGCAATCAGCTCCCGCGCCGCCGGAAGCCCGAACGGTTCGGGCTCGTAAACCGCCGCCAGAGGATCCGCCAACGCCGCAAGAAATCCAGCCGGATACTCAATCCCCGCTCGCGTCGGATTCGATTCCGTCAGATCGAGCACCGGCTCGCCCGCCCGCCGCTTCGCCTCCAGCAAGAGCGTCAGCGCATTCGGATCCATCGCACGCGGCAACCGCGAAGAAAAATTCACGAAACGAGAAAATCCCCCGATTCAATTCGCCGCCCGGCTTGCACCTCATGCGCGTAAGCGTAGATCCACGCCTCCACGCCGGGAAGACTCGTCGGCGTCAATACCCTTCGGTACCGGCTTCCCTCGTATTCATCCAGCATCGCGAGCGTCCGCTCCGGATCGCGCAGCCGCCACACCTCGCCGTGAACCAGCCCCGCAGGTTCGGCGCGATAACCCGGATACCGCCCCACTCGAAAAATCGAACCCATTACCGTCGCGCGCCCCACCAAATCCGCCGCCGACCGCAGTTCCACCGCATAGCGATTCTCGAATTCACTCCGTAGCGATCCATACACAAAGACGGCGTCACTCACTCTGGCTTATAGTATTGCGTGATGACTGATTGGAAAACCCTCGCCGCCCTTCGCTGTCCTGATATCCCGCCCGACGCCGTCGCGCGCATCGCGCCCTCGCTCGACGCGCTCGAGAATGCCTTCCGGCCGCTCGCTGCCACCCTTACCCCCACCGACGAAATCGCCGTCACCTTCTCCAACCTGCAGGAGCGCGCCGAATGACCATCGAACAGACCGCCCGCCGGCTCCGCGCGCGCGAAATTTCCGCTGTTGAACTGGCGCGCGAATCCCTGAAAACCATCCACGCCGAACAGCCGCGTCTCAACGCATTCATCACTATCACCGAGGAAACCGCGCTCGAACAGGCCCGCCGCGCCGACGAAGACTTCGCGAAGGGCATCGACCGAAGTCCCCTTCAGGGTATCCCTTACGCCCTCAAAGACCTTTTCGATACCAAAGGCATCCGCACCACCGGCGGCACGAAAATTTTCGCCGACCGCGTCCCCACAACTGATTGCACCGTATACGAAAAGCTCCGCGAGGCAGGCGCAGTCCTCATGGGCAAGACCGGACTTCACGAGTTCGCCTACGGCATCACGAACAACAATCCGCACTTCGGCCCCGTCCGCAATCCGCACGATCCATCACGAATTCCCGGCGGTTCGAGCGGAGGCTCAGGCGCCGCCGTCGCCGCAGGCATGGTTGCGTTCGCCCTTGGCTCCGACACCGGTGGCTCCATCCGCATCCCCGCCGCCTATTGCGGCTGCACCGGCCACAAGCCGACCTACGGGATCGTCAGCCGCTACGGCTGTATGCCCCTGGGCAATAATCTGGACCACATGGGCCCCCTCGCTACCACCCCGCGCGACGCCGCCCTCGTGATGGACGCCATCGCCGGTTACGATTCCCGTGACGACAGCTCCACCGCCACCCCAGCTGGAAATTTCTGGAGAGACGACTTTTCGCTCCGCGGAGTCCGCGCGGGGATTCCGGAGAACTTCTTCACCGAGCGCCTTGCTCCGGAAGTCGCCGCCGCGTTTCAGACCGCGCTCGATCGCGCGAAATCCGCCGGCGCGGAACTCAAACCGATACGCGTCCCCGATCCCGAATCGCTGAACGCTATCGGCCGCGTCATCCTGATGGCCGAAGTCTCTGCGCTTATGGAGCCTTACGCCCATCGCCGCGACGAATTCGGTCCCGACGTCATCGCGCTCATCGATCAGGGTCGCCTGCTGCCCGCCACGGACTACGTGAACGCGCAACGCCTCCGCCGCCGCTGGCAGCGCGAATGGGCCAAAGTCTGGAAGGATATCGACATCGTGCTCACCCCGACCGCTCCCATCGTCGCCCCGAAAATCGGTCAGGCAACGGTGTCCCTGGGGGGAAATGAGGAGGACGCCCGCCTAGCCACCACCCGCCTCGTCCGCTCCATCAATGTTCTGGGTCTGCCTGCGGTCTCCGTCCCCCTGCCGGTCGCGGGTCTGCCCATTGGCCTCCAGATCATCGGACCGCCTTTTGCGGATAATCTGGTACTTTCCGTAGGTGGTTGTCTCGCCTGACGCGGATTTCGGAGCTTTTATGCCCCGCAAATAGAGTATTTCACCGCTCGTAATTCGCCGCTGAATATACGCAGAACTGAAGTTCAGATTAAAACTGCGCCATTTCCCTCTGGAATCCGGTATTCATAAGGGCAGAGGGCATAAGGTGACTTATGTAAGTTACTGATACCAGGCTGCTTATGGATTTCGGAACAACGCGCCCTCCTATGCACCACTTTGCCAAGGGGTACTCCACTGATCGACCTCGGATAGTATTGTCACCTTTTCGTGGTGCGTGGTACTGTAAGGCAAAAGTAATGTCAGATCCATTCGGGTAAATAACTCAAATGGGCGGACATAAGGAGTTCAAGTGAAAAGCCTGCGAATGATCGCATTGTTGGCTGCCCTTTGCGGCGCCTTCGTGTTTTCGACGCCAGTTCGGGCACAATCCCTGATTTCCGGCGATATCGCCGGAGTTGTGACCGACCCCAGTCTGGCTGTGATTTCCGGCGCCGATGTCGACCTGGCAAATACGGATACCGGCGCCACTCAAAACACCGAGACGGACAGCAACGGTTTCTACCGTTTCAGCTTCCTGAAGCCCGGCCACTACACCGTCACGGCGAAGAAACAGGGTTTCAAGACAGCGCAGCAGACCGGCCTGATTGTTCTTGTAGGCAAAGTGCTTAGTACGGATTTCAAACTCGATGTCGCAGCCGCCACTACGACCACTATTGATGTGACAGCCGCTCAGGATGTACTGAGCACCTCGCCGAATGGCTCCACCACGTTCACTCCCCTCGAAGTGGAAATCCTCCCCAGCCCCGGCGGCGACATCACGAATATCGCGCTGACGGCCGCTGGCGTCACGATGAACACGTCAGGCGGCGGCATCGGCGGTAACTTCTCCCTCAACGGTCTCCCGGGCACCTCGAACCTTTATACGGTCAACGGGGAAAACAATATGGACCCGTACTTCAATATCGCCAACTCCGGCCCAACCGATCTGACGCTCGGCGCCAATGAAATCCAGGACGCGACCGTTCTCGCCAGCCCTTATGGCGGCCAGTACGGTCAGCTTTCCGGAGCGCAGGTGATTATGGCGACCAAGTCGGGCAGCAATGCTTTTCATGGAAATCTGCTCTATTGGTGGAACGGCCGCGCGCTGAATTCGAACTCCTGGTTCAATAACTCCTTCGGCAATTCGAGGCCGTTTTCCAACGCCAATCAATGGGCTGGTTCTCTCGGCGGCCGGATTATTCGCAACCGCACCTTCTTCTTCGTTGATGATGAAGGACTGCGCTTTATTGTTCCCAGCTCCCAATCGGTGGTAATCCCGACGCAGGCATTTGCAAATGCCGTCCTGGCGAACGTCACCAATCTGCATCAGAGCGAAGCGGCAACTTACAAACAGATGCTCAATGTGCTCACCAACGCGCCCGGCTCGGCGGGTGCGCGCCTTCTTCCAAATACGACTGCCTGTAATACGCTTTCGCTTCCCGGCTTCGATCCCACTACCCAAGCCTGCTCTGCGCAGTTTGAAGCGAATCCTTCCGCGCCCGCTACAGAGTCCTATCTGGCATTCCGCATCGATCATAAACTAACCAACAGCGACAACCTTTACTATCGCTACAAGTCCGACCGCGGTACGCAGCCGTCCGTGATTGACCCCACCAGCCCGAATTTCGATGCGCTTTCGAAGCAGCCTCAATGGGATAACCAGCTCAGTGAAACCCACGTGTTTTCGCCGAATTCAACAAACCAGTTCATCGCGTCCCTGAGCCACTACGTCGCCCAGTTCGCCCAGGACCCAAAGCTCGTGGCGAGCACGCTCCCCTACGGTGTCTTCACCAGCGGCACTGTACCGTTTGGCTCACTGATTCCGGGAGTCGGGGCTCAGGGCTTCAACGCGCAGGGCATCTTCCCGCAGGGGCGCAACGTCACACAGTATCAGTTCATTGACGACTACACGCTGGTGAAAGGCCGGCATACGCTGAAATTCGGCGAGAACTTCCGCCGTTACGATGTCAGCGACCACACCTTCTTCTACCAGAACCCACAGGTCTATTTCGGCTTTACGAATGACGGGCTCCAGAATTTCGCGAATGGTGTGGCTTTTCGGTACCGGCGCGCGAAAAACATTGCGAGCGATGTGCCGATCGCGCTCTGGGGCGTTGGAGCCTACGCGCACGATGATTGGCGAGTTGCCCCCAATCTGACTATCACCCTCGGTCTCCGCCTGGAACACAACTCGAATCCCGTCTGTCAGTTTGATTGCTTCGCGAACTTTAAGGCCCCCTTCACTCAGCTGGCCAGTTTCACCAATGCCGATCCGGGCTCAATCCCTTACAGCGCCGATATTGACTATGGCCGTCATCAGGCATATCAGGGTGCGGATACTCTCAACATTTTGCCGAGCGTCGCGTTTAGCTGGTCTCCCTCGAAAGATTCAAAGACGATGGTCAGCGGCGGCGTCGGGCTCTTCTTTGACAATGCAGCGTCGACGCTGGCCAATGACCTTCTGTCGAATCCGCCAACGGCAGCCAGAATCAATGTGCAACCTCCCACCGGCGTGCTTCCTTTCGATCCCGGCCCGAGTGGCGGCGAGGCTATTTTTCAGGCTTCCGCAAACGCGTTCAGCGTCAATAAAACGTTCTCCCAGATTTCGTCTGAACTCAAGGCGCTCGGCTCCGCGTTCAGTGTGCCGAATTTTAACAGTGTCGAGGGCACAATTCATTCGCCGCGAGTCCTGCAGTGGAATTTCCAGGTGCAGCGTCAGATCGGCCCCTCGACCGCATTCACTGCGAACTATGTTGGTAACCGTAGCGACAACCTGCTCTATCAAAATCCCTGGGGTAATACCTTTGACCCCACGGGGAAGTACGCTGGATTTCTTCCCGCTACGGCCCCCGATCCGAACTATGGAACCGTGACTCAGTTCGTGAGTGGGACCACAGCAAATTACAACGGCCTCCAGATTACCGTCCGCCAGCAGTTCGCAAAGGGCCTCAGCGGACACTTTAACTACACGTGGTCGCACGCTCTCGATCATGTCTCCAACGGCGCCCAGAACGAGTTCAGCTCGGCGGACTCCCTGCTCGGCCAGCTCATTCCGGGCACCCTGATCGCGAATTACGGCGACGCCGACTACGATATCCGCCACGTAATCTCGGCCGACCTCGTCTTTGCGCCGCGCTTCAAAATGAAGAACATGATCCTGAACGAGCTTGCCAGCGACTGGCAGCTCGGCACAAAGATTACGTATCATACGGGCCTGCCTTTCTCGGTGATCGATGGCAATGCTTCGGTGACCAACGGTCCTACGGCAATTCTTGCCATTCCGACAGGTGCGCCGGCGATCGCAGGCGGTGGATGTGGCAAAGGCGCTGCGGATACGGCTTGTCTGCTAGCGGGTGGCTTTGTCGATGGGTCGAGCCTATCGGCATATCCGGGTTTCGCGTTCCAGAACCGCAATATGTTCCGTGGCCCCGGTTACTTCAATCTCGATATGAGCCTCTACCGGAACTTCCGGATGAGAGAAAAGGCCACGTTCGGTCTGGGTATGACAGCTTTCAATCTGTTGAACCATCCGAACTTCGCCAATCCGGACAGCACGTACGGCAGCCCGACCTTCGGCATGATCACTTCAACGGTCGCGCAACCCAACAGCCCCTACGGTAACGGCCTCGGCTTCGACGGCTCCGTTCGCGTCATTCAACTCTCCGGCAAGCTCACGTTCTAAAGCGAACCCGGCAATCACGAACCAGACGGCGCGGGCTCCGGTCCGCGCCGTTTTCCTTTGAAGCCCCATATTTCGCATAAACTGAAGACATCGATGCTGAAGCGCATTTCCATCGGCCTGGCCGCCATTCTGCTGGTTGCCTCGGTAGCGGTGGTCATCTGGCTGGGGTCGTTCAATAAGGGTTCTTATCCGCGTCCGGAAGATCCCTCCCAGACTTTCGTATTTTTCGGTCTCTCCATCTTCATCTTTATCGTGATGATGGGCCTGGGCTTCATGTTTGTCCGGCTCATGATCAAGCTCTGGATCGCCCGCCAGACGGGCGGCCCAGGGTCACAAATCCGCACGCTGCTGGTCGTCGGCGCTCTCGGCCTGAGCGTCCTTCCCGTCTTCTGCATGTTCCTGTTCAATTACTACGTGCTTAGCAAAACGCTCGAAGGATGGTTCACCCTGCCCGCTACTTACATCAAAGCCGACTTCATCAAGGTCGGCGATGCGCTGGGGACCGAAATGAGCGGCCGCGCGCTCGCCGAAGCGCAACTCATTGCGCAATCGCCCCAGGCGGAGGCCCTGTTGAGCGGCGCCTCGTTTCCTGGCTCAGAGACGCCAGGCGCGTGGCTGGCGGCGCTGTGCCGCGACAATGGCCTGCTCGCCGTCCGCATTCTGCCGGTCAGCTCCATGACGCCGCTTGCCAGCTTCGGCAAAATGCCCACCAGCACGACCGGCACCGCAATGGCAAAAGTGCAGCACGATACCACGGAAATCGGTTCCGTCCTGGTGGCCGTTTCCGTCCCCCGGGACTTCCTTGCGGAACAGACCAACATTCTGAGATACATCCACGAGTACGACCTGCTGAGCCGTGAAAAGAGCAGCCTGCGCGCGAACTTCCTGGCGGTGCTCGCGCTCGTCGCGCTTTTTATTTTGTTTGTCGCCACGTGGCTCGCGCAATATCTCGCGCGCCAGATCAGTTCCCCCATCAGCGAACTCGTGCAGGGCGTCGGCCAGGTCAGCCGCGGCAACCTTTCTTATCGCGTGACTGCTACCGGTATCGATGAGCTGGCCGTCCTCATCAACGGCTTCAATCGCATGGCCGCCGATCTCGAAGCTAACCGCGCTGAGCTCGAAGCCCGCCGCCGTTTTATGGAGGCCATTCTCGAAAGTATTCCCACCGGCGTCATCTCGGTCGATTCCGGCGGCGTCATCCAGCGCGTCAATAAGGCTCTCCTCCAGATGCTCCCTGTCGCGGCTGAGCGCGTCTCGCGGCTCGATGATCTCTTCCCCTCGGAAGACGCTACGGAAATCCGCTACCTGATGAACCGAGCCCGCCGCACCGGCGTTGCCTCCCGCCAGTTCGAAGTCAATACGCCCGCGCGAACTCTCCATCTCTCCATCACTGTCGCGGCCATTGACGGTGGAAGGAACGCCGGTGGGCGTAATGCCGGATTCGTCGTGGTCATCGAAGATACGAGCGATCTGCTGCGCGCCCAGAAAGTCGCGGCGTGGAGCGAAGTGGCGCGGCGCGTCGCCCACGAAATCCGCAATCCCCTTACCCCGATCACGCTTTCCGCGGAGCGCATTGTCCGGCATGCGAACCGCACGCCGCTGCCGGAATCCGTGGACCGCGCGCTGCGCGAATGCGCCGGCACCATTCTCGATGAGACCGCATCCGTCAAGCGCCTGGTCGACGAGTTCTCGCAGTTCTCCCGCCTCCCCGCCGCGCAACTCGTGCTCTCTGATCTCAATGAAGTGATCGCTTCCGGCATCGGCGTGTTTGAAGGCCGGCTCGAGGGCATCGAGATCGTCGTCGATCTCGCCCCCGATCTGCCGCCCGTCATGGCCGATCCCGAGCAACTGAAGCGAGTCATCGTGAACCTCGTCGATAACGCCGCGGAAGCGATGCAGGATTCGCCGGTGAAAGAACTGCTCGTCCAGACGCAGGCCGGTCTTCTCGAGACCGTTGAAGTCGTCATCGCCGATACGGGCGCCGGCGTCACCGCCGATCAGAAGGAAAAGCTCTTCCTTCCCTACTTCTCCACCAAAGTGCGCGGCACTGGCCTGGGGCTCGCCATCGTGAGCCACGTTCTTACGGAGCACGGCGCCAGCATTCGCGTGGAAGACAATAAGCCGGCAGGCGCGCGCTTCACCATCGAAATGCCTGCCGCACCCGCGGCCGACGAGACGACAGAAGCGCCCGCCGCCGTCGCCGAGGCGTGAAGTCACTCTACACTGATAGTGAATGAAAGCCTCTCGCATCCTCATCGTGGACGATGAGCCCGGCATCCGTCAGTCGCTCGGCGCCGTTCTCGATGACGAAGGCTTTCAGGTCGAGTCCGTCAACAGCGGCGAACGTTGCCTCGAAGCGCTTGCCGAAAAGCTGTTCGAAGTGGTGCTCCTCGATATCTGGCTGCCTGGCGCGGATGGCCTTGAAATTCTCGAGCGCATTCAGAAGATGCCCGCGGCGGACCGCCCCGTGGTCGCCATGATATCCGGCCACGGCACCATCGATACCGCTGTGCGGGCCACCAAACTCGGCGCTTTCGATTTTCTGGAAAAGCCACTTTCCATCGAACGTGTGCTCGTAGTCGTGAAGAACGCCATCGAGCACCGTCAACTGCGCCTCGAAAACGAGCAATTTCGCGAAAGCGCCGCGGGCCATCCTAACATCGTCGGCGACAGCGTGCCCATGAAAGCGCTCCGCCAGCAACTCGCGCTCATGGCCAGCACCAATGGACGCGTTCTGATCTATGGCGAAAGCGGCGCCGGCAAGGAACTGGTCGCGCATGCGCTCCACGCTATGAGCCCGCGCGCCTCTAAACCGTTTGTGGACGTCAACTGCGCCGCCATCCCCGAGGACCTCATCGAGAGCGAGCTCTTCGGCCACATGAAGGGGAGCTTCACCGCGGCGCACGAACGCAAGATCGGCAAATTCCAGAAGGCCGATGGCGGCACGTTATTCCTCGATGAAGTCGGCGATATGAGTCTGAAGACGCAGGCGAAAGTGCTCCGCGTCCTTGAAGACCACCGCTTTGAGCCGGTCGGCGCGCAGGAATCCGTGCAGGTGGATGTGCGGGTCGTGGCCGCGACCAACAAGAATCTGGAACAGGAGATCGATGCCGGCAATTTCCGCGAGGCGCTTTTCTATCGACTGAACGTCATCCCGTTTCATGTGCCGCCGCTGCGCGAGCGGAAGGAAGATATCCCGGCGCTGGCCGCGTTTTTTCTCGAAGAATTCACGCGCGCTTATGGACGCAAGCCAAAAGAACTGACGCCGGCCGCGATCGAGCTCCTCTGCGAATACCACTGGCCCGGCAACGTGCGCGAGCTCCGCAATCTGATTGAGCGCATCGTCATCCTGCACCCGCAAGGCAAGGTGGATGCCCGCCACGTTCCCCTGCAGACGCCCCAAACGCCGCGCCGTGGCGCAACCGAGCGCGCGCCCGGCCGTTACGGCAGCCTGCACGATGTGCGGGAAGCCGCCGAGCGGGATTACATTCTGCGAATGCTGGAGGAAGCGGGAGGGAACGTCAGCCGCGCCGCCGAACTGCTGGATCTCGAACGCAGTAACCTCTATCGCAAGATGAAAGCGCTCGGCATCGCGCCGCGCGAATAAGCGTCAGTTCGCGATCGGCGTCTGCAGGGCCTGATCGATCACCAGCACTTCAATCGGCGCCTGACGGGAATCCAGACTCAATCCGAGCTTCTCGACCGCTGCGGCGAGCGTATCTCCAGAAGAAGCGTCGAGTAATTTCAGAACGTCGGCCGGCGGCGTGTTGCCGCTGGCGATCGCCGCGCGGATCATCATCGCCCGGAAATCTTCCGGCGAAAATTCCATGCTGAAATCGAAATTCCCCGGAACGCCCGTCTTGTCGATGACGGGCTTATCCGCGAAACGGGATAATGCATCGGCGATCGTGGCCAATGGCAGATGCCTGCCCTCCAGCCGATTGTCGCCAAAGGTGAAAGAAGCGCCGTTGCCGTAGGTCACCGTAGTGCTGGCGCCTCCCATCGCTGCGTTGACGCTTTGCGATTTCGACTGCGTTGCGCCATCAATCTGTTCGGCGGGCGATTTCTTCATCCGGAGACCGCCTTTGTCTGTCAGAAGCGCATAGACTGGCAGTGGGCGCGTTTCGCGGTGCGTTTTCATTTGAAAGCGTTCCAGCAGCAGCGCCTGCATCATCTCCGGAACCTGCGCAGCGGTTGCTCCTGCCGGCAATTTTGCCGTTATATCCCACCTTGTGGACTTCATCCACTCCGGCGCCACGATCTGATAATTCTTCAGTCGGTACGCCATCTGGAGGTAAAGCGCCAGACTCAGGCCCGAGTACCTCACCATGGAAGGGTCGGAATCTATATGCGCGCGGGTCTGGGTTTGAGCGTCCTGTGCAGACGGCTTGATGGAAGCGACTTCGAATTGTTGGGCAAAAGAGGGAAGCGGCAAAAGGAAAAACGCGGCCACTCGAAGAGCCGCGTTGATCCGGGCATCCATGATGCCACTTTACCGAAATGAAGACGCTGAGCGGCTAAACTCTACGCGTTGTCGTGCAGCTTATGGTGGATGGCGTAGAGCGCGAGCTCCAGCCGGTCCGAAACGCCCAGCTTATCGAAAATATTGTGCAGGTGATTCTTGACCGTCTGCTCGCTGATGAACAGCCGCTCGGCCATGTCCTTATTCTTGAAACCCTGCGCAATCAGCCCCACGATTTCGCGCTCGCGTGCGCTTAGCGAGGCGCCGTGTTCGCGAATCCCCTGCCGCGCCGCCACGTTCGACGAACCCTTCTTCGCCAGCCGGCGAATCACGTCAGCCGTGGACATGCGGTCCAGCCAGATCTCGCCCGCGTGCACCTTCCGCACGCTCTTCAGCAGCAGTTCGGTGGACGTGCTCTTCGGCAGAATGCCGCTGCATCCCATCCGGATCGCTTCGACGAAGTCTTCCTTCCCATCGTCAGAGACCATGATGATCACCCGCGTCGGAAGCTTTCCTTCCTGGATCGAGGCGAAGATCCTTTGACTGACAGGCGAACCCGCCTGCCAGCCCAGCAGTACTATGTCTGGCCGGATCTGGCGAATCTGTTCATTCGCGTTCGCCGCGCTGTCGATGGTGCCCGCCACAAAA
>DASYCD010000071.1:0-5551 GCA_036500405.1 Bryobacteraceae bacterium
GCCGGGCGCGCCGATGAATGGCGCGGTCTGGGTCAACTCGCCGGCATGGCCGATGGCTTCGAAAATGACCACGGACTTCGATCCCGCCAGGCTGGAGGCGCTCAAGGCATCGGGCGGGGGACTGATTTTATTCCAGCCGTCTCCTCCAACGCAGGCGATGATTTTAGGCTTCGGCGCAGGACCGCGTTACACCGCGGGGGCGCTCGACACGGCGGGCACCCACACGGACAGCGCTCTCGACACGGCCGAACGCCACACGCTGAAATCGCTCGACGCATCGCGCCGCTCGGTGATCAACTTCCTCAGCGGCGGCAAAAAGAAAAGTACGTCGAAGTAATCAGGGGCGCTTGCGAAATGGCCGCTTTGGTGGACCACTACCGGGGCCGCCAGGGCCTTTTGGTCCGCCCGGACCTTTGCCACGCGGTGGGCGCGGGGCAAAATCACGCTTCGGTGGACGATCGCCGAAGTCCTTGCGCGGAGGGCGGCTTCCGAACTCTTTCCGGGGCGGCCGGTCTCCGAAGTCCCGTTTCGGTGGGCGGTCCCCGAAATCCTTCCGAGGCGGACGATCGCCGAAGGTCTTCCGTGGCGGGCGGTCTCCGAAATCGCGCTTTGGCGGACGATCTCCAAAGTCCTTCCGCGGCGGACGATCGCCGAAGGTCTTCCGGGGCGGCCGGTCTCCGAAATCGCGCTTCGGTGGACGATCTCCAAAGTCTTTCCGTGGCGGACGGTCGCCAAAAGTCTTCCGTGGAGGGCGATCTCCGAAATCGCGCTTTGGCGGACGATCTCCAAAATCTTTCCGAGGTGGACGATCGCCAAAATCCCGCTTTGGCGGACGATCGCCGAAATCCCGGCGCGGAGGGCGCTCCGAAAAATCACGCTGCGGGGGCCGTTCGCGAACTGGCGGCGGCGCGGGCGGCGCAGATTCGGATTCCGCTTTGACTTCCACCTCAGGCTCGGGCTGCGGCTTCCGAACTAACGGCGGCTTTACCGAGCGCGGACGCTCGTCAAACTCACGCGCTGCCGCCGTTCGCCGGGGCACAGGCCGCTCCGCCTGCTGCTGCGCTTCCGCCGCTGCTTTCGCGGCCGAAGCGCGCGCCACCTCATCCGCCACCAGCGCTACTGCCTGCATTTCCCGCACGTCATGCACCCGCACGATGTGCGCGCCATTCAGGATCGCCGCGGCCACCGCGCCAGCCGTCGCAAACAGCGTCTCATCGAACGTCGATTGCGCCAGAAACGATTTGCGCGAAGGCCCCACAATAACCGGGCATTCGAGCGGCGCCAGTTGCCGCAATTGCGCGAGAATTTCCGAATTCTGTTCCCGACGCTTGCCGAAACCGAGACCGGGATCGACCGCAATCCGGTTGCGCTCCACGCCCGCGCGTCGCGCCCGATTGACCGTCGCTTCCAGATCGCGCGCCACCACCGCCATGATGTCCGGCAGCGGCGGCAGCTTCGCCCAGGTCTCCGGCGTACCCCTCATGTGATTCAGGATCAGGCCGGCATTCGCGTTCGCCACCGTTTTCGCCAGATCGGGATCGAACGTCAGTCCGCTCGGGTCGTTGATGATTTCAACGCCATATTCGAACGCGCGCTCGGCGGTTTCCGATTTATACGTGTCCAGCGAAATCGGTATCGTGAGCTTATCGCGCAGCCGCTTCAGCACCGGAACGAGCCGCCGCCATTCTTCTTCGGCGGAGATGCGCTGCGAGCCGGGCTTTGTCGACTCGGCTCCGAGGTCAATGATGTCAGCGCCCTGCTCTTCGAGTTCCAGCGCGCGCGCATAGGCGGCGTCGGGATCGGAGTACTGGCCGCCATCCGAGAACGAATCGGGCGTCACGTTGAGGACGCCCATAATCAACGTCTTGTCGCCCAGTTGTAACTCGAGCGAGCGTAATTTCCAGAATTGGAGCCTGCGATTCATGAATTTTCCATGGGAACCTCCAGTGTCCCATGCATGGTCTAATTGTGGGCATGCTCCCGGTTGTAGTGGCGGCGGCACTGCTGGCTCAGGCGGCGCTGGCCCCGGCCGATCTCCCGCGCGGCCGGGTTATCGATCGCGTCCCGTGCGCCGATGATTCCTCCCAGAGCTACGCCCTCTACGTCCCCTCGGCATATACGGCTGATCGCGAATGGCCGGTCATTTTCGCTTTCGATCCCGGCGGGCGCGGGTTGAATCCGGTGGAACATTACCAGGCAGCCGCGGAGAAATACGGCTACATTGTCGCGGGTTCGAACAATTCGCGCAACGGCGACTGGAAGGTTTCGATGGCGGCCGTTTCGGCGATCACCCGCGATGTTTCGGCGCGTTTCAACGTTTCGGCGAAACGGGAATACGTGGCGGGCATGTCGGGTGGCGCGCGGGTTGCGATGGGCGTGGCGCTTTCATCGCCCCAGGTGGCGGGCGTCTTTGCTTCGAGTGCGGGCTATCCCGATGGACATTCGCGGAGTGAACTGCGATTTCCCGTTTTCGAGACGGCCGGCACGGAGGATTTCAATCGTCTTGAAATGCGCGAAATGGATCGCGCTCTGAAATCGCCGCATCGGCTCGCGATTTTCGAAGGTGGCCATGTGTGGCTTCCACCGGCGGTCGCGATGCAGGCAGTGGAGTGGATGGAACTCCAGGCGATGAAATCCGGCCTGAAGCCGAAGGACCAGGGGGAGATCGACGCGATCTTCGCGTCGCGCGTGGCGGCGGCTGATACGACTCACGACGACGCGGCGTCGCTTGCGGCGGCCATCGGAATCGCGGAAGATTTCGCCGGACTGGAGGATGTCTCGCGCTTTACCACGCGCGTTGCACAGTTGCGAAGTTCCCGCGCGGTTCGCGATGAGTTGAAGCGCGAAGCGGATCTTGACACGCAGGAGGAGCAATGGGGCCAGGTGGTGCGCGGCGAGGAAACGCTTCTCGGAAGTCCCGGGCAGCGAGAAAGCGCTTTGAAACAATTGCGCGAGAGGTGGAAAAAATTGTCAGAAATGGCGAACATTGCCGAAGACACGCGGGAACGCCGCATGGCGCGCCGCGTTCTGGGCGGGCTGTCCATGGGCGTCACCGTCCAGGATCCCGATTATCTCGCGATCGTTCGCGAGTATCGTCCCGCACGGCAAACCGACGGCGCTGCGCGTTAGCGGCCACCATCTTGCTGAGGCCTGTCCGTGGCTGATGAAGCCTTTTCCAAACGACTCCTGCCATGGCTTGTCGCCGTGGCGTTCTTCATGGAGTCGCTCGACACCACGATTCTGAACACGGCGGTTCCCGCCATTGCATCCGCGCTGCATGTGGCGCCGCTCAGCATGAAGGCAGTGCTCTCGAGTTACACCCTGAGTCTGGCGGTTTTTATTCCGATCAGTGGATGGGTGGCGGACCGGTTCGGTACTCGCCGCGTTTTCGCGTCCGCCATCGGGCTCTTTACCCTGGGCTCATTTCTGTGCGGAATCTCGAACAACATTCACGTCCTGGTTGCGTGCCGCGTGCTGCAGGGGTGCGGCGGCGCCATGATGGTGCCGGTTGGGCGCCTCACTATCGTGCGGACGTTCGCGAAATCCGAGCTCGTCTGGGCGATGTCGATGGTCGGAATCCCGGGCCTGATCGGGCCGATGCTTGGACCAGTCGCGGGCGGTTTCATTGTCGGCTATTTCCATTGGCGCGTCATCTTTTTCGTCAATATCCCGATTGGACTCGTGGGTCTCTGGATGGTGCGGCGGCACCTTCCCGATTTCCGGGAGAAATGGAATCCGCTCGATATGGTGGGGCTGATCTTGTTCGGAACAGGCGTTGCGCTGCTCTCCTGGGTACTCGAAGTGTTCGGCGAACACACGCTGGGTACAGGCGAAATCCTGGGGATGCTGGTCACCGCGATCGCGCTCCTCACTGCTTACTGGCTGCATTCCACGAAGACCGAATATCCGCTGCTCGCCATGTGGCTGTTTCGTATTCGGACGTTCCGGTCATCGGTCAACGGGAATTTCTTCACGCGCCTGAGCGTGGGCGGTATCCCGTTCATTTTGCCGCTGCTCTATCAGGTGGGGCTGGGCTTTTCACCGATGCAATCGGGCCTGCTGATGACGCCGCAGGCGGTCGCGTCCATGACCCTGAAGATGACGATGCCGCGCATTCTGGCGCGCTTCGGCTACCGAACAGTTCTCATTTCGAACACGATTCTGCTGGGCGTGCTGATCCTGTCGTTCGCCACGGTCGGGCCCCGGACGCCGATCTGGCTGATCGTAGTGCAGTCGCTTTTTCTCGGCTTCTTCAGCTCGCTGCAATATACGAGCGTGAACACGCTGGTTTACGCGGATATCACTTCGGAGCGAACCAGCGCCGCGGCCACCATTGCGAGTACCGTACAGCAGATGTCGCTCAGCTTCGGCGTGGCGCTGGCGTCGCTCGCGACCGCTTTCTTTATTCCGAATCGATTCGCCTCCACGCCGGGGCAGATGATCGGTGGAACCCACAAAGCGTTTCTGGTCCTCGGCGCCATCACGCTCTTGTCGACGGTCGTCTATCTGGAACTGAAAAGCTCAGATGGCGCGAACTCCAGCCTTCATGAGGATGTGGTGCACGCACACTGAACGTGAGCGTTACAGTGTGACGCGGCGCCAGTTCCTGCCCACCTGAATCAGGAGTTCGAGGACGTCGGGTACGGGGATCACGAGCTCGGTCACGCGAACACCGTTGATCTCAATTGCGCCGGCTTTGCGTTTGCGGCTGGCATCGCTGACTGAGTCGGCGAGGCCGATGCGCGCAATCAGCTTTTCTACATGGAGGCCGTTAGGGCCGCGGACGCCGTCCGGCAGCGGAACGGTTGGAATGTCGGACGGGATTTCCTTCCGCTGCACGACGCGGTTGAATTCTTCGGCTGCGTGGCCCGCAAGCGCGGCGGAGTGGAAGTCCGTCGTGATGAGCCGCGCGAGTTCCTGCTTGACGGCCATCGGATGCAGATCGCCTTTCGCGATTCGTTCCTGCGTGGCGGCGATCTCGGTCATCGATGTATCGGTCAGCAACTCGTAGTAGCGGAACATCAGGCTGTCGCTGATCGACATGATCTTGCGGAACATCGTGTCCGGGGGCTCGGTGATGCCGACGTAGTTGCCGAGCGACTTCGACATTTTCTTTTCGCCATCGAGCCCTTCGAGCAGCGGCGTGGTGGCGACGATCTGCGGAGGCTGGCCGTAATCCTTTTGCAGCGCCCGCCCGACGAGCAGATTGGTTGTCTGGTCCGTTCCACCCATCTCAACGTCGCATTGCAGCGCAACCGAATCGTAGCCCTGCGCGAGCGGATAGAGAAGCTCGTGCATGTGGATGGGGATTCCTTCGGCGTAGCGCTTCGTGAAGTCATCGCGCTCCAGCAGCCGCGCAACCGTGTAGTGCGAGCAGAGCCGCACTATGTCTTCGTAGCGCATGGCTCCAAGCCATTCCGAGTTGAAGCGAACTTCCGTCTTCTCAGGATCGAGGATCTTGAAAACCTGCGCTTTATAGGTCTCGGTATTCGCGAGGATTTCATCGCGCGTCAGCGGCGGACGCGTGGTGTTGCGGCCGGTGGGATCGCCG
>DASYCD010000072.1:0-2708 GCA_036500405.1 Bryobacteraceae bacterium
GAAGTAGCGCCGTACTTCGATTTGAAGATGACGGAAGCCCGCCAAATCGCGAAACGCATTGGCAAGGGTGTTTCCACGTGGCGATCGGAAGCGGCAAGGCTCGGCATTAAAAAGGCGGAGATGGACCGAATGGCTTCCGCATTCGAGCACGATGATCTCAGAGCCAGCCGTTCAGGCTAATTGTGCGAAAACTGCCTGAGCCGTCGATCGTCTCCGGTATTTGTGCCTCTAACCCCCTGATTCCTCAGGGCCCGCCAATCGGAACCACAGATGCACAACCGCCCTTGTTCATGCCGGAAAACACCTCCGTCAAAGCGCGAGCACACACTCTGGCGCATTTTCTCCGGCCGCATCGCAGCGCCTTATTCTTCGGCTTTCTCGCCGTCGTCGGCGAAAGTATCGCCAACCTTCTCGAACCCTGGCCCCTCAAACTCGTCCTCGATACCGTCCTCAAGACCAAACACAACAGCGGCTGGCTGAACCACCTCATAGTCTCCGTCGCCGGCACTGACCCCTACTCCCTCCTCGCCGCGGCTTCTATATTCGTCCTCATCATCGCCGCCTTTGACGGCGCCTGCACCTACGCCGAGAAGTACTACACCACGAACGTCGGCCAGTGGGTGATGCATGATCTGCGAAAGACGCTCTACTCGCACATCCAGCGCATGTCGCTCGCGTTCCACGATCATTCCCAAACCGGCGATCTCATCAGCCGCGTCACCAGCGACATCGATTCCGTCCAGAGCTTCATCACCTCCAATCTGCTCGACACCCTGATCAACTCCGTCACCCTCGCCGGCATGATCGGCGTAATGCTGTACGTTAACTGGCGCTTCACGCTCATCGCGATCTCCGTCGCGCCGGTGATGTTCTTCATCGTCTTTCGCTACACGCGCCTGATCAAAAAAGCATCGCGCGAAGTCCGGAAAAAGCAGAGCGAAATCGTCTCCACCATCCAGGAAGTCCTCACTTCCATTCGCATCGTAAAAGCGTTCGCGCGCGAAGATTACGAGCAGAAGCGTCTCGAAGAGCAGAGCCTGGAAAACGTCGAAATTGCGCTCCGCGCCCGCGGTCTCAAGGCGAAACTAACGCCCGTCGTCCAGATCCTGACCGCAGTCGGCACCGCCATGGTGCTGTGGTTCGGCGGCAGGCTGGCGCTTCAGGGCGCACTCGATCCCGGCTCGCTCGTGCTCTTCATCTGGTACCTCGGCAAGATGTATAAGCCGATGCAGGACCTCTCCAAAGTTCCCGATGCGTATTCCAAAGCCTCCGTCGGCTACGAGCGCATTCAGGAAGTTCTGCAGACCCACCGCGACGTGCAGGACATGCCGAAGGCCCGGCCCGCGCCGCATTTCAAAGGACGCATCGAATTCGAAAATGTGACATTCGCTTATGACAAGGAACCCACGCTGTCGAACGTCACTTTCACCATCGAGTCGGGACAACTGGCCGCGCTCGTCGGACCCACCGGAGCAGGGAAGTCGACCATCATCAACCTCATTCCCCGCTTCTACGATCCGAATGAAGGCATGGTGAAGATCGATGGCCAGGACATTAAACGTTTTCGCCAGAAATCGCTGCGTGAGCAGATCAGCTTCGTCCTTCAGGACACCGTACTCTTCCACGCCCCCATCTGGCAGAACATCGCCTACGGCAAGCCCGATGCCCGGCGCGACGAAATCCTGCGCGCGGCGGAACTCGCGAACGTAACCGAATTTGTCGATAAGTGCCCGCAGGGCTTTGACACCATGGTCGGCGAGCGCGGCGTCACGCTCTCACAGGGTCAGCGGCAGCGCATCGCCATCGCGCGCGCCATCATCCGCGACACCCCAATCCTGATCATGGACGAACCGACTTCGGGCCTCGATGCGGTATCCGAAAAGCTGGTCATCGACGCGCTCGATCGCCTGATGGAAAACCGCACCTGCATCATCGTGGCGCACCGGCTATCCACCATTCGCCGGGCCGATGTAATCCTCGTGGTGAAAGATGGAGCGATCGTGGAGAGCGGAAGTCACGATGAGCTGATGAACAAAAACGGCCTCTATTCCGAACTGCATCGCGTGCAGTTCGAAACAGAGGCCGCTCCTCACGCCTGAAGAAATTCGCTTACGCCGTTACCAGCGATAACCGAACGTCACCGGCAGATAGTCAGTGTGGAAGTCCGAGTTATAGAACATCCGGTAATACTTCGCCTCGGCAAAAATCTTGCCGTGCCACTTCGTGCCGAAAGCAACGCCGACGCCGGCGTCGATGCCGGGCTTGTTCACGGAATAAGAAGAAAGAATAGTAGTCGTCGGAACGGCTACCGGGGCAAAACCGAAGTACGGAAAGAAGCCCAGCGTGGTCGCAACCGACGGCGCCGTGAATTCCTGATTGCGGTGGAACAATCCCCCGCCGCCCGTCACGTAGACGTCGGCGTGACGCCCCGGCGTCAGATGCAGGATCGGATCGATCGTGGCGGTGAAGATGCTAACGTCGCCGCCGGGAACTCCAATCCCGCTCAGAGTTGACGAATTGATACCCATCTGGCTGTAGTTCCCATTGAGCTGCAGACCAATCCGTTGGTTAAAGTTGTATCCGATGCCGGCGCCGAGATTCCACCCGTAATCGAGGTAGGTTCCAGTCCGTCCGAGGCCGTTCGTGAAGCCCAGGCCCACCTGCCCGGTAATGTGTGACGTTTCCTGAGCGCAAAGCGGTACAACCGC
>DASYCD010000073.1:0-4018 GCA_036500405.1 Bryobacteraceae bacterium
CAGCTCGAAATGGGCGGCAAAAATCCCACCATCGTCCTCAAAGACGCCGATCTCGAATACGCGGTCGACACGGTCGTGAACGCAGCCTTCGGCTCCACCGGCCAGAAGTGCACCGCCACCAGCCGCGCCATCGTCGAAGCCGGCATTTACGACCAGTTCGTCGCCCGCCTCGTCGAAAAAACCAAAGCCCTCAAAGTCGGCGACGGCATGGAACCCGGCATCTACATGGGCCCCTGCGTGGACGAATCTCAGATGAAGACCGTCCTCGACTACATCGAAAAAGGCAAGAGCGACGGCTGCAAGCTCCTCGCCGGCGGTAATCGCCTCGGAGGCCCGCTGGCCAAAGGCTATTTCGTCGAGCCCACCATCTTCGCCGACGTCGCGCCGGACGCCACCATCGCCCAGGAAGAAATCTTCGGCCCCGTCCTCGCCATCATCCGCGCCAATGATTACGATGACGCCATGCGCATCGCCAACAACGTGCGCTTCGGTCTCTCCGCGTCCATCCTCACCAAAGACCTCTCGGCGGCGTTTAAATATATCCACGACATCGAAGCCGGCCTCATCACCGTCAATCTCCCGAGCGCCGGCGTCGAATACCAGCTTCCGTTCGGCGGCGTGAAAGATTCGAGCTCCGGCTTCCGTGAACAGGGTTCGGTCGCGATCAACTTCTATTCCGAACTCGCCACAATCTACATGAAGTACCGATAGGCGCGCATGCTCGAAAAACATCTCACCGAAAAACATCTAACGATAGAAGCGACGCTCCCGAAGGACGCCGCTCGCGCTACCCTCGTCGGCCGCGTGAACCGGCCCGGTCTCGGCCCCTCAGTCGTACGCGTCAATTCCGACGCCACCCTGACCGATATCACCGCGGCATTCCCCACCGTCAGCGAACTCTGCAACCAGGCCGACCCCGCCACGGCCTTACGCGCGGCCAAAGGCGAAGCGATTGGCGATCTCGCTTCGGCGCTCCAATCGAAAGCGCTCCTCGCCCCCATCGATCTCCAGACCGTCAAAGCCGCCGGCGTCACCTTCCCGGTCTCGATGATCGAGCGCATGATCGAAGAAGCCCTCCGCGGAGACATGTCGAATGCCGCAAAACGAAGCGAAGTCATCGGCCGCATCCGCGATTCCGTCGGCAGCATCGCCGAGCTCACGCCCGCCAGCCCGCAGGCTCTCCAGCTCCTGCAATATCTGACCGACATCAACGGCCTCAATCTCTCCGCCACCTACCCGCAGGTCGGCCTCGGCGAAAAAGCGGAAATTTTCACCAAGCAAGCCGTGCCGCTGGCGTCAGTCGGCCACGGCGCCGAAGCCGGCTTCAACGCCGATTCGAAGTGGACCAACCCCGAACCTGAGCTCGTCTCCGTCATGAACGCCAGCGGCAAAATCGTGGGCGCGACGCTCGGCAATGACGTGAATGACCGCTACCTCGAAGGCCTCTCCGCCCTCCTGCTCGGCGTCGCCAAAGACCGCCGCGGCAGCAGTTGCGTCGGCCCGTTCATCCGGCTCTTCGACTCGTCTTTCACCCTCGACACCATCCGCAACACAAACGTCCACCTGCACGTTGATGGCACAGATGGCTTCCACGAAGAAGGCGTCAACTCGATGGCCGAAATTCGCCGCGACCCGCAGGACTCGCTAGCCCGCCAGCTCTTCGATATCCACGACTATCCCGACGGCGTCGTCCTCTTCAACGGCACCGGCATCGTTCCTACGAGCGATCGAGGAGGCCCCAACAGCGGCTTCTTCCACAAAACCGGCGACATCGTTCACATCTTTGCCGACGAACTCGGCAGCCTGGCGAACGTCATGATGCCGACGAACGAAGTTCATATCCACGAACACAGCCTCGCGATATTCATGCGAGCCCTGGCAAAACGCGGCGTCCTCTAAGGAACGCCAATCTTCGCCAACTGTTCCGAAACCGAAGCCGCCCGTCCCTTCACGAACATCCGGATCGGAACGTCCGGCAATCCAAAATTCCGGTCGAGTGTGTCCCCCATCGTCCGCCCCGCCACGGAAGCATCAAATCTTTCCAGCAGCGTCATCGATTCTTCCGCGATCGCCGGCCGCACCGCCGCCGCAATCGCATCCACCTGCGGCCCAAAACGCTCCGGACGAAAGATCGTCTTACTGAACTCCGCCATATCCGCGAGGTAAAGCTTCCGGAACACCTCCACCCGGAACATCCGTTCCAGAAACGAATTCCGCCCCTCCCACGCCCGCAAAATATCCACGCGCTGCATATCCCCGCCCATCATCCCGAACGCCCCAAACGCCCGATCCAGATCCCATGGAATAAAACTGAACCTCTTCGTCTTCGGGTCCAGATACACATAGTAGTTCTGCCCGTTATCGAGAATGCTGTCGTAGTTCGATAGCCATACCGTCACAGCCATATACCGCGCGAATTCCGCGAAATCGACAAACTCCGCCGCCCGCGCCGCGAACTCCGCCTCCGTCCCGCGCGTCACGATCCGCGAAAATTCAATCACCCGCCGCTTCTCCGCCTCACTCGGCTCGCGCTTCGGATCGTAAACCTGGCTATACGCCTTCCAGTCCTCGCCCAGATAAGTGAACGTCGACGGAATCACCGGCTTGAACAGCAATCCATCCTTTGTCCCAAAATGATCTTCCGCGAACCGGCCATCGACCTCTTCCACGACCGAATACAGCCCCTTGTACGGCTTCTGATTCATCCCCGCCACATCCACATACACCCGCGCATACGAAGTCCGCGAAGCCGGCACTCCCGCGTCCCGATACAACCGGTACGCCAGCACTTCCCGCATCCAAGACGTATCGGAAACGTTGTTATTGAAGTTGAGTTTCGAAATCTTCCCGAGCTTCTGCCCGGCGACATACTTATTCAGGTCCGCCTTCAGCGAAACCTTCCCCAGCGGAATCCCGCGCCGCAGCGTGCCATTGCCCTTGTACCGAATCCCGGCATTCGCAAATCGAACGCCATCGATCGTCAGATCCCCATGGACATATTCCAGCGAAAGCCCGCCATTCCCCGTGATCCCATTGCGCAACCCCACCTGCGCCTCAAACCGCGAAAGCGGACGCCCCGCCGCATACCCCCGCCCCTGCTTCGGAACCGGCGCCAACCCCTTCCACTGGTCTTGTGTGAACGCAAACCGAGCCGTCCACACATGCGTCATCTCGAAGAAATTCGCGGAGTCCGCCGCCCGCCCCACCACCGCGCAGGCAACACACCATACCGCCACTCTCCATCCCCGGGCAAGCACCATTGCCCACTACGATACCGCTAATCTCGTTGCAGCTACCGCCCCGCCGCCCGCTCCAATATCCCCCAAAACTCCGGAAATGACGCCACCTCCGCCCCCTCTATCACCGATTCCCCATCCCCCCGCAACGCCGCCACCGCAAACGCCATCGCAATCCGATCATCGCCACACGAATCGAACCGCGCCGCCCGAAACTGCTGCCGCCCCGGCACCCGCATCCCATCCGGCGTCACCTCAACTTGCATCCCCATCCGCCCGAAATTCTCCGCCAGCCTCGCGTACTTCTCAGCCCCCTCCCCGCGCACCACAAGCCCCTCTTCCGACGCTGCCCCCAACACCGCCAGCACCGGAATCTCCTCGCTCAGCGCCGCCGCCACCCCTCCCTCAATCACCCCGCCGCGAACTCGCGAATGCCGCACCCGAAGATCCCCCATCGGCTCCCCATTGGCCAACTCAATCTTCGTCACCTGAATATCCGCCCCCATCGACATCACAAAATCCAGCACCGCCGACCGCGAGGGATTCAGCCCCACTCCCTGAATCACCAGATTCGAATCCGGCACAAGTAGCGCAGCCACCAAAAAAAACGCCGCGCTCGATAAATCACTCGGAGCCACCACATCCCGCGCCTCGAGTGTTGGGCGCCCCTCAAGCGTAATCACCCGCTGCTTCACCCGAATATCCGCCCCAAACTCCCGCAGCGCCACCTCCGTGTGATCGCGCGATCGCACCGGCTCCCGCACCACCGTCTGCCCCTCCGC
>DASYCD010000074.1:0-15263 GCA_036500405.1 Bryobacteraceae bacterium
CGGTTCCGCCCCAGCGTCCATCGCGGGAGGCGCTTCGGGAGAATGGATTTCGCTGGGGAATTGCCCGTCGCCGGGAGGAAAGTCCACTACTTTCAGACTACTACTGAAAGGCGGCCCTTTCTCTTGTTGATCCGGGGCCGCCTTCGATTCAGACGAAGCATGAGAACAACTGCCCTATTCTGCGGGAGTTTTCCCCCTGGACACAATACTGGCAATAGTAGGCAATCGCTGTTATCATCCACCGCTGCCGTCAACTCAGCTCACATCTCCATCACATCGAAGGCAACGGGCGCGGTCCGCGGCGTAACAGCAAACGATGATGGCCTCTATGAAGCGGTCAACATCCCGCCCGGTGAGTACACGGTCAGAGTGGAAGCGACTGGTTTTTCCGCGGCCACACGGGACGTGACTACCGAAGTCGGCCAGCATATGGACCTCGATTTCGCGCTGACTGTCGGTGAGCAGCACAACGCCCTGTAGGTCAACTCCGCCACCGAGACGCTGAAGACACAGGACGCAACGCTGGGCGACATTGTCGAGCAGCGCTCGGTCAGCGATCTCCCTCTGAATCGCCGGCGAGCGGGGTTATCACCTTCAGGAAGCGGTGCTGATCAACGATGCGCCTGGTATGACGCAGGCTACGTCAATATCCGCCGCCGGTACGCGCACGGTTTCAACCTGCTCGCGAATTACACATGGTCGAACAATCTGAGCACCGCGGCCGATTTCCGTTCGCCCATGTTCGAATCGGCCATTGCCCGGAACGCGAACGCGACGCTCTATCAGGTGCAGAGCGGATTCCCCTTCACCATCTCTGTTTACGGCGATACAGCCAATGCGGGAACCGCTGTGGGCGAGAATCCGATTCGCGCCAACTACACCGGTCAGCGGGTGTTTGGCGACGGAACACGAACCGACGCTCAGTGGTTCAATCCGGCCGCGTTCTCCTCCGGCGGCATTCACTTACGGAAGCGCAGGGCGTAACTCCGTCTATGGACCCGGCATGCAAACCGTCGATCTGGCGTTGGCCCGGCAATTCATGTTTACCGAGAAGGTGAAGTTTGAAATGCGCGTGGAAGCGTTCAACGCCCTGAATCACTCCAATCTCGGCACGCCGAATCGTTTCGTGAACACGCCTCAGTTCGGAACCATCACGGACTCCGCAACCCCGGGCCGTGAGTTCCAGATGAGCGCGCGTTTATCGTTCTGACACGGTGACCTGGTGGGGCGGCGGGGCGGGCCATTTAAAATACGATTTTAAAGACCTTTTCCCGCATGAAAATTCTTCTGGTAGCCCCGGCGCTGCTCCTCGCCGGGGCCATGCCTGTAAACGCTCAGCCTTCGGTATCCACCGGCGCCACGACGGCGGTTGAAAATCCCGCGTCCACAATCGACAAGGCTCTTCCGTCCTGGATGCAATTCGGCGGCGAATACCGCGCGCGGTTTGAAGGCTACTCCGGCGGCAGCTTCAAACACAACGCAACAGACGATTACCTTCTGAGCCGTCTCAAACTGCAAATGACGATTCAGGCCTCCAAATGGCTGAAGTTTTTCGCCGAAGGCATGGACGCCCGAGCACTCGAGAAGAACCCCGCGGTGCCTACCTATCAGAACACGTGGGATATCCGTCAGGCATACGCTGATCTTGGCGATTTCGATCACGGCATCGGCCTTCGCGCCGGTCGGCAGGAAATGGTCTACGGTGAAGGGCGATTGATCGGCATCTCGTCCTGGTCAAATACGGAACGCAACTGGGACGCAGTACGGGCGGGTCTGCACTATCACGGCTTCCGGGCTGATCTCTTCACCGGTTCCATCGTCATTCCGGTGACCGGCACGTGGGACCATCACCAGCAAAGCAACAACCTCCACGGGATCTACGGCGGAATCGACCGGTTCGGTCCCCGTCTCGTCATCGAGCCCTATGGAATGTGGCGGCTCCAGCATGCTCTTCGCAATGAAGCAGGAGTGGTCGCGAACCTGAACGAGAAAGTCGGCGGAGTTCGCGTGGCGGGAACCAAACTGCCGGGTGGGTTCGATTATTCGACTGAGATCGTGCGCGAGTGGGGCTCTCTCGGGTCAGATCGAATCCAGACATGGGCCGGTCACTGGGGCGGTGGCGAAGCGATCCGGGCGCCTTTCGCTCCGCGCCTGTTCGCCGAGTTTAATTTCGCCGCGGGCGACCGGAATGCCGCTGACGGAACGCGCGGCACGTTCGATCAGCTCTTCCCCTCCGGCCACGACAAACTCGGATTTTCCGATCAGGTGGGCTGGCGAAACATCAAAGACCTTCGCGCCGGAGTCGAGACCAAACCAAAGAAAAACGTCACCGCCGTGTTCGAATACAACAACTGGTACCTGGCGAGCGCCACGGACTCCCTCTACAGTTCGTCCGGAACCGCCGTATTTCGTTCCGCTACAGGTACCGCGGGTACGCACGTCGGTCAGGAAATCGATCTGACCGGAACCTGGACGTTCGCAAAAGCGTTCACCGCCGGCGCCGGGGTAGCGCACATTTTCCCGGGGGAGTTTCTGAAGGCTGTCACTGCCGGCAATCCCTACACGTATCCGTACCTAATGATGGTTTATAAGTTCTGATTCATCATGAAACTTCGGATACAGGACGATACTCTCCGGCTGCGGCTCACGCGCGGTGAAGTCGATGACCTTGGTCGCGGTCTCGCGGTCGAGCGTAGCGTCCACTTTTCCGGCGGCCGGGCCCTGCAATATATCGTGACCGGCTCGGCTGCCTCCGCCAGTCCGCAGGCCACCTACTCCGGTGATGCGATCCGCGTGAGTCTGCCCGAAGCCCTCGTAAAAACGTGGGCTACAGGCGACGAGGTGGGAATTGAAGGGCAGGACGGCCCCATCCGCATTCTGGTGGAAAAGGATTTTCAGTGCCTCCACCGCGATGCCCCTGCAGAGCCAGACGCCTTTCCAAATCCAATGGGCGAATAAAAAAAACGGCAGGCGCTCGGAGGAGTGCACCTGCCGCCTCACCAAAAGCCAGCAAGCGCTCGGAGGAGTGCACTCGTCGGCTGGGTCGCTACATCCATTGAAGGTGCGCGACACCTTTAGGCAAAAACCTACGGCCATTACAGAGACGTAACAGCCTGAAAACACCATAGCACTTTTAGCCTATAAATGCCATGGCCAAGACCGATTTAGTGTCATTGATTACGCTCAGATTATCTTGAGACGGGGTGAGGCAGTTGCTACCCCATGTAGAAAAGGCTAAGGCGAGGCAATCCAGCAGTTTCGAGTAGAGTCCGTTCCAGGAATTGCGCCTCCAGCATGGCAATCTGGGGAGCCGTCATCTTACTTCTGTAGGGGCCAATCTGTGCCGCGAGCCGTTCCCTCAGTTCCAGCGCCTGCTGGTCGGACTGGCGAGTGCGCGCAAGGGCAATCAACTTCTGTTCGAGCACGGTGAGCCGCTCCTCCAGCTTCTCCGGATCTTTCGACAACTCCGCCAGTTCGCCCAGAATCTGATCGAGCGAGGAAGCGACCGGCTCGAACTCGGCGACGCCGGTAGTCCGAATCGCCGCGGCGTTTCCTTCGATAAACGATCGCAGCGCCTCCGGAGCAAACGGCTGTTCCTCTTCGCGCCCGGTTTCCTGTCGTCCGCCGGTCCCGGCATCCGCCATCCGCTGCGCTTCGACCATCACAGCCTGCGAGCAGAACGCAAGCGAATTCACCATCTGCGTGCGCGACCGCCGTGACCGCCATTTTTCAAAGGCGATATCGATACCGCGCAGCACCGCTTCGAGCGGCACGCCGGAATTCTTCCAGGATTCGATCAGAGCCCAATCGAGCGGCGAAAGCAGAAACAGGCTCGTCGCGCGCGCCCGCTGGAAGTGCTCTTCGATTTCGGTGAAGTAGTTAAAGTAGCTGGACCAGGGCCGCGGACCCTGTGCACCGGGTTCGCTCATATCGGAATCGCTCGTTCGCGCTCGCTCAATGGTTACGTTCCCAGATCAGGCGAAGCCCGTCGAGCGTCAGGTTTTCATCCACATGGCGAATGAACCGCGATTCGCCCGCGATCAGGCTAGCCTGTCCACCGGTCGCCACTGTCTTCGTGCCCTCGCCCAACTCCGCCACCAGTCGTTCGATGATCCCGTCGATTGCGCCCAGCGCGCCGAAGTAGAGACCAGCCTGCATGCTGGCAACCGTGTTCGCGCCGATCAGATTTTTGGGCCGGCGGAAATCGACCAACGGCAGCCGCGCCGTGCGGCTGAATAGCGCATCGGCCGAAATCCCGACGCCCGCAGCGATGATGCCGCCCAGATATTCCGCCTTCGCGGAGATCGCATCGAATGTGATGGCGGTACCCATATCCACCACAACGCAGGGGCCGCCATATTTATGGAAAGCCGCCACGCCGTTCACCAGCCGGTCGGCGCCGACTTCCGAAGGATTCTCGTAGCGGATCGTGAGACCCGTATCCGTTTGCGCCGTCACGAACATGGCCTCGGTATGGAAATACCGATCCGACATTTCCGCCAGAGCGGAATTCAGCGGCGGCACAACGGACGAGATGATGATGCCGTCGATCGCGCCGGCGTCAATACCGGCATAGCGAAGCAGGTTGAGCAGGAGAATGCCCCACTCGTCCGAAGTCTGTTCGCGAACCGTGCGAAGGCGGCGATGATCGCGCAGCGCGCCATCTTCAAAAATCCCGACCGTGATGTTGGTATTTCCGGCGTCCAGCGCAAGCAGCATAAATTACATGTACGCCGGGACCGCAATGCCGAGCACCGCCAGCGTGCGTTCCAGTTGATCCGCCAGGTAGCCGTTCAGCCAGAGGAGGAATGCTTTGCGTTCCGGATCGGGCTCGGCGAGCACCGGGTATTGGTGGTAGAAGAGATTGAACGTCTGAGCGAGTTGAAAAACGTACTTCGCCACGTGCGCGGGCTCACCCGCCGCCACAGCGCGGTCGACTACAGTATCGGCCTTCGCAGCCGAGACAAGAATCTGCCAGAGTTCATCGGTGGCAAGTTGCCTCGCCGTCGCTTCCGCGGTGAGCACGGCGCGGAAGTCCGGGATTTTCTCGCCGCGCTCCTCGAGTTTGCGGAAGATATTGCGTGATCGAACCGCCGCGTATTGCGCGTACGGGCCCGTCTCGCCTTCGAAGCTGAGCGCTTCCTGGAAGTCGAAAGCGATCACCGTGTTGCGCGTGAACTTCAGCAAAAAATAACGCAGCGCTCCCATGGCGATTTCCGTCGCGATGGCGAGTTGCGCTACCTCGTTGTCTTCCGGATGCCGGCTGGCAACTTCCTTCAGCGCCGTCTCGACGAGCTTATCCATCAGGTCATCGGCCTTCACGCCAAGACCTTTACGGCCGGAAACTTCCACATAGGGCCGCTTTGCATCTTCTTCGGAGAGCTCGATTCCGAGATCCGCGCAGCAACGCGGCGAAAGCGCCACCATTTCGTAGGAGAAGTGAATCGAGCGCTCAGCCTGTTCTTCGAACCCGAGCGCGCGCAGCCCGGCAACCACCACGTCCTGCAGATAGGACTGGCGGGTATCGATGACGTTATAAACCGTTTGCGCGTGTCCGAAATCAGGAGCGGCGTCGCCCGTGGGCTCATCGGTCGAAACCCAGACCTTTTTTCCATCCGTATATTCGGTCAGAACGCGATAGTGAAAATCCTTGCCCAGCAGACCGAACTTCCAGAGCTGATAGGCGATATCTTTTCCGACATACGTAACGGTGCCGTTCGAGCGAACAATGACTTTGCTGTCTTCATTCGCATCGTCCGCGCCGCGGAAGGCGGAGGACGGCATTACCCAGCAGCCTTTGTTCTTGCCTTCTTCCTCGAAATAAATCGCCTTGCGTTCTTTCAGTAACTCAAACGCCGAGGCCCAGAACTTCAGATGAAGGATCTCGCTTTCGCGCGGCAGAACGTCGTATGCAATGTTCAGCCGCAGCATCGTCGCCAGATGCAGATTGACGATCGCATCGGCTACCAGATGCCCAAGCTCCGAAAGCTCGCCCTTGCCGGCTTCCACACCATGCAGGACTTCGGCACGCCAGGCCAGCGCTTCCGGATGATCCTTATAGTGCTGTGAAGTACGCGCGTAAAGGTCCCAGCAGACGTAATCGAAACGCGGCGCGGCGATCAACTCGGCCACGTCCGCCAGCGTCTTTTTCTCGATGAAATGAAATCCGGCGACAACGTCAGCCACCTGCACGCCGGTGTTGTCGATATAGTTCTGCACTTCCACGCGTTGCCCGGAGACCCGGAGCATCCGGACAAACGTATCGCCCAGAACCGAGTTGCGCAGATGGCCGATGTGCGCCGCTTTGTTCGGGTTGATGTTGGTGTGCTCGACGATGGTTTTTCCGGCGCGTTCTTCCCGCGCAGTGGCTGACGCATCGGCGTTGAGCAGGCCGGAAGCAAGCGCGCCGCGGTCTAGCCGCAGATTGATGTAGCCGTTACCGGCAACCTCCATGGAGGCGACGCCCGGAATCTCACCCACCGCTTCCACAAGCTGCGCCGCGATGGTCTTTGGCGCCTGCTTCAGCGACTTCGCCAGTTGGAAGGCGATCGGAATCGCCAGTTCGCCGAAAGACGCCTGGCGGGGCTGTTCAAGCGTAATCTCCGATTCGACGCCAAAACGGACAGCGAGGGCCTCGCGAAAGGCATTCTGGATTTGTTTTTCGAGCTTGAGGAACACGGAAATCTGAGTATACCGGGGTAAAGATCATGAGGTGGGGTTTCCCGACGGATGGGCATCCGGAATCGAGCAAAAGTACCAGTACTTTCGTGAGTACTTACAGGCTCACGTTCTGTTATCGTGGCCAAAGACTCGATTTACTAATCCCGGAGGAACCCACAAGTGAAGAAAATTTCTTTCATACTCGGCGCGCTTCTATGCGCCGGTGTCGCGAATGCCAGCGTCATTTACGACAGCATCATCAATCCCCTGCCGCCCAATACGCCGAGCGAAGGCTACCAGTGCTGCCAGAACAGCAATCTCGGTAACTCCATCACGTTCGACGGTACCGACCGAAATCTCGGAACGGTTTCGGTGGTCATGAGCAACTGGGCCTATGAGTCCGCATGGGCCAGCCTGGTTGGCACTTCGGAGAACTACACGGCCTCTGGCTTTTATCTGCCCCTGACCATGAACCTCTATGCCGATAACAGCGGAGCCGAAGGCGCACTTCTCGGCACGCAGACCATCAACGCGTTCATTCCATGGCGCCCCGAACCCGATCCGGCCAATTGCACGGGCACGGCGTGGCAGGCTGACGACAATAACTGCTACAACGGCCACGAAACCACGGTCGATTTCGACTTCGCCGGTCTCACGGTACCGAACGACCTGATTTACACGCTTGCGTTTAATACGCAGAGCTACGGCACCAACCCAACGGGGCAGAGTGGGCCGTATAACAGTCTGAATTTCGGCCTGAGCCAGACGACTCCGTCCGTTGGACACAATAATTATCCGGGCAGTCTGATCGACAACGATTCACTGGACTCGGGATGGGACACCTATAACCCTCAGGTTCAGTTCAACGCTTCGAGCGCCACTCCGGAACCCGGGACCTGGGTTCTCATGCTTGGCAGTCTCGCCGCGCTGACTTTTGTTGCCCGCCGCCGCGTGAAAGCCTGATAAAGACCAGAGCAACCTGTCCATTCCGCCGCCCGGCCGAAAGCCGGGCGGCTTTTTCGCGTGCCGAGTATGTTCGAGCGCTCGAAGGTGAAAGTCCCTTTGACAACCCGATGGAGGTGAACGACCCTCCAGCTTCGCGGGCTTAAGCCACGGAACCTCCGGATGGGGACCCGCATGTCCGGTGATGTGGCAGGGCGGAGTCGTGAGACTCCTCCTATCCCCCCTTCGATTCCAGGTACTTTAACTTACATTTTAAGAGAAGTACCGGTACGGTGGTATACGCCCTGGTTCTTTACGAGTGGCAACAGCGCTTGTTATCGTGACTGAGTACCAAAAAACTGTAGGGTTTCATACCCGGAGGATTTAATGAAGCTTTTGAAGAATTTCGCGATCACGGGTAGCCTCGGACTGATCGCGTTTGCTGGCCTCGCCAGCGCATCCACTATTTCTTATGACGCCAACCTGGGCGCGAATGGTTTCTACAACGGTACCGGTAACACCGGTGACCATTTCGCGACCCTGGACGATGGCAATCTGCAGTTGGCCCTCAAGATCGTGAATCGCTATACCGGCAGCCCCACGATCGATCCGACTCTCGACAACTATGATTACAATGGCGCTCAGAATGTCGATCCCACCAAGCAGTGGGCGTTCGAATTCTCGATCGACACCAGAAACGGTGGCGGGACCGGTACAGTCGGTGATTACACCTACTCGCTGTCTATTTTTGACAACACGACCGGCACCCAATCGGCCTCCGGCGTGTTCGATCCCCTGAGCATTGCTGACAACGCCTATTATGACGGCACGGGCGTGCACGGCGGATCTTCCAACAACAACGACGCTGCTACTCAGGCAGGCTTCTACGGCGTTCAGAATGCGGAATGGCCCGCTTACATCCCGTTCTTCGGCGATGGCACCTCCGCGAGCTGGAATCCGCACGACACCTACACCGTCACTCTGAGCGCGCTGGCGAACACGCAGGGCGCTACCCCTGATACTCTTTCGGTCCGCGTGAACGGTACGCCGGAACCGGGTACGATCCTCACGATGCTGGGCAGCCTCGGCGCTCTCGGACTCTTCGTCCGCCGCCGCAAAGCTTAAGCTTCACGGTTCGATACGAAAACGCCTCGATACGAAAACGCCGCCAGGGTAATACTCCTGGCGGTGTTTCTTTTTCTGCTATACTGAAGTTGCAGCGGTCGGACTCAGGCAGTGGGCGAAAGCCCACTTTTTTATTGGAATCGAGCATGAATCGAGCGGAAGTGGTGGCAAAAATCCGGGAAATCGCCGAGCGGGCCACGCAACCCGAGGGAATCGAAGTAGTTGAGGTCGATCTCAAAGGCGGCGGACGCCATCAGGTGCTTCTGCTCGTCATCGACAAGCCGTCCGGAGTCACTCATGGCGACTGCGAGTTTGTGTCGCAGCAGGTGGGAACGATTCTGGACGTCGAAAACATCATTTCGGGCACTTACCAGCTCGAAGTCAGCTCCCCCGGGGTGGAGCGAAAGCTGTTGCGCTGGAAAGATTGGGTTCGTTTTGTCGGGGAGAAGACTAAAGTCGTCCTCCGCGAGCCGGTGGAAGTGGCGAAAGGCCCCCTGAAGTACTTCGATGGGGTCATCGCGCGCGTTGACGAGGCGGACCAGACGGTGACCGTCCGGCTGCCGGACGAGACCGAGGTCAGCTTTCCAGTCGACCAGGTCGACCGGGCCAATCTAAAGTTCGAGTGGTAGCCGCCGGAGCCGGAAACGCAATCAGGATCGGGGAATTATCGTGGACACCATTTTTCAATCAATCGAACTGCTCAGCAAGGAAAAGGGCATCGACACGCAAATCGTTCTGGACGCCGTCAAGGACGCCATGCTTCTGGCGGCGCGCAAGCATTTCCGCACGAACGAAAATTACGAGATCGATGTGGATGACCGGTCAGGCGCCCTCAAGCTCTTTGCGGTGAAGACCGTGGTGGAGGCTGTGACCGATCCGGCAATCGAAATCACCCTTTCTGAAGCGAAGCGAACGGATCCCAACGCGGAGCTCGGCTCCACTGTACGGTTTGCCAAGCCCGGCGACGCGCTCGGCCGCATTTCCGCTCAGACCGCCAAGCAGGTGATCTTTCAAAAGGTTCGCGAGGCGGAACGCGAGACGATTTACCGCGAGTACGCAGACCGGGTTGGCGAACTGATTAACACGGCCATCAAGCGGATCGAAGGTCTCGACCTCGTGGTGGATCTGGGCAAGACGGAAGCCCGCCTGCCGAAGCGCGAGCAGTCGCGTCTCGAAAGCTTCAGCGTGGGCGACCGCATTCGCTGCGTCATCAAGCTGGTGGACAAGTCCTCCAAAGGCCCCGGCGTGGTTGTCTCCCGCGCGGACGCCGAACTGGTGAAACGCCTGTTCGAACAGGAAGTACCGGAAATTTACGACGGCACCGTGGTGATCAAAGGCTGCGCGCGCGAAGCCGGGGAGCGTACCAAAATTGCTGTCTCCAGCCGCGACCGCGACGTGGACAGCGTAGGCGCCTGCGTCGGTATGAAGGGGATGCGCGTGCAGTCGATTATCCGCGAATTGCGCGGCGAAAAGATCGACATTATCGAATACTCCGACGAGCCGGTGGCGTTTGCGACGCACGCTTTGAGCCCGGCCAAGATCACGCGCGTGACGATCCTGAATCCGGAAGAGCGCCACATGGAAGTGATCGTCGACGATACGCAATTGTCGCTGGCGATCGGCAAGAAGGGCCAGAACGTACGACTGGCCGCGAAACTGCTCGGCTGGAAGATCGATATTAAGAGCGAGGAAGAAAAGCGTCAGGAAGTGCAGGGCGCGATTGATCTGCTGTCCATGGGAGCGCCGGTTTCGGCTCTCATCGATTACGGTCTGGCCGAATCGACGGTGGATGCGCTGGTTCAGGGCAGTATCGGAACCATTGAAAAGCTGGGCAGTATGACTCCGGAGCTTCTGGAGGCCCTGGAAGGCATTGATGAAAACGCGGTAAGCCTGATCCAGCAGGCGATAAACAGATATTACGGTCAGGAATACGCGGAAGAAGCCCCGGTGGAGGCGCAAGCCCCTGCCGCAGCAGATGATACGGCGCTGGAGGGTTCTGCTACGATGAGTGAATCGGTCGAAGCAGGCGCTGAAGCGGAAGCCGAAGGAGAAGGAACGCCTTCGCCGGAAGCTTCTTTGCCGAAAGCGAACGAGTCGTAACCCGGCGGTTCCCCGTAAGTCGAGAGCAGTGGTGATGGGCGTGGCGAAGGTGGTTTTGCGCTGCGCTGTTAGTTAGAGTGAAAACGCCTTAGACATGAGTAAGATCCGAATCAATGAGCTGGCGCGGCAGCTCGAAGTGAAGTCGCGTGAGGTCATCGATAAACTTCACGAACTCGGCATTACCGAGGCGTTGACCCATTCCAGCTCGATCGACGACGATAACGCCGAGAAATTGAAGCGTTATTTCGGCGGCGACACATCCGTGATTGAAACGGCGAGAGCTGCCAGGCCCGCGGAGACGTCCACGCCGGTCGAAGCGCCCGCGCCGGCAAAGGCGAGGCCCGCCGGGGAAGAGAAGCCTGTCGAGCCGCCGAAGCGCGGGGCGCCGATCGCGCCTCCCGTGCGTCCGTCCGCCGCGGCGCCTGCAGAGCCCGCTGCTCCGGGAGCGCCGCCAGCTGAACAGAAGAAACCGGAGGCGCCGGCCGAGGACAAGCCGCGCGCGATTCCGCTGCGCCCGCCTATGCTGGGCCGCGGGGCGCCGATTCATCCTCCTGTAGGGCCGCGCGCCGGGGCTCCGGCAGCGCCCGCAGCGCACCCGCCGGCAGTTCCATTGACGCCGCTTCCGCCGCTGCGTCCTCTTTCGCCGCCCACGCGGCCGATTCCTTCAGCCGGAACCCGTCCTGGCCAGATTCTTTCGGGACCTCGCCAGCCGCTGCCGAGCGCTCCGCCCATCGCGGCGCCGCGTCCTTTGGCGCCGACGCCGGCCGCGCCTCCTGCCCCGAGCACACCGGGGCCTGCTGCGCCGGCCGTACGCCCGGGAGTTCCGATTGCGCCACCGCCGCGGCCCACAGCCGCTCCGGGGCAGCCCCGTCCGCCAGCGCCGCCGCGCCCCGCCGCAGGTCAGCCGATCGCCGGTCAGCAACTGGCGGGGCAGCCTGCCGTGCGTCCCGTTGTGCCGCCGCGCGCCGATCTGGCAGCGCGTCTCGGCGCCCGTCCGGCTCTGTCCGGTCCGGGAGCGCCGCCACCTCCCCGCCCCGGCGTACCGCTGCGTCCATCGTCGCCGCGTCCGGGTCAACCGCTTTATCAGGGACCGCCGCGTCCCGGCCAGCCTGCGTTCCAGGCGCGTGGAGCGCGCCCCGGCATGCCCGGACCGGGAGGACGTCCCGGTGGTCCGCGTCCAATGCATCCGACGTCGCGTGGAGGGGCGCTTTTGGGCCCCGGCGCGCCGCCGCCGCCCGATCATGCCGCGCGCAGAACGCCCGGCGGGAACAGGAAACCCGGTGGCCGTGGACCGCGTGATCGCAATCGCGAGTCGGAAGAGAAGATTCTTCGGCCGCAATCGCGCCGTGAGCAGGCCGCTCCGCCGCCGATCAATCGCGACATCACGATTTCCGAAGGCATCACGGTCAAGGAGCTTTCCGAAAAGCTCGACGTGAAAGCCAATCTGGTGATCAAAAAGCTGGTGGACCGCGGCATCTTCGCGACCATCAACCAGACACTCGACAGCAAGATGGCTACCGAGCTTTCGCGCGAATTCGGCGCGTCCACCTCTTCGGTTTCCTACGAAGAAGAGGCGATGCTCGATATCGAAATGGCCGAAGACGCGTCCGACCGGTTTCATCGTCCTCCCGTGGTTACGATCATGGGTCACGTCGATCACGGTAAGACGTCGCTCCTCGATGCGATCCGAACTGCCAACGTCGCCGGCAGAGAAGCCGGCGGCATCACGCAGCACATCGGCGCCTATCACGTGGACCACAACGGCAAGACCATCGTCTTCATCGATACGCCGGGTCACGAAGCCTTCACCCGTATGCGCGCCCGCGGCGCCAAGGTGACTGACATTGTTGTGCTGGTGGTTGCCGCCGACGACGGCGTGATGCCCCAGACGCTCGAAGCAATCGACCATGCGCGCGCCGCCAAGGTGCCGATTATCGTGGCGATTAACAAGATAGACAAGCCGGAAGCCCAGCCGGACCGCATCAAGCAGCAGCTTGCGGATCGGGGCCTGAATCCTGAAGAGTGGGGCGGCGACACGGTGATGGTGCCTGTTTCCGCGCGCCAGAAGACCAACCTCGATACGTTGCTCGAAATGATTCTGCTGGTTTCGGAAATTGCCGATCTGCGCGCCAACCCCGCGCGTCCCGGCATGGCCAGCGTGCTCGAAGCGAAACTCGACCGCGGGCGTGGTCCGGTGGCGACGATTCTGGTTCGCAATGGCACGGTGCGGGTGGGCGAAGACTTTATCTGCGGCACGGTCTTCGGACGCGTGCGCGCCATGATCGGCGATCGTGGCGAACAGGTGAAAGAAGCCGGCCCGTCCATGCCGGTTGAAGTGCTCGGTCTCGAGCGCCTGCCGGAGGCCGGTGACAACTTCCAGGTGGTCACCGATACCGCAAAGGCGAAACAGATCGTTCTTTATCGCGCCGAGAAGGAACGCGCGGCGCAACTCGCGAAAACCGGCCGCCTGACGCTGGAGCAGCTTCATCGCAAGATGGCGCAGGGCGAAGTCCACGAACTGCCGCTCATCCTCAAAGCCGACGTCAGCGGTTCAGCCGAAGTGCTGCGCGATACGCTCGAAAAACTGTCAACCGACAAGGTTACGGTGCGAGTTCTGCGTGCGGGCGTGGGCGCCATTAACGAATCGGATGTTCTGCTGGCGGCGGCGTCGAACGCCATCGTCCTCGGCTTCAACGTGAAGCCGGAGCGCAACGCGGCCGCGGCCGCCGAGCAGGAGAAGGTGGACATCGAGCTCCACACGATCATCTACGAGGTGGTCGATCAGATCAAGAAGGCGATGTCCGGCCTGCTGGCCCCGGTTTACAAGGAAGTCTACAAGGGCAAGGCGGAAGTGCGCGAGATTTTCAAGGTCTCGAAGATCGGCACGGTGGCGGGCAGCCTGGTACAGGATGGCACGTTCACCCGCGACGCCAATGTTCGCGTGCTGCGCGACGGCGTGGTAGTGCATACGGGCAAGGTGGCTTCGCTGCGGCGTTTCAAGGACGACGTAAGCGAGGTCCGGAACGGCATGGAGTGCGGTATCACTCTGGCGAGCTTCAACGAAGTGCAGCCTGGCGATATCATCGAAGCCTACGCGCTGCAGCGGGTCGCCGTCGAGGTTTAAGGCATCGAAGGCGCCGCCGCGGTTTGACGCAGCGCGCGGTTTGACATGGCTGTAGTGGGAGTTCTCACGATGGAGCTGCGGATTGACCTCGCGCACTCGCTTAAAGAGAAGCGCCACGTGGTCAAAAGCCTGAAAGAACGCCTGCGCGGTAAATTCAACGTCTCGGTTTCCGAGATTGAAGATCAGGACCTGCACAACAGCGCGGTGATCGCGGTGGCTGTTGTATCCCCCAGCCGCGATTTCGCATCACAGATATTGCGGGCCGTGGAGGACGAAGCGGAATGCCAGCTCGGCCCCATGCTGGTGCGCTCGAACGTGGATTGGTTGTAGAGGTAAGGGTATGGATGAGCATCGCACGCAAAGAGTATCGGAGGCGGTTCGGGAGGAACTGGCGGAGCTGATCGGGTTCGAAATGGACGATCCGCGCCTCAGTTCGGTGAGTGTGACCAGCGCCGAGGTTTCGCCGGATATGCGGCACGCGCATGTGAAGGTGGCGGTGGAAACCAGCCGGGAGCGCGCAGTACTGGCCGGACTGGAACACGCGAAGTCGTTCCTGAAGCATGAGCTCGCGGCGCGGCTGAATTTGCGGCATATGCCGGATCTGCACTTTGCAGTCGACTCGCATCCGGACGCCGATAGCCGCATCGACTTCCTGCTGCGGCGGGCGAAGCGCAATCAGGCGAAGGGATAGGCGCATCGAACGGCTCCGGCGCATTGATCCTGTCGTTCAATTTGTTCTCCTCGTATTTCTGATTGCGTACACGGTTGGCTTCGGCCTGCTGTGGTTTCGACCGTCGTCGCCGAGTCTGCTGGGTAAATATCTTCCGCGGATCGGCGTTACCTGGACGCCGGCGATTGCGGCTCTGTTGGTCTCTCGAAAAGACGGCTTCGGCAGCCTGTTGAGGAAGCTGAATCCGCGTGGGCAATGGCTCTGGGCGATGGCCGTCGTGATTGCGGGCATCGTCTGCACTGCGGTGGCCGCGCGAATCATCGGCGCCAGAATGATCTGGTCGCCCTTGTTTGCCGTCCATCTGTTGCTGCAATTTGTCTTCGTCGGCTGCGGGGAAGAAGTCGGCTGGCGTGGGTGGCTGCTTCCGCGCCTTATGAGCCGCTACCAACCAGCTATTGCAACCGCAATTGTCGCAGTGATCTGGGGCTGCTGGCACGCTTTCATTCTTTTCAGCGGCGCACGAACGGCAATCACGTTTCTGTTCGGCGTGTTCGGTTTATCGTTCCTCTTCACCGCGCTATGGCAACGCGTGAAAGGGAATATCTTCGTGCTTGCGGTCGCCCACGCCAGCGTGAATGCGCC
>DASYCD010000075.1:0-6950 GCA_036500405.1 Bryobacteraceae bacterium
GAACAGAAACGCCTTTGTCCGGACGGACGCAACGTAATCGCGTTTTGCAACGATCAGGATCTTATGCAACGGTTGACTCCGCAGATTCCGACGCCGGACCTGCAATTCGGATGAAAATATCGTGCAGAGACGGCCTCGCGACCTTGAAGCTGGTTACCGATGCGCGAAGCACAAGCTCACGCAACACAAGCTGCGGATCGTACCCGCGCGCCAGCCGCAACTCCCGCTCGTTACCCACATCGCGCACATGCTCGACGCCGGTGAGACCGCTAAGGTCCGAAGCGCTGTCCTGTGTAGCAACCAAAATGGAATCGTTTCCGTAGCGCTCCTGAATCTCGGAGAGAGATCCGTCGAGCACCTTCTTCCCCCGGAAGATCATAAAAATCGAATCGCACATCGTTTCCGCGGAATGCATATCGTGGGTGCTCAACACAACCGTTGCCCCGCGCCGCCGAAGCTCCAGAATGGCTTCGCGTATCGACTCCGCTCCCAAAGGATCAAGCCCGGTGAACGGCTCATCGAGGATCAGCAGACGAGGCCGGCCCAATACCGCGGCAATGAATTGCGCCTTCTGCGACATCCCCTTGCTGAGCGTTTCCACCGGCTGACCGGCCCAGTCCGCCAGCCCCAGTCGCTCCATCCACTCATCCGCTTCGCGCCGGATATCGCCGCCGCCGCGCAACTGACCATGAAATTCGAGAAGTTCACGCAGTCGCATCTTTCGATACAGCCCGCGCTCTTCCGGCAGGTATCCGATTTTCCCGTTCGGAACCCCGGTCATCTCATCGCCGAACACTCGAATAGAACCCCGATCGGGATGCAGAATCCCGACGACCATCCGCATCGTGGTCGTCTTACCGGATCCATTCGGCCCAATAAAACCGTGAATCGATCCCTCCGGAATCGTAAGAGTAAGATCATCCACAGCCCTCACGCCGCCGAAAATCTTCGTGACCTGCTCGATCTGAATCGCCTGCGCCGGCACGCATCCCAGTCTAAACGGTTCTCGTGGGGCGGGACACTCTATTCGCTTCTGAGAGCAACCACCGGATCGACTCGCGATGCGCGGAGCGCGGGAGCCAGGCAGGCCACGACTGCGACGCCCAGAAGAATCAATGAAACCACGCTGACTGTCGGGATCAGGCTGGGCCGGAAATCGTAGAGCAGCGCGGTCAGAAAGCGTGATGCGACTCTGGACAGTCCCAGGCCGATAACCAGACCGCATATCGTCAACACCAGACCGCGTCTGCAAAAACTCAGCAGTATTTTGCGGGAAGTTGCGCCCAGCGCCATGCGGACCCCGATTTCGCTGGTGCGCTGCGTGACCGCATACGAAAGTACGCCATACAATCCGACGGAAGCCAGCAGCAGCGCCAGCAGAGCGAATGCGTCCATGAGCGCGGTGCTCTGTGTGGGCGTGGTCAACTGCCGAGAAAAGATATCGTCGAGAGTCCGAACGCGCCAGATCGGCTGGTTCTTATCAATGGACCAGATGGCCTGGCGGATCGCCGGAACGATCGAAGCCGGCTCCACCGCGGTCCGAACCGCGATCCCGCTCGGAGAAATCATCAGTTGATCGCTGCCCTGCTCGTGCAGGCTGTAGACGGCCGGCCGCGGGACTTCCTCCATTCCAACCTCGTGAACCTCTTTCACCACACCCACAATCCTGTACCAGTAGCCCTTTTCGCCGGTATTACCAAACTTGAATCGCGCGCCAATTGCGGAGCGCCCGGCGAAGTTGCGATTCGCAAGAGTCTCGTTGACGATCGCCACCTGCGCGTCCGAATGCCGGTCGGATTCCTCAAAGAAACGGCCTTCGCGCAGCTGCGCGCCGATGGTTGGCAGGTAATCCTGAGTCACGAGCCGGATCAGCGCAACCTGGTTGCGCTCACTCTCGCGTGGCTGACCCGAGAACCAATAGAAGGTCGCGGAACCGTCGCCGGGCTTCAGCGGGAGTTGTGAGGTCGCGCCGGCGTTGATCACACCCGGAATCGCCCGTATTTTTTCCAGCACGGTGCTGACGTAAGCGTCGCGCCGGCCGAATTCCTTGTAGCGGAACAGAGGAACTTCGAGGGTCAGCAGCTTTTCGCTTTGTACCCCGAGGTCGGTATTCCGCAGATGCCGGAAGGCCTGAAGCAGCAGACCGCCGCTGGTGAGCAGCGCTACCGCGAGCGCGGTCTCGATGACGATGAGTGAATGCTGAAACCAGTAACTGCGCGAGCCCGCCGCTGTGCGTCCGCCCTCCCGCAGCCCGTCCTGCGGGCCGATTCGTGACCCGCGAAAGGCGGGCGCAACGCCGAACACCAGGGCGGCGGCAATCGCAGCGGCCGCGGAGAACGCGAGTACGCGCCAGTCGAGCGTGAGCCGCACGGCGCCCATGGTTTCCGGCGCAAGTTTGGCAAGAAATCGCATCGCGGGCAGGGCGATCGCGAGGCCCGCGACGGCGCCGAGTCCGGCGAGCACCAGGCTTTCAGTGAGGAATTGCGCGCCCAGTCTTCCACGGCCCGCGCCCAGCGCCGCGCGAACCGCTACTTCCCGGCCGCGAACCAACCCGCGGGACATCAGCAGATTCGCCAGGTTGACGCAGGCGATCGACAGCAGCGCCGCCGACGCGACCAGCAGAATAATCAGCGCGGTTTGCGTATGACCCATGATGTCTTCGCGCAGGAATGTGACGATCGTCCGGTGAGGTCTCGGGAACGCCTTCGCGGTGAGTTGCAGACTCAGCGCCACCATGGCTTGCTCCGCCTGCTCTCGCGTCACGCCCGCCTTCAGGCGCGCAACAATCTGTTCGTCGTGCCACCCGAACGCCGTCCGCTGCCAGACCGGAAAGGATGCGGGCATCCACAGGTCGATATCACGGGACGGCAGAAAATAGAACTCGCGGGGCATGACGCCGACGACTTCATACGGCGTATCGTTCACATCGATCTTCCGGCCCACCACATCGGGCGACCCGCCGTAGCGCCGCTGCCACAATCCGTAACTGATCACCGCCACCCGCGCGCCGTTCCTGTCTTCTTCCTCGTTGAAGACGCGCCCGATCAGCGGCCGCACGCCCAGCACGTTCCAGAGATTCCCGGTGGCCTTGCGCGCGGGAATCTGTTCGGGAGCGGCGTCGCCGGAGAGAGTGACGTCGGTGGGCTGGGTAGAGGCGACATCCGCGAACACCGTGTTCAGCCGCCGCCATTCGTACCATTCGGCGGGCGCCGGCGCCGACCTGGTGCGGTCGTCCGTCTTGCTCAGGTCGTCCCAGACCATGACGAGCCGGTCCGGACTGGCGTAGGGCAAAGGACGGATCAGGATTGAATCGACGGCGCTGAACATAGCGGTGAGACCGCCGATACCGAGCGCAAGCGTGGTAATGGCAACGGCCGCGAATCCTGGATTCCGGCGCAGATTTCGCCAGGCATATCGGATGTCCTGAGCCAGCGTTTCCGCCCAGCGCGCAGGCCGCACATCCCGGCAATCGTCCTTCACCTGCTCGGCGGCGCCGAACTCCATCCGGACGCGGCGGCGGGCGTCTTCTTCGCTGAGGCCGGAGCGCACAAATTCGGCGACTCTCTCTTCGATGTGGTAATTCAGTTCTTTTTCGAGGGAGGCTTCCCGCTCATCCCGCCCCAGCCAGCGTCGCCAGTTCATCAGGAGCCCCTTTCTGTCATGTCCAGAATCAATCCAACGGTCTCCGAGAGCCGCCGCCAGCTTGCCGACTCGGCTTCGAGATGCGCTCGCCCGCTGCGCGTCAGCCGGTAGAACTTCGCATCCCGCCCGGTCTCTGTCTGCCGCCACTCCGCGGTCAGCAGTTTGCGATTCTCCAGCCGGTGCAGCGCGGGATAAAGCGAGCCGCCCGGAACCTGGACCACGTCGCGTGATATCTGCTGGAGCCGTTGCGCGATCGCGTAACCATGCACCGGGCCGAGCGCTACGGTCTTGAGGATCAGAAGGTCGAGCGTGCCCTGGGGAAGATCGGATTTGGGAGGCGTCATGCGGTATACCTTTTACTTCTACTGGTCGATCATACTGCATGCACCAGTAGAAGCGCAAGTGGTCGCGGAACGGTCCGGGGCAAAAAGCAAAAGACGTTCCGGTCTGCGCTCCAATCGTCGTTCACGTCGATCGAAATCCAATCGCGAATTAATGAAACCAGCCGCGAACCCGGCGCCTGATGACCGGGAAGCATGAAGGGATTCGCAGGCCGAACGAAACAGATCTTCGCCGGGACAGACGAGTTCACCGGCGCCTCTCATCATCCCGGCAACGCAATGCGCGTATCGCAGACATGGTAAGAATTCGCGCCCGCCGATGAGATCCACCTGGAATTTGCCAGCCGATCTGATCTTTCTGACGGTGACTCGGAAGCTGCAGCGCCCGGTTCGGCGTCGAATAATTTCGGCGCGATCCTTCAACAGTTCTGAAAGATCAGTACCGTTCCCGGCCCTCTATCCATTTCTTTAGCGAGCGATCGCTCTCACGCGATCGTTGCCCCGTCAGCAAGCTCTCAACACTGACGTCCTCATCAAGATCAACCCAATGAATACCGTGCCCCCGTCCAATAAGCGACCAGTTCTCACGCTCCCTCTGCGTGCCCATCGCGACTCTCGGGAACCACGCAACGGGAACGGTGATCGTTCTGCCATCGGAGAGGTCGACGGAGAGATCGAGATCGGTCACCCGAACGGACAATGCCGAGGCGCCTGTAATTTCAGCCTGCGAAGTATTCATGCCACGCCTCCACCAATAGTTCCCTGTTCTCTCTTACCAATTCTTCCACGCGGACGATATCGGATCGTCGGAATCCTTCGCTCCACTCGCCGCTTCGCCGCCCCACAATTGAAGACTGCAACTCCCTCACGATCGGATCCACCCGGTCAGCAACGCCCGCACGCTTCCCACTCGAATACCTCGTTGCCACCGGCTTGCGCCCGCCATATTCGGTTTCAGCGTAAACTGGAAACAGAGGCGATTTCGTGAATCAGAACCAGCAAGCTGACGCTAAGCACGACGAAAAGCCGATTGCCGCTCGCCGTGGGCCAGCGACGATTGAAAACGTGCTGCGCTTCGTGAATCCGGCGCCCGACGAAGAAACCGAGCGTTTTGTCGCGGCCATTTACACCGATCGCCGTGAAGCACGCATGGATTCGCGCGCCGAATGAGCCGGATTGTCGTCGATACTGACGTCGCATCCTACATCCTCAACTGGCACTCCTCAGCACCCGCATACGTTGAGGCCCTTCGTGGGGCGACTCTGATCCTGTCTTTCATGTCCCTCGCCGAACTGCGCGCCGGAGCATTTGCGGCGAACTGGGGACCGCGTCGTCTTCAATTGCTCGAACAGTTCATCGAAGGATTTGCGGTCGTCTATCCGGATGATGCAATGTGCACGTCATGGGCTTCCATTCGTGCCCGCGCGCGTGCTGCCGGCCGCGGACTCAGTCCGCAGGATGCCTGGATCGCAGCTACCGCGATTTCCACGAACGCGGACCTCGCAACCAACAACCAGAGCGATTTCGCAAATATCGAATCCCGTCTGCTGAAAATATAGCCGCACCCCTCACCGCCGCCGCCCCTTTTTCCCGCCCTTTTTCCCGCCCTTCTTCCCCTCCCGCTTCGCCACCCGCGCCTTCACCGGCTCCACAATCGAAAACTGCAGCTTCCGCTCCAGCGGATCCACCCGATCCAGCAGCACCCGCACCCGATCCCCAATCGAATACGTCCGCCGCGTCCGCTGCCCAATAATCTGCCGCACATTCTCGTGATACGCAAACCGGTCCCCCACCAGCGACTCAATCGGCACCAGCCCCTCCACAAACCACTGCGCCAATTCCACGAACGCCCCATACTTCGCCGTACTGATAATCAACCCGTCGAACTCCGCCCCCACCTGGCTCTCCATAAACCGAGCCTTCTTCCACTCAATCAGCTCCCGCTCCGCTTCCGCCGCCCGCCGCTCCGTAAACGAACAATCCTCCGCAATCGACCGCAGCTCTCCCTCATTCGAATACGTCCCGCCATCCAGCGCCGCCTTCAGCAACCGATGCACAATCAAATCCGGATACCGCCGGATCGGCGACGTGAAATGCGTATAGTGCGACGCCGCCAACGCAAAATGCCCCGTATTCGATTCGCTGTACCGCGCCTGCCTCAACGAACGCAGCATCAGATAGCTGAGAATCCGCTCCTCCGGCGTCCCCTCAATCCGCGCCACCAGCTTCTGATAAGCCCTCGACGTCACCGCCACCTCGCCCGGCAGCATTACATCCTTATAAGCCGTCCGCCCCTGCGATTTCTTCTCGTGATATCGAATCCTCTGCGCCGGCACATGCCCCACGCCCAGCGAATAACCGAACTGCGACGCCAGATCCTCGAACTCCATCACCCGCTTCGGATCCGGCGGATCGTGCACGCGATAAATCGACGCGTGCCCGGTCGCCTCCAGATGCGACGCCACAGCCTCATTCGCCGCCAGCATGAACTCCTCGATCAGCCGGTTCGCAATCGTCCGCTCACTCCGCGTGACGCCGATCATCTCCCCTTCCGGACTGAACTCAATCTGCGGCTCCGGCAAATCGAAATCGATCGACCCCCGCCTGTCCCGCCGCCGCATCAGAATCTCCGCGAAGTCCCGCATCAGCTCGAACCGCGCCACCAGCGGCGCATACCGCTCGCGTAACGCCTGATCCCCCTCCAGCAGCCGATGAACGCTCGTATACGTCATCCGCTCCACACTGCGAATCACGCCCCGGCAAAACTCAAACCCCACCGGCTCGCCCTTCGCATCGAACTCGATCAGCGCCGACATCACCAGCCGGTCCACACCCGGCTTCAGCGAACAAATATTCGTCGAAAGCTCGAACGGCAGCATCGGCACCGCGCGGTCGGGAAAGTACACGCTCGTCCCCCGCATCTGCGCCTCAACATCAATCGCCGACCCCGGCTTCACATAATGGCTC
>DASYCD010000076.1:0-6035 GCA_036500405.1 Bryobacteraceae bacterium
CGATAGTCGACTGCCCAGGCCCAAATTTGATGTGGCTTCGGTGAAGGAGTGCAAGGCGACGGAACAGGCTCCGCCCTCGCGAACGTTCGCGTCTGAGGTGAGTCTGGGCTGTTGGTCATTGCGAACGATCATTCAGCAGGCCTATGATGTGTTCGCGTCGGGACGGACTGAACCGTCGAATCCGGGGACGCCTTCCATGCCGATGGAAGGACTTCCGGGTTGGGCAAATTCAGCGCGTTATTCGATAGATGCTAAAAGCGACAAACCTCAAAGCGCCGCGATGATGCGCGGGCCAATGATGCAGGCGCTCCTTGAGGAGCGATTCGCATTGCAGATACATCGCGAGCAGCGCGATGGTCCGGCGTATCTCATGAGCCTGATAAAAGGTCAATTGAAGCTGCACAAGGCGCAGGAAGGTACCTGTGTGCCCTTCGATTTCAGCGAGGCGTTGAATATGCAGCCAAGCGGGCAGACCTTTTGTGGCGTGCCGGCAATCAGCCGGCGGGGAAGCGTGACGGTCCTGGACGCGCATGGAATCACGCTCGCCGGGATTGCGAAATTGCTGCATCCCGATGGGCGTCCTGTCATTGACCAGACGGGGATCAGGGGAGTTTTTGATATCCATCTGGAATGGGGCTCCGACGGCCTGGCGCCTTCGTCCGCGGTCAACGGCCAACCACCGGAGGCGGCTACCGCCGCCTCACCGATCGATGCATTGCGCGAGCAGCTTGGGCTTCAATTGAAGGCTGGGCGAGCCGTTAGTGAATTGCTGGTGATCAGCCACATCGAGAAGCTTACAGAGAATTGAAAGTATCGGGAATCGCTCGCGCTGACCTACTTCGTTACGCATTCGGGTAGAATACCTCCTTCGTAGCAGACGTCAATTCGCAATCGGCGGCAGGATGCCATCCATGGCCCACATGCGTTCGCATTCGTTCACAAAGTTCAGAGCTGTTGCTCTTGCGCCACATCCGAACGGATAGTGCTCGTTGTCTGATATAAGTGTGCCTATGAATCGTCGATCTTTTTTCGGGTCTGCCGCGGCCGCCGGGGCGGCTGTCACGGCTGGGACGCTGGTCACCGAAACCACCGCTTTGGCTGCGGAGCGCCGCTTTCAGCTTGGCTCGGTTACCTACAACCTGCTCCAGAATATGGATCTGGAGACGTGCATCAAAACGCTCGAAAAGGCCGGCTTTGCCGCCATTGAGCTGCGCACGGGCCACAAGCACGGCGTGGAGCCGACGATCAGCCAGGAAGAGCGCGCGAAAGTCCGCGAGCGGTTCACGCAGACGAAAGTGAAGCTGCTGAGCTACGGCAGCACGTGCGAGTTTGAATCGCCGGATGAAAAAGTTCGGCGGGAGAACATCGAGACGGCGAAAAAGTTTATCGATCTCGCGAAGGATACCGGCGCGATCGCGGTGAAGGTGCGGCCCAACGGGTTGCCCAAGGATGTCCCGCTCGACACTACCGTGAAGAACATATCGACCAGCCTGCATGAGGTCGGCGATTACGGGCAATCGAAGGGCATCGAGATCTGGATGGAAGTGCACGGCTCGAAGACGCAGGAGTTTCCGCTGGCTTCGCGGATTCTGCATGAGGCCAATCACAAGAATGTGGGCGCGTGCTGGAATTCGAACCCCACGGATGTGGTGGATGGCTCGGTGAAGCAGGCCTACGAAGCGCTGGGCCAGTTCATTCGCAACTGCCATATCACGGAGCTGACGAGCACTTATCCTTACAAGGAATTTTTCGGGCTGCTGCGCGAGGCGGGTTATTCGCGCTACACGCTGGCGGAAGTGGCGGAGAGCAAGGAACCGGACCGGTTCATGCCCTACTACCGCAAGCTGTGGGAACAACTGAGCGCCTGATCGTTTCATGTCACAACCTGAAATTCTCACCACAACAGTCGGGTCGTACCCTGTCCCGGAGTGGCTGGCGGCGCTGCCGAGCGAGCAGGCGCGCACCGACGCCACGCGGGTCGTGTTCGGCATTCAGCGGCAGGCGGGCATCGATCTGCCGACGGATGGCGAACTGTACCGCTTCGACGTGAATCATCCCGATACGAACGGGATGATCGATTATTTTCTTCGGCCGATGGCGGGCATTCGGAGCGTTGTGGGGCGCAGCGATCATGAGGCGTTCGCGCACACGCAGCATATGCAGTTCCGGCGCAAGGCGGCAGGTGTGGTGGAAGGTCCGCTGGGTGAAGGCGGGCTGAATCTGCTGGCCGATTGCGAACTCGCGGCTGGCGTGGCTGGAGGGGCGTTTAAGTTTACGGTCACGAGCCCATACATGCTGGCGCGTACGCTGCTGGACCGGCATTACGGCAGTTTTGAAACGCTTCTGAATGCGATTGCCGATGTGCTGGCCGCGCAGGTGGCCGGGTTGCCGTGCGATTGCCTCCAGGTAGATGAGGCGAATATTCCGGGCAGTCCGGAGCATGCGGGGATTGCAGCGCAGGCGATCAATCGTGTGCTGGGCGCGTTTGTGGGGCGGAAGGCGGTGCATCTCTGCTTCGGAAACTATGGCGGACAGACGGTGCAGCGCGGGACGTGGAATGCGCTCACGACGTTTCTGAACTCGCTCGACGCCGATCACGTGATTCTTGAGATGGCGAATCGCGGGGAATCGGATCTGGAGGCGCTGCGCGGAGTGGATTCGCGAATTCGGATCGGGCTGGGCGTCGTGAACGTGAAGATCAACCACGTCGAAACCGCGGATGAAATCGCCGACGCGATTGCGCATGCCGAGAAGGTGCTGGGGCATGGACGCGTCGGTTGGGTGCATCCCGATTGCGGATTCTGGATGCTGCGGCGATCGGTGGCGGACCGCAAGATTACCGCGCTGGTGAAGGGCCGCGATCGGTTTCTGGGCAGGCGATGAGCGTCCGGCAGATTACAGACGGTCCAGCGATCAGTCATCCGAGTTATTTTCTGCAGAGCTCGTTTTATCCGGGCGGGCGCGAGATGTTTTTCACGTCGTACCGGACCGGCGATGCGCAGGTTTGGCGGGTATCGCTTGAAACGGGTGAGCAGACGCAGTTGACGCACGGCGCGCCGGTGCATCCGTTCAGTGCTGCGCTGCATCCGGATGGCGAGACGCTGATTGTGACCCGGGGTGGGGGATTGTGGGCGGGCGAGCGATGTGTTTTCGAATTTGCGGACGCGGAATTGGGCGAATGCTCTGTTAGTCCCGATGGCGAATGGCTCACGGCTGCGTACAAGCGCGGCGGGGAGTCGGGTCTGGTGGCCGGGCGATACAACGGTTCGGGCTGGCACAACATCCCGTTTTCCCGGACTGTGATTCATCCGCAGTTTCATCCGCTGGAGCCGGAGTGGATCGAGTTCGCGGGCGATCCGGCGCCGCGTATGCATCGGGTGCGGCGGGATGGGACGGGGCTCGAATGCCTGTACCAACACGGCAACGATGAGTTCATCGTGCATGAGACGTTTCTGCGGGCCTCAGGCGATATTGTGTTTACGGTCTGGCCTCGCGCCCTATGCCGTATGGACTGGACGACGCGCGCCATCACCACTATTACGGAATACAACGCGTGGCACATCGCGCCGGATCGCAAGGGCGAGCGCATCCTCTGCGACACGAATCATCCGGACGAGGGGATTCAGATTATCCATGTTGCGACGGGTGCGCGGCGGCTGGTGTGTCTCAGCGAATCGAGCAATCAGGGGACGCAGTGGCGGAAGTCGACGTATGCGCTGCCGGCCGATTTCGCGAGTGCGAAAAAGACCTTGAGCTGGATGGAAAACGCCGGCGATACCGTCTATGGGCCGCAGTGGACGCATCCGCATCCTTCGTGGTCGCACGAAGAGGACAAGGTCGCGTTTGCGAGCGATAAGACGGGCGTTACGCAGGTCTACATTGCTGACGTGGCTTTGACATAATCGTCTGGTGCGCACTCTCATCCTCGCGCTTGCGGCGCTTCCATTGCTCGCGGGCGGCCGCACCGCTCTTGACCGATATGTGGAGGCTCCGGACCCCACGTTTCATTACCAACTGGAACACACGGCGGCGGGGCGCGGCTACACGCAATACGTTTACGACCTGACGTCACAGACGTGGCGCAGCGCGAAGGACGTCGATCATCCGGTCTGGCATCACTGGCTCACGATCATCATTCCGGACAAGGTGACGAAGTCGACGGGCTTCCTGTATCTGACCGGCGGTTCGATCACATCAGCGGCGCCGGATCAGCCGGATCCGATGGTGGTGGCGATCGCGACGAGCACCGGCTCGGTGACGGCGGAACTGCGCGGGATTCCAAACGAGCCCCTGGTTTTCGCCGATGAAGGCAAACCGCGCACGGAAGATGCGGCGATCGTCTACACGTGGGACAAGTTTCTGAAGGGCTCCGGAAAAGACGTGGAGACCTGGCCGCTGCGGCTGCCGATGACGAAGGCCGCGGTCCACGCGATGGACGCGATCACGGCTATCGCGAAAGAGAATCACGCGACGACCGACCATTTCGTTGTGTCCGGCGCTTCCAAGCGTGGCTGGACAACGTGGACAACCGCGGCTGTCGATAAGCGCGTAATTGCGATTGCGCCGCTCGTGATCGACACGCTGAACGTGCAGAAAGCGCTGCCGCATCACTATGAGGCGTACGGTTCGTGGTCGCCGGCCCTGCAGGATTACATCGACATGAAGACGTTCGACTGGTTCGGAACTCCGCGCATGAAGGATCTGATGGATATCGAGGATCCGTATTCCTATCTCGACCGGCTGACGATGCCGAAGTACATCGTGAACAGCGCGGGCGACCAGTATTTCGTGCCGGATTCGTCGCAGTTTTACTGGAAGGACCTGAAGGGCGAAAAGGAAATCCGCTATGTCCCCAACACGAAGCACGATCTGGGCGGAACGAGCTCCGATGTGCGCCAGAATGTGGCGGCGTTTTATACGGCAATTGTGAACAAGGAGCCGCGTCCGCAGGTGGATTGGAGCTTCGAGAAAGACGGCTCCATCCACATGAAGTGCACCACGAAGCCGACTGAGGTGCGGATGTGGCAGGCGAATAATCCGAAGACGCGCGATTTCCGGCTGGATACGATCGGGAAGGCTTACGTAAGCAACGTGCTCGACGATAAGGGTGGCGGGGTTTACATCGCGAAGATCGATAATCCCGATCCGGGCTACACCGCGTTCTTCATCGAAGCTACGTTCCCGACGAAGACTTCGTCGATCAAGATCACCAGCGGCGTGCGGATTACGCCCGACACGATGCCATCCGGGCCGCCGCCAAAAGCTCGTCCTTAAACCATGCCTGAAATTACGTATAACAGCCGCCGTGCGGTTGCGCTTGAAAACGACGCCGTGCGGGTGATCGTACTGCCGGAAGGCGGGCACATTGCCGCGATTGAGCATAAGAAGTCCGGAGTGAATCCCCTGTGGACCCCGCCCTGGACTTCGGTGGATCCCGTGACGTTCGACCCGAAGAAGAACCCTGAATTCGGCACGGCGTGCGATGCGCGTTTGCTGGCGGGGATCATGGGGCACAATTTATGCCTCGATCTTTTCGGCGGTCCGGATGCGGAGGAAGAAGCGGCCGGCGTGACCGCGCATGGCGAAGGCTCGGTGGTTGGGTTCGATGTGACCGAAGGGCAAGGAACACTCACCATGCGGGCGCTCATGCCGCTCGCGCAGCTTCGGTTTGAACGCACGATCACACTGCAGGGCAGCGCTGTGCGGATTCACGAGACCGCGGAGTCGCTCGCGGCATTCGACCGCCCGATCGGATGGACGCAGCACGCCACGCTGGGTCCGCCCTTCCTCGAAAACGGCAAAACGCAGTTCCGGGCGTCGGCGGGGAAATCGAAAGTATTCGAAGATGAATTCGGCACGGACGCTTACCTGGTCACCGGCGCCGAATTCGACTGGCCGCTCTGTCCGCGCAAAGACCGCGCCTGGATGGATCTTCGCGTCATGAATATCTACCCGAAATCGAGTGCGTACACGGCGCACGCGATGGACGAGACGAACGAGAACGCGTTTTTCACGGCATGGAGCCCGACATCGAA
>DASYCD010000077.1:0-51996 GCA_036500405.1 Bryobacteraceae bacterium
CCCATCCGGCGATTCCCACGCCGGATCAATCGTCGGACACTGCGACGCCGGCGCGGTAAACCTCGAATTCGGATGCGCCGCCTTCGCCCCGGTCTCCTTCGCAATCTCCGGAGTCCACTTATTCCCCTGCCAGTCCAGACACTCGGCGGGCGGGTTCTTCGTCATCCCCTCCCACCACACGCCGCCCTCCGGCGTCAGCGCCACATTCGTGAAAATCGAATTGCGCGACAGCGTCGCCATCGCATTCGGATTCGTTTCCGCCGACGTCCCCGGAGCTACGCCAAAAAATCCTGCTTCCGGATTGATCCCGCGCAATCGACCCTGCGCATCTGGCTTCAGCCACGCGATGTCATCACCAACCGTCGACACGCTCCACCCGCGCATCTTCGTCGGCGGAATCATCATCGCAAAGTTGGTCTTGCCGCACGCGCTCGGAAACGCCGCCGCCACATACGTCTTCTCACCCTCGGGATTCTCCACCCCAAGAATCAACATGTGCTCGGCAAGCCAGCCCTCATCGCGCGCAATATTCGACGCAATCCGCAGCGCGAAGCACTTCTTCCCCAACAGCGCATTCCCGCCATACCCAGACCCGTACGACCAGATCTCGCGCGTCTCCGGGAAATGCACAATGTACTTCTCTTTGTTGCAGGGCCACGGCACGTCCTTCTGCCCAGCCTCAAGCGGCGCGCCCAGCGTGTGCATACACGGCACCACGCGCTTCGAATCTTTGTCGATCTCCGCGATCACCGGCAGCCCGATCCGCGCCATGATCCGCATACTCACCACCACATACGGCGAGTCGGTCAGCTGCACGCCAATCTGCGACATCGGAGAGCCTACCGGCCCCATGCTGAACGGCAGAACATACATCGTCCGCCCCCGCATGCAGCCATTAAACAAACCTTTCAGTTTCTTCCGCATCTCAAACGGAGGAAACCAGTTATTAGTCGGGCCAGCCGCGTCTTTCGAGAGCGAACAGATGAACGTCCGGTCTTCCACCCGAGCCACATCGGTCGGGTCGGACTTCGCGTAGAAACATCCGGGCCAGAGGTTCTGATTGAGCTTGATGAAGGTGCCGCTCGCGACCATCTCCCCACAGAGCTGATCGTATTCGGCCTGAGTGCCATCCACCCAGTGGATGGAAGACGGCTGCGTGAGCGCAGCCATCTTCTCGACCCACTTGCGGAGGTGTTTGTTGATGCTGAGAGGAGCTGAAGTATCGCGTGCCACGGTCAGTTCCTGTTTCTACGCAACAGCGATGCCGGCTTTTTTGTACCAGGGCTTCGCCGTCTGGATCGCCTGGTTGACCGCATCGAGATTCTTCAGACCCTCGGTGTTCAGCCAGTCTTCGAGCGCCTTCGCGCCGCTCTGACCGTAGACCTTGATGCCGTCCTGCCACGTCGCGCGGCCGCAAAGCACGCCCGAGTAATCCGTGCCGCTCTCCGCCGCCATGGCCAGATTTTCGATGAACACGTTGTTCGCCACGCCGGCGCTCAGATAGATGAACGGCTTCGTCGCTACATCGGCCGCGCGCCGGAAGTGATCGAGCGCTTCCTTGCGCGTGTAAGCCGCCTGGCCCTTGAACACCACGCTGCCCTCAACGTAAATCGGGTTGATCGGCACTTCCACCTTGAGCACGTCGATCTTGTACTTGTCGTCCGAGAATTCCTTCATCGTGGCAGTGACCCAGCCGGGCTTCTGCTTCGCGAATTCCAGGCCCTTCTCATCCGCGCCATTGGCGTCGTAAACGATGAATTCGCAGAAGAACGGGATGTCGTAAGCCTCGCACTCCGCGCCCACGCGCTCAATGAACGCGCCCTTCAGGCTGTTGATCTGCGCCGTATCGTTCGGAGCGTAATAGAGGAGGATCTTGACCGCATCCGCGCCCATATCTTCTTTAAGACGCTTCACCGAAACGAGCGGCAGCAGATCCGGCAGACGGCCGGGCTTCGAATGATCGTAGCCGGTCTCTTCATAAGCCAGCAGCAGACCGGCGTTTTTCGCGCGCGCTGCAGCGGCAGGCAAACCGAATTCGGGATCGAGCAGGATGGCGCTGGCGTGCGGCGTGAGAACGCGCGAAACCACGACCTTGAACTCTTCCATCTGCTCCTGGGTAACCTGGTCGGCGGAGACGCTCTTGGCGGCCGCAATCGACTTCTTCAGGCTGCCGCGCTGGTCCATAGCCGCTGCGGCGATAATGCCCTTGTCATTCGAAAGGGCCTTCATGTGCTTCAATTTACCGGGAGAGAGACTCATGGACTTCAGTTTATCAGGGGCATTTTCCGCACCCTGCAATTGGTCGGGCCACCGCGTAGGGCGGGGCTTGCGGCCGACGCAATCAGGCTGCTATGGCCGATAAACGGGTGCGGCGAGACTCACCCAAGCCCCCCTCATATTGCTACTCTGAATCTATGCGGATCACCGTGGAATTGCCGGATGATGTCGCGCGCCATTCCGAAGCCGGACGTGAGGCGCTGGAGGCGCTGGTCATTCAGGGTTACCGTGAAGGAACGCTGTCGCACTATGAGTCCAGCCGCCTGCTCGGTATCTCCCGCTTCGAGTTCGATGCTTTTCTGAAGAACAGGAATGTTTACGAACACGCCTATGGCCTTGCCGATCTCGAAAAGGACCTGGATGATCTTCGGCGATTTGAGGCGCGCAATCTGCCCAGCCGTCAATGACCATCGTTGTTTCGGACGCTTCTCCGCTCAATTATTTAATCTGGATCGGATGTGATTTCGTCCTTCCTGAACTCTACGGGCGCGTCCTGATTCCAGACGTTGTGATCCAGGAACTGCAACACTCGTCCGCACCCGAAAGTGTCCGCGCCTGGGTGCGGCGTCCGCCCACATGGGCGGAAATTCGGCCTGTTGGCTTGAGTTCCCCTCCTGACCTGAATCGTTTAGACCCCGGAGAGCGCGCCGCGATCCAACTGGCAACTGACGAAGAGGCCAGTCTTCTTCTAATGGATGAGCGGGCCGGCGTAAAGGTCGCTCGCGAGCGCGGTCTCATGGTGACAGGTACGCTGGGAGTAATCCTGCAGGCGTCGCAAAGCGGGCTTATCGAGATCGATCGCGTTCTGGCAGACCTGCAGCGCACAGCATTCCGCTGCAGCCCGGATCTTATCGCCGGGATCCGGCGTCGCGCCGCCCGGTTGTGATTCAGATCATATCCATCTGCACACGAAACATTCCCGCCTCCTCAATTTGGACCTCGCTTTTCGATGTGGTCGATCCCAGGATTGACGGGTTCTCCGTACCACGCTTCAGTTGCAGTCCGAGGCTCGTAACGTCGTAGGTGAATCCATGATTTTCGCCAGGGGTTGGCACCCTCGCGCCTGGAAATCATAGCGTAGCGGCCCCTGCTTCCCAACCGCGAGTTCAAAAATGGTTCTCTTCGCTGGCTCCTGATGAGCGGCAAGTTTGAAACGTTCTTCGAGCATGACCCGCACGGCCGCGTGGAGGAGATCATGTGTGTGCGGATTCTGGTTCTGCCACGCTTTCAGGTCGGCCTGCGAGACTCGCGCATTCACAGCGAAGATGTGGAGTTGGATTCGTAATCGCGACCTGCATGCCCTGTCCGCGCTTTACGGGATGGATGGAGACAACTTCAAACTGAAATTGCGCGGGCTCCGCCAAAGCAGAGAAAGGCACAATAGCCATCGTCATCAGACAGAGCGCCTTGATCTCAGTTCTCATTCGGCGCCCGCTCCACGTGGTCAATGATCAGATACTCCACCGGCAGTTTTTGGGGCGCCAGCCGTAGCCCAAGCTGATCCGGTAGCGCAGTGAAGATAGAGCCGTAATCCGGATATAAGGCGTCGATCGGAGCATTCTCATGGCTGAACCGGAGCTCGAAATCATACATGCCCACGAGCCCGGTCTTGTCTGCCACCGGCTTTTTGAGTTCGTGCTCAATCAATCCGGTAAGTTGTGCGACAGGCGCGTTCTGAAATTTGAACCCGAAGGTGCCACTCGTTCCGGCAAAAGGCGCACCCTCGTTCGGCTTCATCTTCGACCCGCCTTTCGCGACCACCAGCGCATATCCCGAAACGATCCTGTGCTCACTGTGGACAGCAAGATGGAGCCGCTGTTCCAGCAGGTTCCGCAGCATCGGCCGCATCTGTTCCTTCGTGAGCCGCACTTCCCCCTCCACCTTCGCGCTCAGATCGTAGTGCTGCGAATCAATCCACGAAGGCCCATCGAGAATGTTCTGGTAAGGAACCGCCCACGCCTGTGAAATCAGGCTCTTCAGCATGATGTGAAATTCAATCATCCGATTGCTCGGATACTTCTGGTTCTGATTCGGGGCATCCGGCCGGTTGTAATCCACCGTCGAATGCGGATCCTCCAGCCGCAACATCGCGACTTCGAATGTCTGCGCAGCGCCCCGCGCAGCCCCGGCCATCCCGATCAGGACGATTGCGAAAACGATCCGTCGCATTTTCCGCTCCAGCTATCGACTCGGCCGGGAGTCGATTCCCGCATCGAAAGCGGCAAGATCGCTCTGAAGTTTGGCGACTTTCGCCTTATACTCATCAACCATCGCTACCGGCGCGGCTCCGGCCCGATTTTGTTGCTGCGCGTTCGTCAGCTGCTCCTGCGCAATCTTGATTTCGTTTTGGAGCGATTCGCGATAGTGCTCGCGCGCTTGCGCGGCCTTCGTCTGCTGTTGCGCCACCTCAGCCATCAATTGGTCGAACTTCTCCTTATCGCTCGCATTGCCCCGCCGTCCCGATTCATTAGCCGCCACCTGGTACGTCGCCAGCGCCTTTTGGCTCCGCGCCACCAGCTTGCTTTGATCGCTGAACTCCTGCATCACCCGCTGATAGGACGCAATCGCCCGCTGCCGGTCGCCCTGCTTCCGATAACACTCCGCCATCCGGAACAGCGCAGTGGCCGCGGTCTCACGAGCCCCCGCGTACTCCTTCAACACAGCGTTATATTGCTGAATCGCCGCGCGCGCGTCTTGTTTCGAATCCTCCGCCACAATCCCGCTGCGCAGCATATCCGCCATATGCTCCTGCGCGAAACCGGACGCCGCGCACAACATCAAAATCGCAAACATCGTTTTGAGTCTCATGCCCCTCAGTCTGCCCGACTCCATCCCCGAACTTGTCACACTTCTGCAAAATCGCATTGCGCTCCCTCCAGCCGGTATCCCACCCCATGCACCGTCACAATCCACCGCGGATTCTTCGGATCGTCCTCCACCTTCGCCCGCAGCGCGACGATGTGGTTGTCCACAGTCCGCGTAGTCGGAAACGCCGTCGCGCCCCACACCAGATCCAGAAATCGCTGCCTCGATACAGGCTCGCCATCCGCTTCCGCAAGCAATCGCAGCATCGCGAACTCCTTCGCCGCAAGAGAAAGCGGATCGCCGGCCCGCTGCGCCGTCAGCTTCACCAGATCGACTCGCACATCCCCCATCGTGATCGCGCGCGGCACGCGGCGATCCGCCTGCGTTCGACGCAGCAGCGCCCGAATCCGCGCCAACAGTTCTTCCGTACTGAACGGCTTCACCAGATAATCGTCCGCTCCGCTGTCGAGTCCCGTTACCCGGTCCGGCACTTGTCCCTTTGCGGTCACCATCAGCACCGGCGTTCGAATTGCCAGCCGCCGCAGTTCCGCGCAAAGCGCGTACCCATCGAGCTTCGGCATCATCACATCCAGCAAAATCAGATCCGGCTTCTCCGCCACAATCAATTGCAGCCCCGCCGCACCGTCCGCCGCGCACTGCGTCCGATAGCCCTCCGAATCGAGAATGTCGCGCAACGCCACACGCATCGCATGCTCGTCTTCCACAATGACGATGCGCGCCCCTGAATTCATCGCGGCAACTCCAGCCCGAACCGGCTACCCTGCCCCACGGCGCTTTCGACGATCACCCGCCCGCCATGCGCTTCCGCCACATGCTTCACGATGCTCAACCCGATTCCAGCCCCTTCCGTCTCGCGCCGCAGCTCCGATCCATATCGATAGAACAAATCGAAAATCTTCTCGTGCTCATCGGCCGGAATGCCCGGCCCCTGATCTACCACCCACAACCGCACCAGCGCAGGCAAAAGCTCCACCTCCACCCGCACCTCCCCACCCGAAGGCGAATGCTTCACTGCATTGTCGATCAGGTTCACCAGGCTCTGCTCCACCGCTTCCGCATCCCACGCCGGTTGAAGGTTTTCAAATTCCGCCGCCGGATCCACCAGCCTGAGCCGAACCTGACGCTCCAACGCGCCCGGCTCCATCAGCATCACCGTATGGCGAACCAGCGCCGGCGCATCAACAGGCTCGAAGTGATACTGCTTCCGTCCCTGATCGATCCGCGAAAAATCCAGCACATTCTCCACGAGCGACGAAAGCCGGCCGCACTCCCGCACAATCAGCCGGTAGTAATCCTTCTGCTTCTCCGCGCCCTCAACGCGCCCGCTCTCCAGACTCTCCGCCATCAGCCGAACCGCCGCAATCGGCGCCCGCAGTTCATGCGACACGCTCGAAACCAGATTTGACTTCATTTCATTCAGCCGCATCTGATCGCGATACGTCTGCCACAACCGCCACAAACCAAGCAGCGCGGCTCCAACCGCCAGCAGGATGAACCACTGCATCATCACCAGACGCCGGTGATAGGGAGCACTGAGCAAATCGGGATTAGCAAGATCGAGCGTCAGCAGAAACGGATACTTCACGCCGTTGAGCAGGAAGCTTCCCTTTGCATAGCCGAGCGGCGCAAATTTCGAATTCCCCCGCTGGCCGATATCCCAGCGCTGCCCAGCCACATTGAGCCACGCCCCCATGTAATCGGGCAGATCTGCGTGCAGCGCCTGCCGCAATGGTTCCAAACGAAGCCGCGTGATCCGCCATCCGCGTGCCTCTGGCGCGCACAAAGCCAGACCCGGACGGGGCGAGTCCTCCCAGTACAGAATCGTGGCCGTATTCGGCCGTCCACTCAATCGTGGAACAAAGTCCTGCATCATGTAGCGGACCTTCTGGCGTTGGTCCTCCTCTGCCTGCCACTTCGCGCGAAGCGCAGCCGACTTCAGCAGATCCACGGAAAGAAATGACGGGTGCTGAGCAATCTGGTTTTCAATCGCGGCAGCGAGATCCGCAGGAACATCTCCCTTCACATGGCGCACCGCGAGAAGCAGCGCGGCATCCGCAACCTGCGTTCCCGACTCCATAACATCATCGGGATACTGCTGCGCAACACGTACAGCCTGCCGAATCAGAGCCGAATCGTCACCGTCCGATTTTTCGGATTGCACAAGCGCCTTCAGCGCCGCGACCGCGGCTTTCTCGACCCGATCGGAAGGCTCCGGAAAACGCGGGTAGTCCGGAATTGCCATCCCGCGGCCATCGATGATCTCACCATCGATAACCGTTCCCCGCTTCCGGCTAGCCACGAGATACGCGCCGATCTCATCCCCAACCTGCCGCGCCACATCCGGAGCAATCGCATTCGCGCGCCGCTTCGCGTCCCGCTCAATCGCCGCCCGGTCCTCCCGCAGAAAATGCAGGGCGACGCCCGACAGAATCACGACCGGCAGCACAATCAACACCGCCTGCCCGATCCATACCAGCTGCGCCCGCTGCATCTTCATGCAACGCCATACTAACGCGCCGCGCGCAGTCCAAATGTCACGATTTTGTACGAAGACTCAACAGCCGCCCATGCACCCGCTTCGCCACCGCCACATCCCGCATGATCTGCTCCCGCAGTAACTCCGGCGACTCGAACTTCCGCTCTTCCCGCACGAAGCGCAGAAAGCTCACCTCAATCCGCTCCGGCGTCTCCCCATCAAACGGGTCGAGCAGAAACGTCTCCACCGTCAGCCCCTGCCCATCGAACGTCGGCCGATACCCCACATTCGTAATCGACATCCATCGCCGCGCCGGGTTTTCTGGAAAAACGTGCCCCGTATCCCACGTCTCCGTCACATACACGCCAACCGGCGGCAGCAGTTCATTCTCCGGCGCAAGATTCAGCGTTGGCACCGTCTGCTTCCGCCCGATCCCGTGCCCTTTCACCACGGCGCCCTCCAGCGCAAACGGAGCCCCCAGCATCCGGCACGCCTTCGACACCTGCCCCGCCTCCACCAGCGTCCGCACCGCCGTGCTGCTGATCCGCGCCCCGCGCCGCTGAATCGTCCCCGCCGATTCCACCTCGAACCCCAGCTTCTCGCCCAGCGTTCGCATCGTTGTCAGATCCCCGCTCTGCTTGTACCCAAACCGGAAATCCTCGCCGATAATCACCACCCGCGCATGCAGCTTCTCCGCCAGCACACTCCGCGCAAATTCCTCCGGCGACAACCGCGCCAGCTCATGCGAAAACGCCAGCAGCATCGCCGCCTCCACGCCTTCGCTCTCCATACGGCGCAGCCGTTGCGCAATCGTCGAGATCAGCTTCGGCGCCCGCTCCGGAGCCAGCACGCGCGCCGGATGCGGATCGAACGTCAGCACCGCGGGCGTCAACCCGCGCTCGCGCGCAATCGCCGCCACGCGCCGCAGGATCACCCGATGCCCGGCATGCACCCCGTCGAAATTTCCTATAGCAAGAACGGAAGGCCCGAAATCCCCCGGGACCTCCGTCAGAGACCGGAACGCCCTCATGCCGCTCCGTTCACCTCAATTTCAAGCCCGTCATAAGCCAAACGCATCCCCTCAGGCAACGATCTTTCCGTCTCCTCATGCAGCAGGTCATGGCACATATGCGTAAAGAAAGTCCGTCGCGCCCCCAGCCTCCGCGCCGTCTCCATCGAATAGGCCACCGTCGAATGCGTCGGATGTTCCCTGTGCCGCAGCGCATCCAGAAACAGCACATCCAGTCCGCCCAGCTTCGCCATCGACGCCGTCGGCACCTCGCTGTGATCCGTCAGATACGCGGCGTTCCCGAAGCGAAACCCATAGATCCGCTGCTTGCCATGCATCACCGGAATCGGCTCGAACCGCAGCCCCATCACATCGAACGGCTCATCGCCAATCACATGCGCATCCAGCTTGGGGACATGAGTCAGGTTTTTCCGCTCATCGAACGCATACGGAAACACACGCTGAATCGTACCCAGCGTATTCGCCGCCGCATACAGAGGAATCACGCCCTGCCGGTAGTTGAAAGGACGCACATCATCGAGCCCCAGCACGTGATCCGCATGATCGTGCGTGTAAACAATCGCATCCAGCCGAGGAATCCGCGCCGTCAGCATCTGCGCGCGAAAATCCGGCGTCGTGTCGATCACGATATACCGCACTTCCCCGCCCGGCTCCGTAAAGCGAATCAGAATCGAAGGCCGCAGCCGCGTATCGCGCGGATCAGTTGACGTACACGTCGCGCACGAACATCCGATCGTGGGAACACCCGCGCTCGTCCCGGACCCAAGCACCCTGATCGAGAGAGACATCTACGGCTTCCGCCGGTCCATCGCCTCCACGAACCGGAAACGCAGCTCGGTCACGGAATTATCGAGACTCCGCTGTTCCCCATCCGTAAGGTTGCCGCGAGTCTTCTCCTGCAGCATGGCAAGCAAATCGATATTGTGCCGCCCCCGCTCCAGATCCGCCTCGCCATCAAATGGCAACAACCCCATATTCAGCTCCGCCTGCAACCGCAGCGAATAAATCAAAAAATCAAAATCCGGAGCCGGAAGCTCAGGACGCCCGCCGTCTTCGTCTTCCATGTCCGTCATAAGTACCAGTTTATATGTGGGGGCGGGCTTTTCTTATCTGTGTGCATCCGTGTTCATCCGCGGCCCATAATCCGGCCCCCAATGCTACCCTCGTACCAGCCATGCCCGACGACCCCGCCAGCGCCGGCCACAAACTCCACCAACTCCTCGACATCATGGCCCGCCTTCGCGCCCCCGATGGCTGCCCCTGGGACCGCGAACAAAACTTCGACACCATCAAAAAGTACACCGTCGAAGAAACCTACGAAGTCCTCGACGCCATCGATCGCCGCGACTGGATCGACCTCCGCGACGAGCTCGGCGACTTCATTCTCCAGGCCGTCTTCTACGCCCAGATGGCCGCCGAGGAGGGCCATTTCACCTTCGCCGATTGCCTCGACGCCATCAATGCCAAGCTCATCCGCCGCCACCCCCACATCTTCGGCGATGAAACCGCCCGCACCGGCGACGAAGTCCTGAAACTCTGGGACTCCGTCAAAGCCACCGAAAAGCAGCAGCAAGACAGCAAGCCGAAAGGCCTTCTCGACGGCATCCCAAGAGCCCAGCCCGCCCTCCTCGAAGCTCAGCAAATCTCATCTCGCGCCGCCCGCTCCGGCTTCGACTGGAGCAACGTCGACGAAGTCTTCGCCAAGCTCGAAGAAGAGATCGCCGAATACCGCGAAGCCCTCGCCACCGGCTCCGCCCACGCCACCGAAGACGAAATGGGCGACATCCTATTCACCATCGTCAACCTTGCCCGCTTCGCGAAAGTCGATCCCGAACAAGCCCTCCGCCGCACTAACGCCAAATTCCGCCGCCGCTTCTCTCACATCGAAACGCGCCTCGGCGAAGAAGGGAAAAACCTCAGCGAAACCAACATCGCCGAGCTCGAAGCCCTCTGGCAGGAGGCGAAACGGTGACGCTTTCAGCCATCACCATCCACGACCTCAAAACCGAACACGAATTCCGCGAACTCGTCCACGTCCAGGAACTCATCTGGGGCTTTTCCCCCATCGACCTCCTCCCCGTCCGCTTCTTCGTCGTCGCCGCCAAAATCGGCGGCCAGGTTTTCGGCGCGTATGACAACGGCCGCCTCGTTGCCTTCTGCCTCGCCCTCCCCGCACTCAAGCCCGGCAACAAGCCCTACCTCCACTCCCACATGCTGGGCGTCCTGCCCGAGTACCGCGATTCCGGCCTCGGCCGCCGCCTCAAAATGCACCAACGTGAAAACGCCCTCGCCCGCGGCCTCACTCTCATCCAGTGGACCTTCGACCCGCTCGAAACCAAAAACGCGTACTTCAATATCGAGCGACTCGGCGCCATCGTCCGCACTTACACGCGCAATGAATACGGCGCCACCAGCAGTCAACTCGGAGGCGGCCTGCCCACCGACCGTTGCGTTGCCGAATGGTGGATCGCCCAACCGCGCGAGCGCGGCGTCGTGCACGAGGGCATTCGCCTCCCCATCAACATCGCCGAAATTCGCGACGCCGATCCCGGACGAGCGCGCGCCATTCAAATCGAGCTCGCCGAAGACTTCGAAGCCGCCTTCGCCAAAGGACTCGCCGTCATCGGCGTCGAACGCGACGAAATCTGGTTCACCTATCTCCTGGGCGATCCGCCCGCCGAGGTCGCCTTGTGGAAATAGGAGCCACCTTATGAAGATTGACCGATTCATCCTCCGCCAGCTCCGCCTCCCGCTCGTGCATTTCTTCGAAACCAGCTTCAGCCGCACCTACGAACGCAACATCATCATCGTCGAAGCTGTAAGCGAAGGTCTCTCCGGCTGGGGCGAAATCACCGCCGGCGAGCATCCTTTCTATAACGAGGAGTGGACAAACGGAACCTGGCTCATCGCCCGCGATTACGTTGCCCCGCGCATCGCCGGCAAAGATCTCGCCACAGCCGAACACGTCTACCCTCTGACCAAACACATCCGCGGCCACAACATGGCGCGAGGCGGCGTCGAAACCGCCATCTGGGACCTCCAGGCCCGCCGCAACAACAACCCGCTCTGGAAGGAAATCGGCGCCGGCGCCCGCCGCGAAATTCCCTGCGGCGTCTCCATCGGCATTCAGGACACCGTTGACCAGCTCATCGGCAAAATCGAAACTGAGCTCGCCGCCGGCTACCAGCGCATCAAGCTCAAAATCAAACCTGGCTGGGACGTCGACGTTCTCCGCCGCATCCGCCAGCGCTTCCCCCACACGCCCCTCATGGCCGACGCGAACTCCGCCTACACCCTCGCCGACGCCACGCTCCTCAAGCAACTCGACGAATTCAAACTCACCATGATCGAGCAGCCGCTCGCGCATGACGACATCATTGACCACGCGCGGCTCCAGTCACAGCTCGAAACCCCCATCTGCCTCGACGAATGCATCCGCACCGCGCATCATGCCGAACAAGCCATCCGCCTCGGAGCCTGCCGTATCGTCAACATCAAACTCGGCCGCATGGCGGGCTTCGGCGAAGCGAAGCGCCTTCACGACGTCTGCCAGGCCGCTGGTGTCCCCGTCTGGTGCGGCGGCATGCTCGAAGCCGGCATCGGCCGCGCCCATAACATCGCGCTCGCCACGCTCCCCAACTTCACTCTCCCCGGCGACGTCTCCGCCAGCAAGCGTTACTGGAAACGCGACATCATCGTCCCGCCCGTCGAAACCACGCCCCACGGCACGATCGAATTGACTGACAAGATCGGCTTCGGCTATGAGCTCGATCTCGACTTCCTGAAACACGTCACCGTGCGCGAAGAAATCGTCACGCCGCAATGACCCCAATCGATGCTGAGTGGTTCCGCCGCTGCCACGCTGCGGGTCTCGTGCACGAGCCATTCCTCGAAGCAGGCTCCGCGCGCATCGCAGGCGTTCCGAACCTCTCTGCGATGAAGCGAAGCGCCTCGGTCTCCATAACGTGACAGGCGCCGACCTCGCGCCCGGCGACGGCGTCGATCTCACCGTCGACTTCGCATCCGGCTCACTGGAAGCCCGCTTCCAGACGGTCTGCGTCTTCAACGTCCTCGAACACACCTTCGATCCGCTCACTGTCCTGCGCAACGCTCTCGCCTGCGTCGCGCCCGGCGGCGCGCTGCTGGTTGTCACGCCCGTCATCTGGCCGCTCCATCGCTATCCCGTAGATTCCTGCCGCCTCCTTTCCGATTGGTACGAAACCTTCGCCGCACGCGCCCGCATCGAACTTCTCCCCGAACACTTCTGCTGGCTCTCGGAATTCGGCATCGAGACAATCGGCTCCGCCGCCAACGCATCCGACCCCACCTTCCAGTCCCGCGCCCGCTACACCGCCCCCGCACGCTACTGGACCTCGCGTATCATTCACAGACTCTTCCATACTTTCGGCCGCTCGCATTGGGCCACGCACACCGCAATTGGTGTCGCATTTCGTATCATGAGGAATGGGTGAGTCATCTTTGCCTGAAATGGCGGTCAGCGCCTCTCGATGAGCGCGTTCACCCAGCTTCTCCGAAATAATCGCAACTACCGTTTCACCTGGGCAGGCCAGGTAGTCAGCGAAGTCGGCGACAACTTCAACAACATCGCCGTCCTCAGCCTGGCGATGACCCACCACGACCCCGGTGTCGTGGTGACCTTCGTCTTCCTCTCGCGCGCCGTCGCCATGCTGTGCGGTGGACCCATCGCCGGCGTCCTGCTCGACCGCCTCAACCGCAAGTACGTCATGATGGCCAGCGATCTGGTGCGCTGCATCATCGCGCTCGGCTTCATCCTCTGCGTCCACCGGACAGACGACTGGCTCCTTTATCTCCTGAGCGCGATGCTGATGTTCGCCTCGCCATTCTTCACCAGCGGGCGCGCATCCATTCTCCCCTCGATCGCCACCAAAGAAGAGCTCCACACCGCGAACACCATGACCCAGACCACCTCCTGGGCCAGCCTCACCGTGGGCGCGTTCCTGGGCGCGGTCGGCGTGTCGTCCGGCTACGATCTCGCATTCGTCTACAACGCGCTCTCATTCGTGATTTCGTTCCTCTGCATCATGCAGCTGCGCCGCGCGGCCGGCTTCCGCGCCGAAGGAAGCCACGTCAAACACGAAAAGACCGGCTTCGCGCAATATCGCGAAGGCCTCCGTTACATGCGGAAAACGCCGCTCGTGGCCGGCATCGCGATGATCAGCCTGGGATGGGCCAGCGGCGGCGGCGCGGCGCAGATTCTCTTCAGCCTCTTCGGCGAGAGAGTCTTCAACAAAGGAGCGATGGGCATCGGCACCATCTGGGGCTTCGCCGGTGTCGGGCTCCTCATCGGCGCCAGCATCGCCTACCGCCTGGGCAAGCGCCTCACCTTTAACGGCTACAAGCGAACGATCCCTATCGTCTACTTAATCCACGGCGGCGCTTACGTCATCTTCAGCCAGATGCCGACCATCCAGTTAGCGTGCATCTTCATCGCGATGTCGCGCGCCGCGGTTTCGATCAGCTCGGTCCTGAACTACACCCAGTTACTGCACCACGTAGAGGACCAATACCGCGGCCGCGTCTTCGCCACTCTCGAATCGCTGACCTGGTCGATGATGATGATATCGATGATGCTGGCCGGCGCTGCGTCAATACACTACAGCCCCCGGACAATCGGCGCCATTGCAGGCGTGATCAGTTCGACAACGGCCTTCTTCTGGTGGTGGAGAGACTGGAGCGGCAAACTGCCCGAACCACCTCAACACGCAGTAACCGCGGACGAAGATGACGAACTAATCGCCGAGCCGCCGCTCGGCGTAGTAGGAGTGAATAGCAATGAAAGGTAAAGTCGTTCTCGTAACCGGTGCCTCCAAGCGCATCGGACGCTCCATCGCATTGGCGCTTGCCGCCGAAGGCGCGCAGGTCGCGATTCACTACGGCGCGTCCGAAGCCGAAGCCCGCGCGACCGCAAAGGAATGTAACAACGCGCCGATCTTTCAGGCCAACATGGAAAAGGTCCCCGAGATCCAAGCCATGGTGGACCGAGTCGCCCAGCACTTCGGCCGCATCGACGCCCTGGTCAACAACGCCGCCAGATTCACCAGGTTCGAACCGCTGGATATCGAAGAGAAAGACTGGGACTACATCCACAGCGTAAATCTGAAGTCCGTCTTCTTCTGCGCCCAGGCCGCAGCCAAAGTAATGCTGAAAGCCGAAGGCGGCCACATCGTCAACATCAGCTCACTCGGAGCCCTGAAACCCTGGGAAGACCACGCCCACTACTGCTCCTCGAAAGCAGGAGTAGTGATGTTGACGAAATGCCTGGCCAAAGCCTGGTCCCCAAAGATCGCGGTGAACACCGTAGCCCCCGGCGTCATCCCCTTCGATAAAATCGACGACCGCATCGAACGCTTCATCGCCGCGACTCCGGCAAAACGAGCAGGGACCGGCGAAGAAATCGCAGAAGCTGTACTTTTCTTCCTGAAGAGCACCAACTTCATCACCGGCCAACTTATAGCTGTCGACGGCGGCTTGAGCCTGAAGTAAAACGTGATGCTTCTGCCGTTAGACGGTTTGGGACTCACCGCACTCCTTGTCGCAAACGCGCGAGCGACCGAGAGCGCGCGGCAGGACCGACTCTTCGATGACCCATTTGCGCGTAGATTCGTTGAGGCAGCCAGTGCAGCTTCACCGAAAATTGCACAGGCCCTCGCGGGCTCCCCTGATGAGGCAGTGAATCAGGCGCGCCGCGACTCTGTCGCGGTCCGTACGCGGTTCTGCGACGATTACCTGCTCGCCGCCGCCCGCTCCGGCTGCCGTCAAATCGTGCTGCTCGCTGCCGGCCTGGACGGGCGCGCATTTCGTCTTCCCTGGCCCGAAGGCCTGCGGCTGTACGAAATCGACATGCCCGGCGTATTCGCTTTCAAGGAACAGGTCATCGCGAACCACAGCGCAGTACCCACTTGCGAACGAACGATCATTCCCGCAGACCTGCGCGAGGACTGGCCGCCCATGCTGATCGACGCCGGCTTTGTCCCAGGCGAACCCACAGGTTGGCTGGTCGAGGGCTTGCTGGTGTATCTCGATGAAGGCGAGCGTGACCTGCTTATGAATCGAGTGGGCACACTGTCGATCCCAGGAAGTCGCATCGCACTCGATCATCGGGGTGGCTTCTTCTCGCCGCCCCCAATCACCAGCGCGGACGACCCATCGGGCGATAAAGCCGCTGCCCGCTTCGCCGCGCTCGCCGCCGCAGCCGCCTCAGATCCGTCGCTCACGGATCCTGAGGCGTGGTTCGGAGGCCACGGTTGGCGCGCAAAGATTCTCGATCCTGCCATCGTATTCGCGCGTTATGGCCGGCAGGTGCCCCAACTGCCTTCGGCGGGCGCCACGCGCAGTTGGATGGCGACGGCCGAGCGCGCTTAGCAAAAAACTTGCCCTGGCCACGCGAGCAACACAGCCCCATGGCACCGTAGCCCCGGCGTCATCCCCTTCGACAAAATCGACGAACACATCAACCGCTTCATCGCCGCCACCCCAGCGAAGCGAGCGGGAACGGGCGAGGAAATCGCCGAAGCCGTACTCTTCTTCCTGAAAAGCACCAACTTCATGACCGGCTAACTGATCGCCGTCGATGGAGGTCTCAGCCTCAGGTAAACAGGAATTACTTTGTAGTCACAGCCGGCACTGCGGTCCATGTGCCTGCAGACCCACTCGGCTGAGCTTGAGCCGTATACGACGGAGTCGTCGAGTAAACCAGATTACTCCCGCCCTGCCCCGCGTAGTAAACGCCGAGGGTGTCATGTTTCAACTGGTTTGGGATGTGGAGAGGACTCTCCACGCTTCCAGGATAACAAGATAAAACATTGAAAACAAGACTGGTATAACGCTTTGTCTTCACGTAATATCAACGAGGTGCGCAAGCTCAGACAAACGATGGCACGAGCGTCTGGGCTACTTACGAATGGTTGTTGATGGAGCTGATGTGTTGCCCGGCTGAGCCTCAGGATCGCGTAGATCCTGTCGATAACGATCACACCGGCGACATAAGCCCACCGACGTGAAATTGCGTTCTCATTTCGGCAAGGATTGCGCTACCCGATCGACGCCGGTTCGGATGAGTTCGAGGAATAACGGGCGCCAGTATAGCCAGGCAAAAGCTGGAACACGAAGGGAGCATCTGGAGTTGACTCGGGTACCGGGTACTGGCCCACTGACTCACTCGTGCGGTAACGCGACTCGCTCCAGCAGTTTCTCCACGTGCTTCGCGAGGATATCGCACTCGATATTCACCCGGTCGCCAATTTTCCGTCCCGATAAATTCGTCGCCGAATACGTATGGGGAATGATTGCCACCCGAACTATGCGATCCTGGATATTCGCGATTGTCAGGCTGATCCCGTCGATTGCGATCGATCCCTTATAAACCAGATAGCGGTCTAACGCCTCCGGCACGCGCACCCGCAGTTCCCAGTTCCCGTCCGCCAGCGACGTCAGCGATTCCAGCGTTGCCGTCCCATCTACGTGCCCCTGCATGATGTGGCCGCTCAGCCGCGCCGCCAGCGTGATCGGCCGTTCCAGATTCACGCCGTCGCCCACCTGCAGATCGCCCAGATTGCTGCGGTCCAGCGTCTCGGGCGCGAGGTCCGCGGTGAAGCCTTTCTCGCTCACTTCCACCGCCGTGAGGCATACGCCATTCACAGCGATGCTCGCGCCGATCGTCAGGTCTTCCAGTACGCGTCGGCATTCAATCGTCAGCCGCGCGCCCGCTACCGCCACACTGCCCCGCTCTTCCACAATTCCCGTAAACATAGTCAGACCGTCTTCCGGACGAAGGCCTCCACCGCGAACTCGTCCGGCGGAATCGGATGCAGCGTCGTATGCTCCAGTTGAATCGCGTCGATGCGGCTCATCCGTCCCGCGCCGCCCGCCATCGGCAGCGACTCCGTCCCGCCCAGAATCTTCGGCGCGTAATAGAGGAACACCTTGTCGACCGCGCCGCATTCAAGCGCGGCCCAGTTCATTTTGCTGCCCGCCTCCAGCATCGCCGAAAGACAGCGCCGCTGCCCCAGCAGCGAAATCACATCGCGAATATCGACGCGGCCGTGGGGCCCGTCGAATTTCCGCACCTCCACGCCCTTCGCCTCCAGCGCGCGGATCCGCTCGGGCGCCGCCGCCGACGTCGTAGCCACCAGCAGATCGTCCTTCGCGCTCTCCACCATCTTCGAGTGCGTCGAAATCCGCAGCGTCGAATCCAGCACCACGCGCAGCAGCGGACGCGCGCGCGGCAATTCGCTGCGATCGTTCAGCAGCGGATTATCGCTGAGCACCGTTCCAATACCCGTGATGATCGAATCCGACGCGTGCCGCAGCACCTGAACATGTGCGCGCGCATGCTCGCTCGTAATCCAGCCCGAATTGTCCACCGGCGCCGCAATCTTCCCGTCCAACGTGAGCGCGCTCTTCAGCGTCACCAGCGGACGCCCCGTTCGCATGTAGTGCAGGAACGCTTCGTTCAGCTTCTCGGCCGCTACACGATGTGCTTCCGACATCTCAACTTCGAGCCCGGAAGCCCGCAGCCGCCGCAGTCCCTCGCCCGCCACCAGCGGATTGGGATCTTCCGAAGCCACCACCACCTTCCGGATTCCCGCCGCGATCACCGCATCCGCGCAGGGGGGGGTACGCCCGGTATGCGAGCACGGCTCGAGCGTCACGTAAATCGTCGCGCCCCGCGCGCGATCACCCGCTTCTTCGAGAGCCACGATCTCGGCGTGCTTCACGCCTTCCCATGTATGGAAGCCGCGTCCCACCACCTCGCCGTCGCGCACGATGACCGCGCCCACCATGGGGTTCGGACTCGTGAGGGCCATCCCGCGCCGCGCCAGAGCGAGCGCTTCAGACATGTAATCGCGCTCGCTCATATTGCAAACAGCGAGTCGATAAAGCGCTCGGGCTCGAATGGCAGCAGATCGTCGATCTTCTCACCAACGCCGATGAAGCGAATCGGCAAACCCAGTTCGCGCGCAATCGCCACCACCACGCCGCCTTTCGCGGTGCCGTCGAGCTTCGTCAGCACAATGCCCGTCACGCCCGAAGATTCCGTAAACTTGCGCGCCTGTTCCAGTCCGTTCTGCCCGGTGGTCGCATCCAGCACCAGCAGCACTTCGTGCGGCGCATCGGGAATTACGCGCGACGCCGTGCGTCGCATTTTTTCGAGTTCCGCCATCAGGTTCGTCTTCGTTTGCAAACGCCCTGCCGTGTCGATGATCACATAGTCCGTCGCCCGGGCTTTCGCGGCAGAGAGCGCGTCGAACATCACCGCACTCGGGTCAGAGCCGGTGTTCTGCCTGATCACCTGGATCCCGGTGCGCTCACCCCAGACTTCCAGTTGTTCGATGGCGGCGGCGCGGAACGTATCGGCAGCGCAGAGCAGGACGCTGCGGCCTTCGCCTTTCAGATGCGCCGCCAGCTTCCCGATCGTCGTTGTCTTCCCCGCTCCATTCACGCCGACAAGCATGATGACTGCCGGCGGATTCTCCACATACGCCAGCGGACGGTCATTCGTCTGTAACACTTCCAGCAGATATTCGCGGATCAGATTGCGTAACTCGCTCGCATCGCCCACGAGCTTGCGATCCACGCGCTCGCGAATGCGGTTGAGAATCTCTTCCGTCGTCGCGACGCCAATATCCGCGCTGATGAGCGTGTATTCCAGTTCCTCAAGAAGATCGGCGTCGATCGTCTTGCGCCCGGAGACAACTTCCTCAATGCGCGAGACGAGCCCTTCACGCGTTTTCTGAACGCCGCTTTTCAGCTTTTCCAGCAGCGTGGGCTCTTGCTCTACCGAGCCGAACAGAGTCTGAATCATGCTTCTTTTCCGATGGTATCAGCCATAAAGTGGCATCGCCAGTCCGTGGATTCTCGCACGTGTTGAAGCGCCCGCCGCACGTTTTCAGGCACTTGTGGTACGGAGTCCCGATTGCAGGAACTCGTGGACCCCTTCCACCGGAGTACAGCTAAATGAAGTCCTCAATGCGCCTCGTCAGCGCCCTCACGCTGGCGCTGATGCCTCTTTCTGTTTTTGCCGGTCAACCCGGCCTGGTTTCACTGAGCCCTGCCAGTCAAACGACGCCGGGGGCAACGGCCACCACATATACGGCCGTTGTCTCCGATACCGACGGCCCGGCCGATCTGGCCGGCGTCAATTTTCTGATCGCCAATACCTACCAAACCAACTACTATTGCTGGCTCTATTACAACCACGCCAATAACAGCATTTCGGTGTATAGCGACGGGAACTGGAACACGGCGCCTGCCGGCGTGCCCGGCTCCAGTCTGACCGGACAACAATGCAGCGTCGATCCCTCCAGCGTAACCGCCACGCCGTCCGGGAACAACCTGAGTTTAACCGCTCGAATCACCCTGACAGGTTTGGCCGGGACTTACCCGATCTTCCTGAACGCGGGAAACAATGCGGGACTTAACACCGGCTATCAACAGAAGGGAACCTGGACGCTGCAGAACACCGCCACTCCATCATTCAGCATCAGCATTTCCCCCTCCGTTGGATATCTGGCCGTGAATCAAACCACCACTGCTACGGTCACGATCACCGACAATCCGGGCTTCAGCGGCGCCGTCAACCTTTCGGTGCGCCCCCTGGTCAATGGCGCCGGTTTCACCGCTACTCTCGATAAGTCGTCCATTACTGGCTCGGGGACCGCAACCCTGACGATTCAGACGAACAGCCAGACGCCTCCCCACAACTGGACGATTACGATCGACGGCACCACGCCGGATAAGACGGTCCAGAACTCGGTGGTCTACACGTACGCCATAGACAACGGGCCGCCAACGCTCACGATGGAAGGCGGGGACCAGATTTCGGGCTCGCAGGCCGGCGTCGGTTTCGAAATATCCGATGGATCGAAGACGGCGGACGAGATTCCCGGCGCCAATATCCTGATCAATTCGTCCCTGAACGGCCAAAACGCGTGCTGGGTCTGGCTCGATGCAGACACCGGCTATATCTGGCTCGCGAACGACGACGCCAGTTCGTGGAGCGGCATGAGACAGAATGGACCGGATCAACTGCAAAACAGCCAGTGCCTCGTCCTTGGCCAGGGCTCGACGTTCAACAAAAGCAACCCAGGTCAAACTGGTGTGGCGGGCGCCGGCGCGAATATCACTCTGAAGGCTGGCTTCTCCGGGACCAAAATTATCTTCGGCCGGGCTGCCAATAAGTCAGGCTACGACAGCGGTTACGTACAAGTCGGTACGTGGATAGCGCCGTAGTCGTTACGCTGATGCGGCATTGCCGCTGACGAAGCTGGCCAGTTTGTCCAGAGTCATATTCCAGCCTGGTTCCATGCCCTTGATCATCTGAGGCGCGAATGGAACCAGGCCGGTGACTCTAGCTTTGAGGGTCAGCTTCGTCTTTTTTCCCTGGTCCGTGAACGTTACGCTGGTGACGCCTTTCAGGAGCGGCGTGCCGTCCTGACCGAAGGCGTCGTTGGTGAAGACGAGACGCTCGGACGCGACGACTTCGGAGTAAATGCCGGAGGTCAGGAAATCCATTCCGTCCGGTGAGCGCATGACGATACGCCATTCGCCGCCGGGCCGAACGTCGAGACTGCAGCTGTGGCTCGTGAACGGGCCCGGTCCCCACCATTGAGTCATGTGCTCGGGCTTTGTCCAGGCTTCGTAAACGAGATCGCGCGGCGCATCGAAGATACGAACGATTTCAACTTCGCCTTCCATCGGATTGCCGGTTGCCTCGGCATGCGTGGGCCGTCCGGCCAGGAGATCTTCGAGACGGTCGAAGGTTTCCGCGGCGCCCTGCTCCATGCCCGAGTTGTAGTGGCCATCGCGCGACTGCTTGTTCGGATGAAAGACGTGGCTTATCATCCGCGTGCGTCCGCCGATATCTTCGAGCTTCAGGATCGTCTTCCATTGCGGATTACCGAACATCGGCTCATTGAAAACTTCGGTAGCTTCCAGGCCTTCGGGCGGATTGATTTTGTGGAAAGTTCCCGAGAAGGTCACGGCGTTTCCGCCGGGAACCTGAATCGTATAGCGCCAGCCGCCGCCGACGCGAAAGTCGATCTCGCAGGTGAGGAACTTCGACGCGCGCGGTCCCCACCAGTTGGTGACGTGTTCGGGTTTTGTCATCGCATCGAAGACGACCTCGCGGGGAGCGTCGAATTCGCGCGTCATCAGGATTTCGGTATCGGACGGCAGCGCGACCGTCAAACGGTTCTTAGTGGCTTCCGGCATGTTTCACCTTGTCTTTCTTCTTTTTGTTTTTGGACTGGAGTTCGGCCAAATAGTCATCGAGGCGGTCAAAACTTTGTTCCCAGAACTGGCGATAGTCTTCCACCCACATCGCGGCCTGTTTGAGGGGCGCGGCTTCCAGGCGGCAGGGCCGCCATTGCGCCTGTCGGCTTTGCGAAATCAGTCCGGCTCGCTGGAGAACTTTGAGGTGCTTGGTGATGGCGGGCGGACTGATCTGGAAAGGTTCGGCTAGTTCTTTGACGGACGTCTCGCCGAGCGCCAGCCGCGCGAGAATGGCGCGGCGAGTGGGATCGGCGAGGGCTGCGAAGGTCGTGCTGAGCGTATCGGTCATTGCGTCACCAACAATTATTCACCAAAAGGTTAATTAACCTGTTGGTATATTACGCGAGACCGGAATCGATTGTCAATACCCGTTATTCTCGAAAAGTGGCGCGCGGCAAATTTCTGAGATTGTTCATTGGCAACATGGCGTCGGCCAAGACCCGGCATCTGATCACGGAAGTGGATACGCTGCGCCGCTACGGCAATAAGAAGATCGCCGTGTTCAAGCCGCAGACCGATGTGCGCAGCGGAATGAATCTGCTGAAAAGCCGCAAGGGCGATGAGGGTTTGGCGGAAGAGATTTCGGTGACAAATCCCGCGGAGATCTGGGGAATTCTGCGGGCGCGGGAATCGGAGATGGGATGCCGGTTTCAGGTGATCGCGTTCGATGAGGTGCAGTTCTTCCCTCGCGATTGCGGATTTTTCCAGGTAGTGAATCAGCTGTTAAACGACGGCTATGACGTGCTCGCGTCCGGGCTGGCGCTGGATTTTCGCGGCGAGCCATTCGGATCCACCGGCGATCTGGCGATGATCGCGGAGGACCGGTGCATGTGGCTGACCGCATACTGCACGAAGTGCGGCGCGCGGGCGCCGTATCCGCAGCGGATCATTAATGGCGAGCCGGCGCACTACAACAGCCCGCAGGTTTTCGTGGGCGGCGACGAGACGTACGAGCCGCGCTGCGACGATCATTTCGTGCTGCCGGGCCGGCCGTTCAGTGGGCCGGAAGAACTGGGACTTCAGCGGAAGATCTGGTCTACTTAGACGCCATGTGCGCCGCGATTTCGGCGACCTCAGCGTCGCTGAGGCGGAAGTCCGCGGCGCCGATGATGCCATCGACCTGAGCCGGTGAGCGCATGCCGACGATCGCGCCGGTCACGACAGGATTCCGCAGCGTCCACGCGATGGCGACTTCACCGGTGGTGCGTCCATGCTTCTGTCCGATGCCGCGCAGGAGTTCGGCGAGATCGAGATTCTTCGTCAGCAGCGGTTCCTGATAGTTCGGGGTACGCCGGCGGAAGTCGTTTTCGGGCATGTTGGCCACGCGTTCGCGGGACATCGCGCCGCTGAGGAGGCCGGACTTCATCGGCGAGTAGACAATCATCCCGATGTTGTTGGCGCCGCAGCATGGCAGGATCGAATCTTCGATCTCCGGCGAGATGATGCTGTAGGGCGGCTGCAGCGAAGTAATGGGCGCAATCTTCGCGATGCGAGTCATCTGCTCCGCGTTGAAGTTGCACACTCCGATGTAGCGGACCTTGCCGGACTTCCGCAGTTCTTCGCAGGCGGCCCAGCCTTCTTCGATGTCTTCCTCGGGCTCGGGCCAATGAATTTGATAGAGATCGATCGTATCGATGTCGAGGCGGCGGAGGCTGCTCTCGCATTCCTCGAGGATGGAGGCCTTTTTGAGACTCTTGTAAATGACGCGGTCCGCTCCCCAGCGGCGCTCGCACTTGGTGAAAATGTACGGTTTGTTCGAGAGACCCTTGACGGCGCGGCCGACGACTTCTTCGGAATGGCCGAGGCCGTAGACGGCAGCGGTGTCGATCCAGTTGATGCCTTTATCCAGAGCCGCGTGAATGGCGCCGATGGAGGCGTTGTCATCCTGCTCGCCCCAGGAGAATGCCCAATCGGGGCCGCCCATGGCCCATGCGCCGATTCCGAGGGGCGTGATGTGAAGATCGCTGTTTCCGAGCCGTCTTGTCTGCATAGAGAATACGGTATCGTATGCCGGATGCTAAGTTCGTTAATGTGAATCGTGTCGTCGTTTCCGGCGCGGCCGGATTTGTTTCCTCTCACCTCTGCGAGCGTCTTCTCGCCGAAGGCTATGCGGTGCTGGGGCTGGATAACTTTCTCACGGGCGCCGAGCGGAATATCGCGCATCTGAGGGCGAACCCGGCGTTCGAGTTTCGGGAACAGGATGTGACGGTCCCGTTTCGCGTGGATGGGGACGTGGCGTATGTGATCCATGCGGCGTCGCCGGCAAGCCCGAAGGACTATCTGGCGCACCCGATCGAGACGCTGGAGGTGGGGTCTTCCGGAAGCCGGAACATGCTCACGCTGGCGGAGGAGAAAGGCGCGAAGTATCTGGTGACTTCGACTTCGGAATCGTATGGCGATCCGACGGAGCATCCGCAGGTGGAGACGTACTGGGGGAATGTGAATCCGGTGGGTCCACGCTCCTGCTACGACGAGAGCAAGCGATATGCGGAGGCGATCACGATGGCGTTCCATCGGTATCGCGGGGTGAAGACGAGCATTGCGCGGATCTTCAATACCTATGGGCCGCGGATGAAGCTGAACGATGGGCGCGTGGTGCCGGCGTTTCTGGATCAGGCGCTGCAGGGGAAGGCGCTGACGGTGTTCGGGGATGGGTCCCAGACGCGGAGCTTCTGTTATGTCAGCGATCTGGTGGACGGGCTTTACCGGCTGATGCTGTCGGATGAAGTGATGCCGGTGAATCTGGGGAATCCGCGCGAGATGACGATTCTGGAGTTCGCGAATACGATCATCGCGATGACCGGGAGCAAGAGCACGCTGACGCGGGAGCCCTTGCCGCAGGATGACCCGAAGCAGAGGCAGCCAGACATTTCGAAGGCGAAGCGGGTGCTCGGTTGGGAGCCGAAGGTGACGCTCGAAGAGGGGCTGAAGCCGACGATTGAGTACTTCGCAAACATAATTGGCCACGGATAAACACGGATTCACACAGATAAAGCCAGAAATTGTTACCGATGTGTGGATGGAAACGGCAATCTGTGCCGGTTTTCAGGCGCGACGGTCGTTTGAGGCAGGGGTCTTTTCAATCTTCATTTTCTGCCAGTTGTAGGGCAGGCGTTTGCCGCAATCGAGACAGGTCACCCAAGTTCCGGTGTCCGTCGTAACCGGAAACGTCGTCTTCCGGTGTGAGCAGCCGAAAATGTTCTTTAACAGATCGAGCAGCAACGGTCGTCATTGAGCAATATCCCGGCCAATCCATAAAAAAAGGCGCCGGGCTTTCGCCCGGCGCCAACCCAACTGTTACGCGATTAGTTCTGTTTGAGCTTTTCGCGCTGCTCTTTGAGAACAGCCTTGCGGCTCAGCTTGATCTTGTTCCCTTCAAGGCCGATGACCTTGACGAGGATCTGATCGTCTTCTTTCAGCTCGTCGCGAACTTCCTTGACGCGGCTCTCGGCGATCTCGCTGATGTGCAGGAGGCCGTCGGTGCCGGGGAAGATTTCGACGAAGGCGCCGAAGTCGACAATACGAACCACTTTGCCGAGGTAGGTCTTGCCCATTTCGGCGGAAGCGGTGAGATCGCGGATGATCTGGAGGGCTTTGTTAGCGGCCGTCTGATCGTTCGAAGCCACGTTCACTGTTCCGTCGTCCGAAACGTCGATCTTGACGCCGGTCTGCTCGATGATTCCACGAATCACTTTGCCACCCGGTCCGATGACGTCGCGGATCTTATCCACGGGGATCTTCAGGGTGTAGATGCGGGGAGCGTAGGGTGACATCTCGCCACGCGGTTCGCCGAGCACCTTGTTCATCTCGTCGAGAATGTGGAGACGGCCGCGGCGCGCCTGTTCGAGCGCTTCCTTCATGATGGACGTGGTCACGTTCGGGACCTTGATATCCATCTGAAGAGCGGTGATGCCGTCCTTCGTGCCGGCGACCTTGAAGTCCATGTCGCCGTAATGATCTTCAGCGCCCGCGATGTCGGTCAGGATGGCGTACTTGTCGCCTTCTTTCACGAGCCCCATTGCCACGCCGGAAACGGGAGCAATGAGCGGTACGCCGGCATCCATCAGCGCGAGGCTGGCGCCGCAGACGCTGGCCATGGAGCTCGAACCGTTGGATTCGAGAATGTCGCTGACGACGCGAAGCGTGTAGGGAAACGATTCGTGGGTCGGTATGACAGCGGAAACAGAGCGTTCCGCAAGAGCACCGTGGCCGATTTCGCGACGGCCGGCGCCGCGCATAAAGCCGACTTCACCGACGCTGAACGGCGGGAAGTTGTAATGCAGCATGAAGCGCTTGAAGTATTCACCGGCTTCGAGGAGCTCGATGCGCTGCTCGTCGTCTTTGGTGCCGAGGGTGACGCTGACGAGCGCCTGGGTTTCGCCGCGGGTGAAGAGGGCGGAACCGTGGACGCGGGGCAGCAAGCCGGCTTCGCCCCAGATGGGACGGACTTCATCGAAGGCGCGGCCATCGGGACGGCGGCGCGAATCGAGCATTTCGTCGCGGAAGATGCGTTCTTTGAGGTTGCTGAAGATCGAGTTGGCTTCGGCTTTTTGTTCGTCCGCGATATCGACCAGAGCGGCGTCATGCAGCTCGTCGATTTTCGCGTAGCTTTCGAGCTTGGAGTACTTCTTCGTGTCGAGCGCGTCCGTCAGGTCTTTGCGGACCTTCTTTTCGACGACCGAGTAGAGTTCCTTATTCAGTTCCGGGCTGACGAAAACCCTCTTCGTTTTGCCAACGGCGGCGACGAGTTTCTTCACGGCTTCGCCGATCTGCTTCACGCAGTTGTGGGCGAAATCGAGAGCGCCGAGAACGTCGGTTTCGGAGACCTGCTGTGCGCCGGCTTCCACCATGGTGATGCCTTCCGTGGTTGCGGCCACGGTGATGTTGAGCTTCGAAGCGCGCTGCTGTTCGTAGGAGGGGTTCGCGATGTACTTACCATCGATCATGCCGACCTGAACGCCGCTGAGGATGTGGTGGAAGGGAATATCGGAGATAGCGAGGGCCGCGCCAGCGCCGACGATGCCGAGAATGGCGGGGTCATTGGCCGGGTCAGCCGAGAGCACAAAGGCGATGATCTGGGTTTCGTTGAGGAAGCCTTCGGGGAAGAGGGGCCGGATGGGGCGGTCAATCATGCGGCTGGTGAGCGTTTCCTTTTCGGACATACGCCCTTCGCGCTTGATATAGCCTCCGGGGATTTTGCCCGCGGAGTAGGTGTATTCGCGGTAATCGCAGGTGAGGGGGAAAAAGCTCTGGTTGGGTTTGGGTTTCGGCGCCATACAGGCGCTCACGAGAACCACGGAATCGCCGAAGCGGACGACGACGCTGCCGGCGGCCTGTTTGGCGACCTTGCCCGTCTCGATCGTCAATTTGCGGCCGTCGAGATCGACTTCAACTGTCTGTATATTCATCTATTGTTCATGCCGGGTTACATTCCCCGGCTATCCTTAATCCGCCGCGCGTCCGGCGGGCAGCCGGAGACGCGACTATTCTGAACTTTACGAGGGAATCGAAAAGAGGAGGGTACGGCGGTTACAACCGGCCGTAGTTTCGCAGCCCCACGGATGGGCATGCGAAAACGCCTTGCTCCGGCCTTAGAGCCAGACAGGCAAAGCGCTTCGAGTATAAACCCGGAAAATTAGTGACGGATCGAGAGCTTCGCCAGAACAGCCTTGTAGCGTTCCGGGCTGGCACCCTTGAGATACGTCAGAAGGCGGCGGCGCTTCGCCACGAGGGTCAACAGACCGCGCCGGGACGAATGGTCCTTCTTATGAGACTTGAAATGCTCGGTGAGCTGAGCGATACGCGTGCTCAGCAGTGCAATCTGCACTTCGGGTGAACCAGTATCGGACTTGTGGGTCTGATTTTTGGTTACGATTTGCTTTTTTGCTTCAGCCGCCAATGCCATGCCGGGGGTTGCTACTCCTTGCTCTAATTCTTATCGTTTAGTTTCAAACCAGTGTAGCACAGGAACCGAGGATTCCGTGAGTTCAGACTGTATAAAGGCGGGGAGGGGCGTTTTCGCCGCAACAACGCTTGTATTTCTGGCCGGATCCGCACGGGCAGGAGGCGTTTCGGGCTGCTTCCGGGGCGGGTGGGGGCGGATTTTGGGTTCGTTTTGTAAATTCGAGGGTTTTGGTGACATCAGGGAGGGGGGCGAAGCAGTCTTCGATGCTTTTGCGCCTGGCGCGGACGATTTTTTCCATGTCGCAGACGCCGAGACCGGCGAGGTCGGTTCCTTCAGGGAGGATCTCGTTGCGCATGTGGCGCTCGGTCTGGAGGCGGCGGAGTTCGGCGGTCGCCTTATAAAGAAGACGGCTGGTTTGGGAGCGGGCACGGTCGATGGAGGTTTGGCGGCGGTCGGCGGTGTCGTCATCGAGGGCGGCGAGGGAGGATTCGGCGAGGCGGCAGCGGCGGAGGCGCCACAGGGCTCCGAGGATTTCCTCGACCAGGCTTTCTTCCATCAGCGTGACGGGGCTGAGTTCGGACTGGAGGGATTCTTCGAGATCGGCGTAGAGGGGCTCTTCGCCGGGGCGGATCAGCGCGCCGGCGGTGAAGAGGCCGGTGGTGAGGGCGTTTTGGGAGGAGGCGGATTTGCCTTGTTCGGTGGCGGGGCCGGTGGATGATTGGACATTGGCGGCGTTGGCGGCGAGTTGGGCTGAGGTGGCCATGAATGTGTCCTTCGGTGTCAGGGTACCGGGGGTGTCAAGGGATTTTGGGGTGGTTCCAGATCAGAGCATTGAAAATGAACGGGAAAAAGATTGAATTTCGTGGTCACCCGGATTGTGAAGAGAGAGATGAGGAATGGCTTTTCGGCCTGAAGTAAGATTTTTATAGTTGATCTGAGAGAGTTATAGTAATACGTGGAAGCACAATTCGCGTGCCAAGTTGCAGGATTGGATCGAGGCACGACGAACGCAGGTTAAAAGTACGTCGCGCCGGGGCCGGCTTTAAGCACGGTGACGCGACGCAAGTTCATCACTGTTCGGAACCAAGCGGCTATAAAGGACATCTGGATCAAGATCGGCTCCATTTGGCCACGAAACCGTGCCGAGTCCCGGATCAACTTTCACTTGCGCGAAATAGGCAGGATCCTTCAGGGGAGCAAAAATTCCACGAAAGGTCAGAAGGGCACCCAACTCGACTATGCCCTCGACGCCATCCTCATAACGGATGCGGAGGCGATGACCTTCCATGGGACTGGCGAAGACAATATCCTTCAGCATAAAACTATTCCAGAGGCGCGATCGGATTGAGTTGCGCCTCAGCGCGAGCAAGCGCCCAGTCTTCCATCAATTCTGTTCGGTGGAGCGCAGCCCACTCGGCAACAAGCCCGAGGACGCGCGGCGAAAGATTTCCTCGCAGAAGTGCAGACGACTCAATGGCTATGAGGGCCCTTTGCTCTCCATACCTGACGTGAAATGTGGCGGATCGTGACCGGCATAGTACATTTGAACCACGATGCCGAAGAATCGGCTTATTTCGGGCATGCAGGTTTCCTTCCCAACATTATCAGATTTGGCCGGGGCGTCTCGCGAGTTTCGACGGCGAGCGCTTTAGACTCAGAACGTTCTGATTGTGTCCAGTGTGGGTAGCCAAAATTTTCGTACTACGCCCCGAACTTGCGCTAATCTGTGATCGTTTGCCTATATCCACCTCTGTGCAGGCGAGGACGCTGTCGTGAGCAAGACCAAATATGTTGAAAATGCGGGAATTGCCCGAACCTCCAGCGGGCAAGATTAGGATCTATGGCACAGAAACTGGTCGTGAAGTCTATCTCCTGACGTGAGGTTGGTGGACTTTTCCGATTAAACAGCATGTAAAGGCACGGCCGGTCTGAGGACTATACGATGGCGGCGAAGGCCGGTGGACTCTACCGGCGACTTTTATCTGACAGGCGCGACCAGTTCTGTGGATTCCACTGACCGTGGGCACATTCGCGGACGAACTAAGGAAACGTCGCTCTTCCCGGTTGAATTCTCGCGAGAGGGGATATCGTCATCAGCCATCGGCAACCGATCCGCATTGGGCGTTCGCCGAGGGGATGGAATCGCCGTGCAAAAGTCGATTCCGTCCGAGCACCGATGCGGGAAATCGGCAGTTCATGCAAACGGAAACCGGAGTGGGCCGGAAGTCTCGCGAGGTTGAGGGTCGTCTTGACTCAATCCGTGGCGGGAATGGAGTGGTGCTCATGCATAACGCGCCACTTCCCATCGAACTTCTTCAGGCCCATGGTGAGCCGGAAATCCAGGCTCACAGCCTCTCCGCTGCTCAAGTCGCGGCATGTGCCGATAGCCGTGACGAACGCAACGTCGCTGCCCGCGGTTACGGCGATGTCGCGGAAATTGAACTGAACGGGTTTTTCCTGCATATTGAAAAATGGTCCCCAGGTCGCCATGTAGGCGTCGATGCCGCGCGACAGGAACGGTGGCGGTACGTCGAACATAAGGATGTTGGCGTCGTGGTCGGCGCGTATCGCCTCATAGTCGCCGTCGCGGACCGCCTTCGACCACCTGGCGATCAGATCGCTGATTTCGGTTTCATCGTTTTGAGGTGTCATCATTCGTTTTGAGGTGTCATCATTCCAGGATAGACGGGATGCGGGGGAATGGGTCCTGCGGCCGAAATCATATCAGCTGGATTAACCAAGCAATTCCGACCATTGCGGGCGCGTCAAGCAGAATAACGATTCAGCAAGAGCAGTGCGGGCGCGAAATTGCAGTTGTCTCGCGTTATGCCGAGCTTCAAATCGAAAAGGGCGCGTTTTCAGGGCTTTTCGCAAGGCGGAGCTGTTTTGTCTATGGCGAAATGCCTCAATGATGTGGCCTGCGGGCTACGTAGCCTGTGTGCTCAGGCAAGTTTGATATGGCGCCGTACACTTCGTCGGCCGATTTTAGCCACAATCACGCTCTCAGCGGGCTTGACCTGCGCACAGACGCTGCCGCCGCTGGGTGTGACGGCCTCCCGGAATATCGGGCCGGGCGGCCAATTCTCAGTCCGGCTTGGCCCTTCGGGCGATGTTTATCTTACTGGCGGACCAGGCCAGTATCCATGGTCTGCGGCTACGAAATCGTACGGCGACACCACGCAGCTGGTGACTTACGTGTCGCGAGTCGGCGCGAATGGCACGGCAGTCTTCACGACGGCGCTGGGGGGTATTCTTCCCTCCTTGACGTATATCGATGCATCCGGCAATGTGTTCCTGAGCGGATCGGCGAGGACGGGATTTTATGTGACTCCGGGCGCATACCGGACGACTCCTCCCTCAACAAATTCCGGATTCGTCTGCAAGCTGAGCGGAGCAGATGGCAGCGTTCAGTATTGCACGTACATGGATTTCCTGGGTGGCGCGAACGGTGGCGGCGTCGATCTGGCTGGCGATTTTGTGGCGGTCGTCGGAGTTGCAACCTACAGGGGATCGCCGCTGCCTCCTCCTTCAACGCCAGGAGCAGTGCATCCTGGCAATGGCGGCGTGTATGTGGCGAAGCTGAATCCCGCTGGATCGGCGCTTGTGTACGCCGCGGAGTTCGGTGGGTCCGCACAAGACGTTCCGGGCTATTCGGCGGTGGATGCGGCCGGAAGTGTCTATATCACCGGACAGACAACTTCCGCCGATTTTCCGACAACACCAGGCGCCGCTTATGGATACCCTGGCGCAGCAGGTTCCACGCCGGAATATTCTTTTCTGACAAAGCTCAGCCCGGACGGAAGCAGCCTGATTTACTCTACGCTCGGATTGGAGGGTGAACAGCCTCTGGGAATCGCGCTCGACAGTTCCGGCGATGCGCAAATTCTCTACTGGGCCGAATCTCTGCAGGTCGACGTGCGGCGATACAACGCCGATGGCTCGAAGGTTCTCTTCGACGCGCTTACCGGCATTGTTGCTCAGAACTCCCCTTCAGGCAGCGCATTGATGGCCGTGGATGGAGGCGGGAATACGAGCGTGTTTCTGCCGGTCAAGTCCATCACGGCTGCGCTGGTGAATCCCACTCAGACTTGCCAGTTCTTTCCGATCGGGGCGGATTATCAGGGCGGAATCACAGATAACGGATTCATGGTTCGTCTGGATCCATCCGGCAAGGTGCAGCAGTCGACTTATCTGCAGGGAACGGGAGCGCCGGTATTCGAAGATGTGGCTGCGCTGGCGCCGGGATCGATGACAATGGCGGTGTGGAGTGGCTCGCCTTCCCAACTCCAGGTTCTGACAATCGCGCCCGCGCCTCCGATATCGCTCTCCTGCATCGGGAGCAGCGCCTCTCTCTCCAATGCGCCGCTCGCCGCAGGAGAGATTGTGAGTCTGTTCGGCCAGGGGATCGGCCCCGCGGAACCGATTGTCGCCGTACCGGAGCCACAGTATCCGCCTGGCTCCGGCGGCGCAGAATCCTCTCCAACGGAGTACCAGTTTCCGTTCACCCTCGGCGCAACTTCAGTCACGTTTGACGGCGTTGCGGCTCCGTTGCTGTATGTTTCAGGTACTCAGACTAATACCGTTATTCCGTTCACCGCAAAAAGCAACACGACTCATGTCTGCGTGACCTATTCCTCTAACCCGCCCAGTTGCATGGATGCGCCGATTGTGTTTGCGGCGCCCGCGATCTTCACAATTCCGCAAATGAGTCAACAGCCGCCTTACGCGGCGGCCGTCAATCAGGATGGAACGATCAATTCGCAATCGAATCCGGCGCCGCGCGGATCGATCATTTCGCTGTTCGCGACAGGTTTGGGACCTCTGAGCTCAACACCTGCCGACGGTTATACGGTAAGTCTTCCGCTGCTGACGCAGGATCTCAAGGTCACGTTGGAATCGTCAAATAGCCCTTATCAGGAACCACCGCCTGAGTTCACCGCGCCTGCCTGGGCGGGTCAGGCGCCTTTTGAGATTGCGGGACTTAGTCAGGTGAATGCAGTCGTGCCGGACTACGGGAATGTGATTTTGCTGCAGGTGACGCAATCCGGCGCAGGCGGGCTCACCGTTTCTTCTCCTTCAGTTTCGATCTGGGTAAAATGACGCGAATTGCTTATTCGAATCCCTGGGCCGGAACGAATTGTTTCAGGCTTGCTGCGGCCGACTCTGTGAATGCATGTGTTCAGTCAGGGCTCAGTGCGTGTAAATATATACCTGGTTCGAACTCGAGCTTGTCTTGCCGTCTGCCGATGTAAAACTCACCTGCACCTCAGGCGTCGCGCGCGCCGGCAATTGTACGTTGATCTGATCGAGCCCGTTGATGAGTGACGGCGCGGTGCCTGCATACAGAACTGGCAGTGTCCCATAGCTGTTTAGTAACTGGATCTTTACATCGCTGGTGAATGCGGGGTTCGCCTCCTTCGAAATGGCTCCATCCTGCGATGCCGCATCCGGCGCGCCGAGACCTGTAACGTAGAGCGCAACGAACGATCCTGTTGGGGCGGGATTCGACTGGGAGTTCACAGTGCCATCGGGATTCACGACGCCGAATATCCCGACGGAGCCGCGAACGGAGATGGGGAGAGCGGGGAGTTGCCCGGTTGGCGTTGTCACCACCATGGGCGTTGTGGTGTTGATCCCGAATGGAACCTGGAAATTGATCTGTCCGGGACCGACGTAAAGGAGAGGGGCGGGAATGACCGTGGTTCCGACGGTGAATCCCACGCTTACGCCGCCCAGCGTGGTGGGATAAAGGCCGTTCGCATCGGGCGCCGCCGCGATGCCCGTCGCGGGGCCGAGGCCCACGCCGTAGATGGTCGCGAGTTCGCCTGGCGAGGCGCCGCTCATGGAAGAGGGTAGCGCGGAGTTGGTCAGCGCGAAGATCGCAGAGGTTGTGGCGGCGGGATCGGGATTCCACCGCAGGAGATTGCCGGTTGAGCCGAGGAGCAGGAGACGGCCGTCGGAATCGAAACCGATGAACTGGGTCGCGGTATTCGGAAGGAAGCTGAAGACCTGTTTGAGCCCGGAGCCATCGCTGTTCAGTTCGAGCGCGAAATCGACACCGCTCGGCGGGACGTTCGAAATACCGGGGAAATCGGGCGCGCTGGTGAAGCCTGCAGCCCAGAGATTGCCGGCGGAGTCAAACTTTATGCCGCTGAGGCGCGAGGCCTGAGCGCCGCCGAGGTTTGTCGCGTAGATTACCTGCGTTCCATCGGCGCTGAGTTTGAGCACGAAACCGGTGGTGGGCAACTGCTGGGTGGCGGCGGTGGGTTGAAGTGAATTCGGCGTACCCGTAATTGGTCCGATGGCTGTGCCCGCGACGATGACGTTGCCGGAGGGATCGAATGCAACCCCCTGCACGGCAGGAAACACTGAAGCGTAAAACTGGACGGTTTGCGGGACGAGCGTCGACCACGTCATCTTTTGCCCGCCAGCCGCGATACGAGTGACGAACGCCTTTCCACCAGATGGATATAGGGTGATTGTGACCGGAAAATCACTGGCGTGCGTGGTACCGGCAATTACCACGTTTCCGGCTTTATCGACATCCATTGCGGAAGGGATTGTCACGGGATTGGACGTGAAACAACTGCTTCCGGCTTGCGGACAGTAAGGTGAAGACCCACCTAACAGGCGGCTGTAAATGAGCTGCGAGCCATCGGCCGCAATCTCCGTGATAAACGTGTCTGTTGCGTAAGCGTTCGGAACTCCGAAGATCTCGCCCGTAACGGGGAAGGCGGAATCTTGTGTGTCACCGGTGATGTAGGCGTTTCCGGAGCCATCGAGAGCGAGGGCGTAAGGGATGGTTAACCCCTTCGCAGGCTGACCTTCGAGGAATGTGGAGAAGAGGATTTTCAGGTCCGGACTGAGTTTTGCCACGAAGGGATTGGGGTTAGCGGCTCCTGCCTGCGAGTAGAGCGGATGGACGAGGGGAAAGCCGGCGGCATCTGTTTGACCGAAGATCCAGATGTTGCCGGCTTGATCGAATGCCTCGCCGGAAATGTAAGTTTGACCGGTACCGAGCGCCGTGGCGGGGAGAGAGGATATCTGATTTCCGGAGGCGTCTAAAATGGCAAGAGAGGTTCCGCCGTAGGTGAGGATGGCGCCATTGGACATTGGCACAACCCCTGCGCCTGTTGACAGGAACTGGAGAGAGGGTGGGGCAGCGGCCGCGAGAAACGGGAGCGGCGCAGCGCCGCGGCCCTTCCTCCGCTCAACTATTGCAATCCTCGTCCTGAAAAATTTCTTCGATGCGCAGTTTGAAGAGGCGGGCGGCGCGGAAGGCCAGGGGCAGACTGGGATCGAACTTGCCGGTCTCGATGGCGTTGACTGTTTGACGGGATACCTCGAGGGCGCCGGCCAGATCGGCCTGGGTCCAGTTGCGTTCCGCGCGCAATACCTTTAGCCGGTTCTTCATCGGTAGCGCCACGTGCCGGTGAAGAATGAAATCAGAAAGGTCACTGTCATGAGAATCAGGAGATCCGAAACCTCTGCCTTTAAGTGAACGACGTTGAAACGGTCGAGTACCGAATACGGGACGCTCACGATCAGGACGACTCCCACTGTAATTCCCAGGGCATCGAGATAAACCTTTCGCTGGAGCTCATCCAGACTGGCCAGGTATCTCTTGTGAACTACGGTCAGTCCCACGCCTACACAGAAATTGAGACCGACCGCATTAGCGTGAAGGTCAGGGTCTTGTTCCAGAGCAATCGCGGACCGAATGACATCAACGCGCAGGTTGCCAGCCACGCGCTGGCTCAACTGAACAGCTCGAGAACGTTCTTCAGAGTGCGCGACCGGTAGTTGTGCGGCTCTGGTTTTGGTGAATTCGTGTGCATCTCTTTTGACCTCTCATGTCAAGCTTGCTTGACATGAGAACGATAACCCGGGTCGCGGATTCATGTCAAGTGTTATTTACAAAAAGACAAGTCGACTGACCAGAACACAAACCTTTCAATCATCGCCATCCTCGTCGGCGCCTAGCTCCCGGGGCGAGGAGAGATGATTCCACGCGCGTCTCCTTTGAGCTGCGATGCCAGTGGGTTTCGCTCATTCACACTCCGCTGAATGTTTGACTACGATGCTTTGTAACGTTTTCACGTAACCCTGGTATTGCTTTCCATGAAATTGCTTTTTCCGGGATTGCTGCTGACTGCTGTTTTCGCGAGTGCCGCAACGTTTGAAGCCGCGACTGTCAGGATCAACAACACGGATTCCCGCGGGGATCGCGAGACTTCCAATGGCGGTCTGATGCAGATGACGAATGTGACGCTGCGAATGCTGGTGCGGTTTGCTTACCGGGTTTCCGATCCGCAGATTGCCGGCGGCCCGAAATGGATGGACACAACGCGATTCGATATCGTGGCGAAGGCGGGTCATGCGGCGGAAGGTCCTGAACTCATGGATATGCTGCAACCGCTGCTTGCCGACCGTTTTCAATTGAAGTTTCACCGTGAGACGCAGACTCTGCCTGGCTATGCCATTACGGCGGGGAAAAGCGGGATGATCGCGAAACCCGGCGACCAGGACGGGCACTGCGGCACCAGCACAAATTCAGGACTGATCAATGCGAAAGCCTGCACGATGGCGGAGTTGACGACGCGGCTGGCAAGTATTCTGCAACGTCCCGTCGCAGACCTGACGAATGATTCGCGGAGGTATGACTTCGTGCTGCGATGGACGCCGGACAATATGCAGTCGGGGGGCGCTTCTGACGGGATTTCGTTGTTTGCGGCGCTGCAGGAGCAGGTTGGGGTGAAACTCGAATCGCAGAAAGTGCCGGTAGACGTATTGGTGATCGACGGAGCAGAGCTGCCGTCTGCGAATTGAGCGCGAGCGGCGTTGGCAGGTGGATTGCTTCTGCCGCTGTATGAGACCTTCCCGATTGTGTATCCCGATATTGGCTCTGGCAACGTGGGGTTGTTCTTCGACTCCGAAATCGCCGGATGTTACGGCGGCGGTTCGTCAATCGCTTTCGGGCGCGGGATTCAAGGATGTCTCCGTCAGTCAGGACCGCGATAAAGGCGTGGTCAAGCTGTCCGGCCATGTCGCCGATGATAACTCCCGTCAGCGTGCGGGCGCGATTGCGACGTCGCTTGCACAGGGGCAGGTTGTTGCGAATGAAATCGCTCTCGTCACGCGCCGGACGCCGAGCACGCTTCCAACAATATGAACTCCGATATCGATAAGGGGATTGAGAAGAATCTCGATGCCGCTTTGATTTCGGCGTCGCTTAATAAGCAGGTTCACTATTCGGTGAAGAATGGTGTGATCACGTTGACTGGGGATGTGACGTCATCGACGCTGCGGAATCAGGTTGCTCAGATTGCGGCGTCCGTGCCTTATCAGCGGCAGGTAGTGAATGAGATTCAGGTGAAGGATCAGAAGGCGAGTTCGAATTAAAAAGCCCCGCCCTATGTGTGCTTCAACAGGAACCACAGGATGATCAGAATTCCTGGCACGCCGAGTAGCCAGGCGAACAGGTATTTCATTTCGACCCTCCTTATTCAGCAGCGGCGTCGCGCATAAGGTGAATCACGAGAAACACCACCGCAAGCCCCAGCAGAATGTGGATGCCCGCTGAAGCCACGTGAAACGCCAGCCACGAAACGGCCCACGCCGCCAGAAGAAAGAAGAATAAGACCAAAAAAGCAAAATTTGCGAGAACTCTCATACGCTTCCGCGCTTTGTATTTGCAATCAAAAGACCACTTTTTGCCGAATCCGCTGGCCCTGTAGTACAATCAAATGACTGGGTAGTCAGTATGGCCCTCGCGGGGAAAAGCAAACAGGACATCGTCGCCGAATTCCGTTGCGCCGAAATTTTGGCCGCAGCGCGCAAGGTATTCGCCACAAAAGGTTTTCGTGATGCCACGGTGGACGATATCGCGGCCGAAGCCGGTATCGCCAAGGGTACGGTTTATCTCTATTACCCCTCGAAGAAGGAAATGTACCTGGCTGCTCTGAAACAAGGTCTCGAAGAGCTTCGACAGCGAACCGGGGCGGCCATGCAAGCCGCCGCGGGCGCTCAGGAGAAGCTGCGCGCCTTTGTGAGAACCCGCATGGAGTATGCCGAGGCCAATCGCGATTTTTATCGAATCTATCACTCGGAGTTCGGCAATCTAACGAACGATAGTGAATTTCAGCAGCTTTATCTTCAGCAAGCCAAAACCCTGGAGACCGTCTTGCACGCTGCTGCCAAGAAGGGCGAGATCCGCCGTATCCGGCCCGATTTTTCCGCTTTTCTCATCTACGACATGGTGAAGAGCGTCATGATTCAACGCCTGCTCGGGCGTTCCACCGCGCGTCTCGACGATGACATCGAGAGTGTGACCGAGCTGATCTGGAAAGGAATTGCCGTATGAAACGGAGATGGGGCGTGTTGCTGGCCGCCGCCGCGTTCGTGGGCGCTTTGAGTGCGCAGGATCGCTTCTCGGGCAGCGTCGCCACCGGTACAGCAACACCCGAGGCGCTGCACCTCTCGCTGGCCGATGCGATTGCGCGGGGTATGAAAACCAACCTGGGGGCGCTGGTCGCGAATCAGGATGTCCGCTCTGCCGAGGCCGCCCGCAAACTGGCGCTGAGCCGGCTGCTGCCGAATGTCACCGCAGGCGTGAGCGAAGAATCGCAGCAGATCAATCTCGCCGCCTTCGGACTGAGTCTGCCGGGCTTTCCGAAAATCGTGGGGCCGTTCGGATTGAGCGACGCGCGGGCAACCGCCACCGCGCCAATTCTGAATTTTCAATCGATCTATAACAATCGCGCCGCGGCGGCCGATCAGAAAGCTGCCGGGCTTTCGGCGCAGGATGCGCGCGACATGGTGGCGCTCGTCGTCACCGGGCTTTACTTGCAGGTTGGGACCGCAGCGAGCCGTATCGATACGGGCGTCGCGCAGGTGAAAGCCGCGCAGGCCACTTACGATCAGGCGTCCGATTTTCGGACGAATGGCGTGGTTCCCGCGATCGAAGTTTTGCGCGCGCAGGTGGAATTGCAGACCCAGCAGCAGCGCCTCATCTCTTACCGGAACGATGAGGACAAGCTCAAGCTTCGGCTTGCCCGCGCGATTGGATTGCCTGACGGGCAGACGTTCGACATCACCGATACGATTCCCTTCTCCGCCGCGCCTTCGCTCACGTTGAATGACGCTATCCAGCGCGCTTTAACCGCGCGCGCGGATTATCGCGCCGGCGAAGAACGGGTGAAAGCAGCTGAGCTTTCGATCAAGGCCGCCGGGGCCGGCGCGCTGCCTTCCGCCGAATTCGATGGCAACTACGGCGATCTTGGCCCGACGTTCGCCGATTCTCATGGAACCTTCGCAGCTACGGTCGGGCTTCGAATTCCCATTTTTCAGGGCGGGCGCGTGAAGGCGGAAGTGCAGCAGGCTGACGCCGAACTGGAGCGCCGCCGCGCCGAACTGGCCGATCTCCGCGGCAAGATCTCTTACGAAATCCGCGCCGCTTATCTGGATCTCGCGTCGGCAGGCGAACAAACGAAAGTCGCGGCCAACACGGTCAGTCTGGCCGAACAGCAGCTTACGCAATCGCAGGATCGCTTTTCGGCCGGCGTTGCGGACAATCTGGAAGTCGTGCAGGCGCAGGAAGCGGTTGCGACCGCGCACGAAAATTACATCTCCAGTCTCTATGCCTATAACGCGGCCCGCGCAACGCTGGGCCGTTCCATCGGAAACGCGGAGAAGACAATCCCGTCGCTTCTCCAGGGAGGAACGCAGTAATGCCTGAAGTGGCAGAACAACAACGTGGAGGAGCGCCAGCACCGGCGCCGCCGCAGACACCGGAACAGCCGGAGAAAAAAGGTGGGCTCTCGCCTGCCGTGAAGTGGGGGATCGCGCTCGTCGTCGTGATCGCGCTCGCGATTGGCGGATTTATGTATTGGTCGTACGCATCCGTCCGCGAATCCACGGACGACGCCCAGATCGATGGCCACATTTATCCCGTGAGCGCCATGATCGACGGCACGATTTCCGATGTGCTCATCGAAAACAACCAGTTCGTCCAGGCCGGCGCCGTGCTGGGCCATATCGACCCGCGCTACTACCAGGCCGCAGTCGATAAAGCTCGTGGCGACCTGGCCGTCGCCGCGGCGATCGCAAAGGAAAACCGGACCGGCGTTCCCATCGCGACAATCAACACGTCCACAACTCTCAGCGGCGCCGAAGCCGCCGTCACCGAGCAGAACGCGAAGATCGCGACCGCCGAGCGGCAGGTTGCCGCCGCTACCGAACGCCTCGCGACCGCACAGGCCCGCGTGCGTGAAATTCAGGCGACCGCCGCGAAAGCGAACAGCGATCTGGAACGCATGAAGCCGCTCGTCGCCAAAGAGGAAATCTCCAGGCAGCAATATGACGCGGTGGTTGCGGCCGCGGCGAATGCGAACGCCTCCGTCGATTCCGCGCAGAGCCAGGTGAAGGAAGCGCAGCAGGGCATCTCGGTGGCGCAGGCGGAACTCGATCAGGAACGCGCGCATATGCCGGAAGTGCAGGCTCGCGTCGCAGCCGCGCAGTCCGGACCGCAGCAGGTGGCGGCGAGACAAGCGCAGGCGGAATCCTCCGTGGCCGCGGTGCAGCAGAAGCGGGCTGCGCTCGCGCAGACCGAAATCGACCTTGGCTACGCCGTTCTCCGCGCTCCTATCGCCGGCATTGTCAGCCAGCGCAATATGGAGGTCGGCCAGACTGTCGCGAAGGGCCAGCCGCTCGTCTCGATCGTTCCGCTGAATGATCTCTGGGTCACGGCCAATTTCAAGGAAAGCCAGTTGAAGAACATGCGTCCCGGCCAGCAGGTCGATATCGACGTGGACGCTTACGGCAAAACTTATAAGGGCCACGTTGAATCCATCGCCGCGGCGACGGGCGCGCGCTTTAGCCTGCTGCCGCCGGAAAACTCAACGGGCAATTACGTGAAAGTGGTTCAGCGCGTACCAGTGCGAATTTTCTTCGAGCCGAATCAGGATACCGAACACCGGCTGCGTCCCGGCTTGTCGGTTACCCCGACCGTTCTGACGAAGTAACAAATGTCTTCCGGAAAAGGCGCGGCGCACGAGCCGCCGCATATCAATCCGTGGATTGTTGCGATCGCAGTCATGCTTGGCACCTTTATGGAGGTGCTCGACACGACCGTGGTGAACGTGTCGCTGCCGCATATTGCCGGCAGCCTCTCGGCCACCATCGACGAAGCGACGTGGGTGATCACGTCATACCTCGTCGCGAACGCCATGATCCTTCCGATCACCGGCTGGCTGGCCAACTATTTCGGCCGCAAGCGCCTGCTGATGCTTTCAGTCAGCAGCTTCACCGTGACCTCGATCCTCTGCGGCCTCGCTCCTTCGCTGCCGATGCTGATCTTCTTCCGCGTGATTCAGGGCGCGGCGGGCGGCGCCCTTCAGCCGCTGTCTCAGGCGGTGCTGCTCGAATCGTTCCCGCCCGATCAGCGCGGCAAAGCGATGGGCTTCTGGGGACAGGGCATTGTCGTCGCCCCCATCATCGGCCCCGTTCTCGGCGGCTGGCTGACTGACACGTACAGTTGGCGCTGGGTCTTCTACATCAACATCCCGGTTGGTATCGCGGCGATCATCATGACGTCGCTGTTTATATTCGATCCGCCCTACATTCGACGCGTATCGTCGCGCATCGATTATTGGGGCATGGGCATGCTCGCCGTCGGCATCGGGGCGCTCCAGATCATGCTCGATAAGGGGCAGGAGCAGGACTGGTTTTCGTCCCGGTGGATCACCGTTCTGCTGATCCTCGCCATCGTCTTCATCGCGGCGTTTATCGCGCGCGAACTGATCACCGAACACCCCGTCGTGCAATTACGCGTCTTTAAAGACCGCACCTACAGCGCCGGCGTTTTCCTGATGACGCTGCTGGGCTTCGTTCTTTACGGCAGCCTGGTGCTGCTTCCCATCTGGATGCAGACACTGCTCGGTTACCCGGCCATCGAGGCGGGCATCGCGCTTGCGCCCCGCGGTATTGGATCGTTTATCGGCATGACGGTCATCGGCCGCATCATGAATAAGTTCGATCCGCGAAAATTTCTGTCGTTCGGTCTGCTGATTGGAGCTCTGACGCTCTGGCAGTTCTCACGCCTCAATCTGAACGCCGGCTATTGGGATTTCTTCTGGCCTCAATTTGTTCAGGGAATTTCGCTGGCGATGCTGTTCGTCCCTCTCACCACGGTTTCGATGTCGAACATTCCGCGCGAGGCCATGGGGAATGCCACCAGCATGTTCAATCTGCTGCGCAATCTCGGCGGCGGAATTGGCATCGCGGGAGTCAGCACGCTGGTGACGCGGTATTCGCAAAAACACATCAATATGCTTGGCGCGAACATCACGGCGTTCAATCCGAAAGCCCAGGCTCTCCTGGCGAAAATCCAGGCTGGTCTCGCCCACACTTCGGGACACTATCTTGCCCAAAAGCGCAGCTACGGCGTTCTGTTCGGCATGGTGGAGCAGCAGGCAACCATGCTGTCTTACGTCGATGTCTTCCAATTACTGGCCGTCATCTTCCTGGGGATGATTCCGCTCGTTTTGATCATGAAGCGGCCGCAGCATGGGTTGAAGCCGGCGCCTGGCGGACATTAGCGGCCAATTCCCAATCGGCCGGCAGACTGACAGTTTGCCCCACCCGGCGGCGTCAATTCTCCGAAGGCTTCTCCGCCCGGTCGATGACGAAGACCTCCATCGGCGTTTTTTGCGGCTCGAGCTTCAATCCGAGTTGCTCGGGGAGCACCGTGAATAGCGATGGCCCTGAGCCATCAGCCGGTGTCGCAGCCGGCGGCGCCCACTTCAGCCGGATGTTGTACGTCCCGGTCAATCCGGTTTTATCGATCACCTTGCGTCCTGCGGCTCGAGATAGCAGTCGCGACAGGCTGTCGATCGTTGTCGCGGTCCCGCTCAATTGCGACGCGCCTCCCGCGGCGTTCCCACAGAACGGCGGTTGGCCGGGAACCGCCTCGCCAGGCGGTTTCGATGGGTCGCGCGCAACGCAATCGCCCGGCTTCGATGGAACCAAATCCGGGCCCAGCGCGCCGTCCTTCTTCGCGAGCACAAGCGCATAAACCGGAACCTCCCTGGTTTCACGATGGAACGCAAGATGAAACCGCTCGGCCAGAAAATCCTGGAGCTCCTCTTTCCACTTATCTGGACCGACCGGCGATGCAGGCGTGGCTTCAATGTTGTAGCGCGCAGTCTCCATCCATCCCGGCCCACCCGAAACCTGAAAATCATCAACCCCGTAAGCGCTTGTGATCAAAAGTTTCAGAGTGACGTTTGACCCGCTGATCCGACCGCCTGGCATGGGACGAAGACCGAACATGAACTGCCCGCCGGGCTCAGCCGGCCGGATAGACGCGGCGTCAAACTTCGGCACAGGCCCGTTTGACTGCGCACGCATCCCCGGCACATTCACAATTCCGATCAGGACCGGCAGCGCCAGGGCAACTGCCCCCGCGATTGCCAACACGGCTTTCTTCGCGAAATTGAGCCGGAGGATCACCCGGCTCGACATGATGGCTTCGATCCTCTTGCGGAGATCCGATCCCGTGACTCCGGAGGCGCAGACGAGCGGAGACTCCAGATAATGACGGCAGATTTTCAGAATGCTTTCGGCGTAAACTTCGGGATCGCTGCCGAGCCGGACAACTTCCTCATCGCAGGCGCGCTCGCGTTCTTCCACCAGCCTCGCTCCCATCCACCACACCGATGGATGAAACCAGAAAACCGCTTCGACCAGCATGTGAAGCGCGGCCGTCAGATTATCGCGGCGGCGGATATGGGTGAGTTCGTGGAGGAAAATCGCGTCCAACTGGGCGTCGTTGAGATGTTCGGAGATTCCGTCCGGAAGATAGAGAACCGGCCGGAGGATACTGAAAACGCCGGGTTCGATGGAACCGTCGAGCGCCACGAGTTTGGTACGGACATCCAGCAGGCGGAGGCGATCGAATGCCCTGCCCTTCCGAACTACGACTGCCCGGCGCAGCGATCGCGCCACTCGCTGCCATCGCATCAGCCAGAAGATCAGAACGGCGATACTGCCGAATATCCAGAGCGCGGGGAGAATCGGCCAACTGCTCGCCGAAGCAACGGCGGGGGCCGGTGAAGTCGCCACATATACAGGCGCGACAACCTGCTCCAGAACAAACGACAACTGCGGTTGGGTGATCACCGGCGTGGTGGTCCAGGTCAGCCGGTGACCGATTTCCACAAAGAGCGAAAAGGGGACCAGGAATTTCAGCGATGCAGCCAGCCAGATCCAGTAGCGCGTAGCCGCGCGATTGTTCCGCAGAAGCAGCGTCAGCAATCCCAACAGCGCCGCGAAAATTGTCGACTGGATGAGGTGAGTGATCATATCAGTTCTCTGACGGTCGTTCCACGTGATCGATCACTACAAACTCCGCCTCGCCCCGCGATGCTTCGATTCTTAGTCCGAGTTTTTTCAAAGCAGTTGCAACAGTTGCAACCGGGTCAGGCGCCGTCGGGTCGTCGATTCCCGGCTCTGTACCCGGCGGGCCCACGACCAGATCGAGATGATAAGTAAAGGCTCCCAGAAGCCCCGTTTTGTCGATCACATCGCGGCGCAAGCGCCCCGACAACACAGGACAGATGCTCGAAATTGTTGCGCCAACCACCTTAACTCCATCACTGTCGCCGCCTATATAGCCGCAGGGCAAAGGCTCTCCGGGTACAACCGCAGGGGCCTGAGCTTGCGGATCCACTACCGCGCATTCACCCGGTTTTGTAGTCTGAAGCTTTGCGCCACCTTTGTCTAAAACCATCGCGTAGACCGGAACTGTCTTGCGCTCGCGATGGATCTTCAGCTTGAATCGATCTTCGAGAAGCGCCTGGAGCATAGGCCCTGCCATCAATGCCGTCGTTTGGGGAGCGGTTGGTTTTGCGTTTACCGAATAGTGCTCCTCATCAATCCAGTCCGGCCCGCCTTGCAGCGACTGCTTCAACAGCATCGATGCTTCCTGCATCACGTAGCCGTTTGCGTAACGAATGTACGCCGTGCGAATCAGGGAACGGAGGGATATACAGGGCGTTCTGAACATCGTGGAATCTCCGAGCGTCGATGCGCCGGATCCGCGCGCCGCGCGCAGAACGGCCTGATTGACCGTACATCGTCTGATGGAGGCAGCTTCAAACTTTGGCGGTGCGGACGCAGTCTGAGTCCGGCCCGTCCGTATATTCAGCATGCCCACCGTCACAGGAATCGCAAAAGCCGAGATCGCCACAATCGAGATCGTCGCCTTCTTTGCGAGATGGAGCCTCATGGAACAGCTGTTGAGCATGATGGCTTCGATCCTCTTGCGGAGATCCGATCCCGTGACTCCGGAGACGCAGACGAGGGGAGACTCCAGACAATGACGGCAGATTTTCAGAATGCTTTCGGCGTAAACTTCGGGATCGCTGCCGAGCCGGACAACTTCCTCATCGCAGGCGCGCTCGCGTTCTTCCACCAGCCTCGCTCCCATCCACCACACCAATGGATGAAACCAGAAAACCGCTTCGACCAGCATGTGAAGCGCGGCCGTCAGATTATCGCGGCGGCGGATATGGGTGAGTTCGTGGAGGAAAATCGCGTCCAACTGGGCGTCGTTGAGATGTTCGGCGATTCCGTCCGGAAGATAGAGAACCGGCCGGAGGATACCGAAAACGCCGGGTTCGATGGAACCGTCGAGCGCCACGAGTTTGGTACGGACATTCAGCAGGCGGAGGCGATCGAATGCCCTGCCCTCCTGGACTACGACCGCCCGGCGCAGCGATCGCGCCACTCGCTGCCATCGCATCAGCCAGAACATCAGAACGGCGATACTGCCGAATATCCAGAGCGCGGGGAGAATCGGCCAACTGCTCGCCGAAGCAACAGCGGGGGCCGGCGAAGTCGCCACATATACATGCGCGACAACCTGCTCCAGAACAAACGACAACTGCGGCTGGGTGATCACCGGCGTGGTGGCCCAGGTCAGCCGGTGACCGATTTCCACAAAGAGCGAAAACGGGACCAGAAATTTCAGCGATGCAGCCAGCCAGATCCAGTAGCGCGTAGCCGCGCGATTGTTCCGCAGAAGCAGCGTCAGCAATCCCAACAGCGCCGCGAAAATTGTCGACTGAACCAGATGATTCATCATGTCGGCTTGTCCTTTTTCGACAGGCGCTTCAAAGCCTGCTCGGCTTCCTTCACGTCGTCCATCGTGAGTCTGCCGGTTTCGATCAGATGCGCCATGACGGGTTGCGTGCGCCCGCCGAAGAGTCCGAGCAATTCGTCGATCAGCCGAGTCTGAGCGGCGTCGCGCGAAACGACTGCTTCAAAGATGTGAGCGTTGCTGATCTTCCTGACTCTCTTCACCGCCCCTTTCGCCTCCAGCCGGTAGACGGTGGTCTGGATCGTGGTGTAGGCGGGCCGGGCCGGTTCGGGAAACGTTTCCTGAATTTCGCGTATGGAGATGCGGCCGCTATCCCAGAGCGCCTGCATGATTCCGAGTTCGAGTTGGGTGAATTTTGACATCTACTATACTTGTTTGCGATTCTATGACAAGTACAGTAGATTGGTCAAGAGCAAAAGAAAGCGCGGCTCAGGGAGATCTGGTCACGCCTCAAAATATGGTCCACGCCGTCCCTTGGTCCAGATTGGCCTATTGCTTATAATTGGATTACCCATGCACCAAACAGCCTCTGAACGCACGGTCGACCTCGATCCTCGGGAAACTTCCGAATGGATGGAAGCGCTTGACCAGATCGCGGACGTAGCGGGACCGAACCGGGTCACGTTCCTCCTCGACAAACTCACGGAACGAGCACGCGAGAACGGCGTCGAAGTTCCGATTCGAGCCACCACGGATTACGTCAATTCGATCCCGGTGGGTCAGGAGGTGCCCTATCCAGGCGACCGCGCGCTCGAGCGCGAGATCAAGAGTTTGGTGCGATGGAATGCGATATCCATGGTTTCGCACCAGAACACGCTCGACCACGGCATTGGGGGCCACATTGCGACGTACTCGTCGCTCGCCACGCTGCTCGAAGTCGGCTTCAACCATTTCTTCCGGGCATCGATCGACGGCCAGGCAGGCGACATGGTTTACTTCCAGGGCCACGCATCGCCTGGGGTATACGCAAGAGCCTTTGTAGAAGGCCGGCTCACCGAACAACATCTTCTGAATTTCCGCCACGAGCTCCGGGACACCCCGGGGCTCTCTTCATATCCGCACCCCTGGCTGATGAAGGATTTCTGGCAGTTCCCCACGGTTTCGATGGGGCTGGGTCCGATCAACGCCATCTACCATGCGCGTTTCATGCGGTATCTGGAGCATCGCGGCCTGCTGCCGGAATCGAATCGCAAGGTGTGGGCGTTCCTCGGCGATGGCGAAATGGACGAACCCGAATCGACAGGCGCGATCCGCATCCCGGTCGGGGAGAAGCTGGACAATCTGATCTTCGTCGTCAACTGCAACCTGCAGCGGCTCGATGGTCCTGTGCGTGGCAACAGCAAAGTGGTTCAGGAACTGGAAGGCGTTTTCCGCGGCGCGGGCTGGAACGTGATCAAGTGTCTCTGGGGCAGCGACTGGGATCCGCTCCTCGCGGCCGATACTTCGGGCCGGCTGATCCAGCTGATGAATGAATGCGTGGATGGCGAATACCAGTCGTTCAAGGCCAAGGGCGGCGCTTATTCCCGCAAGGAATTCTTCGGCCGGTATCCGGAGACGGCGGCTCTCGTCGAGCATATGTCAGACGAAGAGCTCGGCAAGCTGCATCGCGGGGGCCATGATCCCTCGAAGGTCTACAACGCCTATAAGCGCGCCGTGGAGCACAAGGGCGGACCGACGGTGATCCTCGCCAAGACGGTGAAAGGTTATGGCCTCGGCGACAACTTCGAAGCGCGCAATCCCACTCATCAGAACAAGGAACTAAAGGGCGGAGATGTGCAGCATATTCGCGAGCGCTTCCTGCTGAATATTCCCGATGAGTGCGCCCAGAACGTGACGCCATTCTGTCCGGCGCAATCGAGCCCTGCTCTGGTTTACATGCACGAGCGGCGCAAGGCGCTTGGCGGTTACATGCCGGTGCGCAATCCCGCGCCTTCGAAGACCACAGCGCCGGCGGACGATTACATCGAAGAGTTCCGCACCGGTTCTAAAGACCGCGAGCTCTCGACGACCATGGCCTGCGTTGGAATCCTGACCAAGCTGATGAAGCATCCTCAGATCGGAAAGTACATTGTGCCGATCGTTCCGGATGAAGCGCGCACGTTCGGTATGGACAGCATGTTCCGCGCCTATGGCATTTACGCCTCGGGCGGGCAGCTCTACAAGCCGCATGACGCCGACATGTTCCTGTACTACAAGGAATCGAAAGACGGCCAGATTCTTGAAGAAGGCATTACTGAAGCGGGCTCGATGGCGGAATTCACCGCGGCCGGCACGGCGTATGCGAATTACGGGATCGATACGATTCCGTTCTACATCTACTATTCGATGTTCGGATTCCAGCGCGTGGGCGATCAGGTTTGGGCGTTCGCCGATTCGCGCGGCAAGGGCTTCCTGCTGGGCGGCACCGCCGGACGCACGACGCTTTCGGGCGAAGGGTTGCAGCATCAGGACGGCCACTCGCTGCTGACGGCGAGCACGGTACCGAATCTGGTTTCCTACGATCCGGCGTTCGCTTTTGAGATTGCGGTGATCGTGCGCGAAGGTATCCGCCGCATGTATGAAAATCGCGAGGACATTTTCTACTACCTGACGCTCTACAACGAAAATTACCGTCAGGAGCCGCAGCCGGAGGTTGACCGGGCGAAGATCGACGAGGGCATTCTGAAGGGCGTGTATCTCTTCCGGAAGGCCAGCGTGGCGAAGGCGAAGGCGACTGTTCAGTTGCTCGGCAGCGGTTCGATTCTGACGGAAGCCCTGAAGGCGCAGCAGATTCTAGCCGAGAAGTACAGCGTTGCGGCTGATGTGTGGAGCGCGACGAGCTACACCGAACTGCGCCGCGAAGCTCTGAAGACGGAGCGCTGGAACATGCTGCATCCGGCGGAGACGGCGAAGACGCCGTACGTCCAGCAGGTGCTTGGCGCGACGGAAGGGCCGGTGATCGCGGCTTCGGACTACATGAAGGCGGTGCAGGATCAGATTGCGCCCTGGCTGGGTTCACGGCTGACGTCGCTCGGCACGGACGGTTTCGGCCGCAGCGACAATCGCACGTACCTGCGCAGCCACTTCGAAGTGAACGCGGCGTCGATTGCGGCGGCGGCGCTCTCGCGCCTGGCGCGCGATGGCAAGTTCGACGCGAAGAAAGCGGCGAAGGCGATTGCGGAGCTGGGGCTGGATCCGGAAAGAGCGGACCCGGCGACGGCGTAACGCAGGCCGCGAATCAGAATGACGAAAGCCCGCCGGGTAACCGGCGGGCTTTTCGTTTTAGTGAACGTAGATGGAGACCTGGTTGGACCGCGCGCCGCCTGTACTAATCGTCAGAGACCCCGTCACAGTGCCGTAAATCTCTCCCATGTATGGCAGCTGAATATTGACCTGATAGAGGCCGGCGAGGCTGGGAGTCAATCCGGAAAACAGCACGACCGGCTGGTTGCCCAACGCCACATAGGGCGTCGTAGAGCTTAAGCTGGCAGTCACCGTTGCATCCGTAGAGTAGATCAGGTCGAGGGGAGCGGCGGCGCCGTCCTTCGGCGCGGCTTCTCCGTTCGGCCCGTGCACCGGTCCCAGGCCATTGCAATAAATGGTCAGGTAGTCCCCGGCAGAGGCGGGATTGTCCTGTGTGATCAGTTGTCCCGTCAGCGAGTTGGTGACGACGCCGGCGCCCAAGCCATTCGCATTCACGCTGTAAATCGCAGGCTGCACTTGCCCCACGCGCAGCGAGAACGGGGAGGACGGAATGCCGTCCCGCGTGACCACCAGAGGATACGACTGGTTGGGCGTCAGTCCCATCGGGACAAGCGCATTGATCTGTCCGCTGGCCGCATAGAGCAGAGGCATGGGCAGTCCACCCAGGGTTACCTGCGTTCCGTTCAGAGAGGTTGGCAAAGGAAGCGCCGTCGCCGAGGTATTTCCATGGCCCGCCAGCGCGTGACCGTAGATGGCGACATAGCTGCCGGGCGGCAGCTGTACGTTGCTGCTCGCCGCGTTCACAATTCCAGCGAGTTGAGGAACGGCCGGTCCAGCGGTAACGGCGAAGGTCTGGGTGACCGGCGGCGCCGGGAACCACAAAGCATTCCCCACCTGATTCGCGGTAATCGAGCATGTCCCTGTCGCAATCAGCGTGACTGTATAGCCGGAGACCTGGCACACGGTCATCGTGCTGGACGTGAACGTTACCGGAAAGTTCGAACTCGCTGTCGCGGCGAGCGGCGGCGGATCGAAATCCAGCGTCTGATCCGGAATGGGTGAGAACGTGATGAGCTGATCCTGCGGGGGCGCATATAACTGCAGGATCCCGATCGTGGCCGTTCCCACGGGAAGGTAGAAAGCGACGGCCATGCTCTTCACGGGGCTTGGCGCAACCGTCAGTTGAATTGTTCCGCTTCCCGTACCCGATGATCCCGACGTGACGGTAATGGCTGCCGGATAACGATTGATAACGGTCCAGGGACAGCCGTCAGTAGCTGTCAGAACAGCGGTCACGGCGCCTCCGCCGCGCGGGACAGTGTATTCAGGCGGATCGGCTGAATACGGCGAGGGCGGTGTATCGAGCGAATACGAACAGGAGTTACCCGCCTGCGTAATTTTCACTGACGAATTCGCTGCTTTCAGAGTCGCGGTTCGAGTATTGACGCCGTCGTTTTGAGCCACTTGTATGGTGACCAGCCCCGCGCCATTTGTGGATGCGCCTGAAGTGATGGCAGCCCAGTCCGCGTCGCTCGATGCGGTCCAGTTGCAGCCGCCGGGCGCCACCACGCTGAACTTCAGCGTTTGGCTCTGGCCTGTAATGGTCTGATCGCTGGCGCTCAGAAGAGGCGCGCAATCGCCGGACGCGTCGGAGATTTTTGTAATGAAGGCCGACATGCTGGTCGATGTGCCGGAAAGAGGCGGAGCGGTCGTGGGGATCAACGAGGTTCCGATGCCCGTGAGGAAGGCGTTGCCGGCGCCGTCCGTTGCAATTCCGAGACCGGCCTCGGAGCTCGATCCTCCCAGAACAGTGGACCACGTGAATGAGTTACCGGCGCTGTTCAGTTTCGCCGCGAAGACCGCGGTGTTGACCGGCGATATCGCGAAGAGATGCGATGGATTCGCCGGATCGACAACGATGTGGGAAATACTGCTGGCCCCGCCGAAAACGCCGTCCAGACTCAGATGCTGGGATGTTGCACTCCAGGTGGCTCCCCCATCCGCGGATTTCAGAACGTATCCCGAGGCGCCGAAGGCGTACTGAACAGAGGGATCCTTCGGCGAAACCTCGATTTCATATATCGATTCCGGACCCATTGTGCGGGTAAATTTCTTTCCACCGTTGGTCGTCTGATAAATCGAGAACGAAGCGAAATAGACCGCATTGCCAGCCACGCTCAGCTGGTGCGAAGAAAAAGAAGCGTTGATCGGCAGGTCGAGATTCAGGGGCGACCAGCTGCCTCCCTGATTTGTGCTCTTGTACAGATCGGGGTATGGCCAGTGGGGAGCCTTGACGACAGCATAGAGAGCGCCATCGGGAGCTCCGATCATCGCGGTCATCATGCCATTCTCCGGAATAGTCAACGTCGACCAGGAAGAACCGTTGTCCGTGGATTTCCACCAGGTGGAGGCACTCTGGAGATAGACCGTGCCGGCGGAAAGTGGATCGGCGACAATCTGGCCTGACGGTCCCGGCGGCGCCACGGATGCCCAGGTAACGCCGTCATCTGCAGACCGGCATACCGCCGTGCCGCAAACCGCGTAGATGACGGAGGGCGCTGCCTGGCTTCTGCTCAGCGCCGTAACGCCAGACGGAGCACTGAACTGGCGCGTCCACGTCGCGCCTCCATCCGTTGTTCGATAAATTCCCGATTCTGTGATCGCCAGAGCTGAGGTTCCCGCGAGATTCATGGAAATATCGAAGACCCTGCCAGGAATGCGTGTGTCCGCCGGGGTCCAGGTGGCGCCGCCATCCGTGCTGCTGAAAAGAGAGGTCGTGTTCCCGGCGATCGTTCCCTGCACAGGAGAGACCAGCGGGAAGTCGG